>SLAV01000332.1 GCA_007126655.1 Haloferula sp. | reverse complement strand
GTTTGGGTTTTTTGGGGGGGGGGGGGGGGGGCGGGCTCTTTCGGCGCATCGGGGCCGACTGAAGTCGGCGTTCCATTGGGTTCTTCTTTCGGTGCTGCTCCAGGGTCATTGCCAGAAGCTCCAGGGGCCACTTTGGCGATGACGCTGCCGATGGCGACCTCCTCGCCTTCGGCGACAAGGATTTCCAGGGTGCCGGCGGCGGGGGATTCGAGTTCGTTGGAGACCTTGTCGGTTTCCAGGGTGACGAGAATTTCGCCTTTCGCGACCGTGTCGCCGTCTTTCCTGTGCCATTTGCTGATGTTGGCGGAGGTGACGGATTCGCCGGACGGCGGGACGACCAGGTCGATGGCGTCGCCGGTGGCCGGTGGGGCGGGCTGATCGGGCTGGTCCGACTGATCGGGCTGATCGGGCTGATCGGGCTGATCGGATGGCTCCGGCTCGTTTTTTTCCTGCGTTTTTCCGGCGTCATCACTGATGCGGGCGATGACGGTTCCGATATCGACCTCCTCGCCTTCGTTGACGAGGATTTCGAGGGTGCCGTCGGCATCGGCTTCGAGTTCGTTGGAGACCTTGTCGGTTTCGAGGGTGACAAGCACATCGCCCTTGGAGACGGCGTCGCCATGGCTTTTGTGCCAGCGGGCGACATTGGCGGATGTAACGGATTCGCCGGAGGCGGGGACGGTGACGTCGTGTGACATGGTGTTGGGTGCGTGGGAAAAGCGGTGGGGTGCGGTGCGACTCAGGCCTCGAACGCCTGCTTGAGCAGGGCCTTTTGTTCGCGCTTGTGGTTGGCCTTGGAGCCGGTGGCGGGGCTGGACGCGGTGCGGCGGCCGGCGTATCGGATGGATTGATCGAGGGTGTTGTGAAGGCGCGGGCCGATGTAGCTCCAAGCGCCCATGTTGAGCGGCTCCTCCTGGCACCAGACGATCTGCACGGCATTGGGGTATTCCCCGACGATAGCACGCGCCATGTCCTCGTGGAATGGGTAGAGTTGCTCAATGCGGATGATTGCCGCGTCGCGGATGTCATTTTCCTTACGGTATTCGCAGAGGTCGTAGTAAACCTTGCCGCTGCAGAAGATGATGCGGGAGACATCCCCGGGATTCTCCGGGCCGCCGGAATCGGGCAGGATTTCCTGAAAGCAGGTGCCGGGCAGGAAATCATCGATGCCGGAGACTGCCGAGGGGTGGCCGAGCAGGCTTTTCGGCGTCATGAGCACGAGCGGCTTGCGGAAGGCGCGGTGTTTCTGGCGGCGAAGCGCGTGGAAGTATTGGGCGGGCGTGGTGAAGTTGCCGACGACCATGTTGTTTTCGGCGCAGAGCTGGAGGAAGCGCTCGAGCCTGGCGCTGGAGTGCTCAGGCCCCATGCCCTCGTAGCCGTGGGGCAGGAGCATGACGAGGTCGGTGGGCGTCTGCCACTTGGATTCGGCGGAGGAAATGAACTGGTCGATGATGACCTGTGCGCCATTGCAGAAATCGCCGAACTGGGCTTCCCACATGATGAGCATGTCCGGGTAGCTGAGCGAGTAGCCGTAATCGAATCCGAGCACGGCGAACTCGGAGAGCAGCGAGTTATAGACGCAGAATTTCCCCTGGTCGGGCGCGAGGTGCTGGAGCGGGATGTGGCGCTCGCGCGTCTCGTAGTCGTAGAACACGGCGTGGCGCTGGGAGAAGGTGCCGCGGCGGCTGTCCTGGCCGGAGAGGCGCACCGGGCGACCCTCCATCAGGAGCGCGCCAAAGGCGAGGGATTCGGCGAACGCCCAGTCGATGGGGCCGCCGTTCTCGAGTGCCTTGACGCGGCGCGGGATGAAACGTTTTCCGAGAGTGGGGTTGAGCTGGAAGCCGTCTGGCACGGTGGTGAGGACGTCGCCGATATGGCGCAGGCGACCGGCCTCGACGCCGGTGGGGACCGGGGCGTTGCTGTAGGGTTCCTGGCTGACGGCGGTGGAGCCGTGGAAGACGGAGCGGTCGCCCGCCTCCTGCAGGCGCAGCATGGTCTGGTATTCCTCCTCCAGGTTGTCCCAGATGGATTTCTCGATGGCATCGGCGTCCTCGCGCGAGATGACCCCCTGGTCGATGAGTTCGGTCTTGTAGGTCTTGGCGAAGGTGTCGCGTGAGGCGATGGCCTTTGCAATGACCGGCTGGGTGAACGCCGCCTGGTCGGCCTCGTTGTGGCCCTGTCGGCGGTAGCAATACATGTCGATGACAATGTCGCGGCCGAAGCGCTGGCGGAATTCGAGCGCGAAGTTGGCGGCCCAGCTCAATTCACACGGGTCCTCGCCATTGACGTGGAGAATGGGCGCCTCGATCATCTTGGCGATGTCCGTGGCATAGTGGGAGGAGCGGGCGTCGGCCGGCAACGTGGTGAAGCCGATCTGGTTGTTGATGATGAGGTGGATGGTGCCGCCGGTGCGGTAGCCGGGTAGCTGGGAGAGGTTGAGTACCTCGGCGACGGACCCCTGGCCGGCGAAGGCTGCGTCGCCGTGGATAAGGATCGGAAGCACGCGCTTGCGGTCCGTCTGCGCGCCATCGTCGCCGATGATGCGCTGGCGGGCGCGGGCCTTGCCCTCGACGACCGAGTTGACGGCCTCGAGGTGGCTTGGGTTTGCAGCGAGCGAGACGCGGACGTTGCCGTCGGGCAGTTCGCGGACGCTTTCGTATCCGAGATGGTATTTCACGTCGCCGTCGCCGGCGACCAGGCCGGGTTCGTAGTCGGGCGTGAATTCGTAGAGGATGGTGTGGACGGATTTGCGGACGAAGTTGGCGAGGATGTTGAGGCGTCCGCGGTGCGCCATGCCCATTTCGATTTCGCGCACCTCGTTGCGCGGGCACTCCCGCAGGATGGCGTTGAGAACGACCATGGCCCCCTCGCCGCCTTCGAGCGAGAAGCGTTTTTCGCCGATGAATTTTTTTCCGGTGAACGTCTCGAATGCCTCGGCCTCGAGCACCCAGCGCAGTGCGTCGATTTTCACCTCGCGCGTGGCGCACTCCCGCTTGCCGTGGGCCTCGATGCGTTCGCGCACCCAGTGCCGCACCGAGGTGTTGTGGATGTGCATGAACTCGAAGCCGATTTTGCCGCAGTATGTCGCCTCGAGGGCCGCGATCATGTCGCGCAGCTTCATTTTCTCGTTGTGACGGAAGAACGAGTTGAAGGCGATCCGGTCGAGGTCCGCCTCGCCGAGGTTGAATTTTGTGAGTTCGAGGCGCGGGTTGCGAGGTGGTTCGTCATCGAGGGGATTCATATGGGCCTGGGTGTGGCCGAGCACGCGGTAATTGTAGATAAGGCTGACGATCTTGCCGTAGAAGTCGAATTCGGAATCTCCGGAGGTCGGGGCCTCAGCGGCAGTCGTGTTTTTCGATACGGGCTGCTCGCTACTGCGGCGCACCTGTTCCGCGCCAAGCTCGAATCCCTCGAAAAACGCGGCCCAGGTGGGCTCGACCGCGGTCGGTTCTTCCAACCATCGTGCGAATTTTTCGTCGAGCAGATCCGCGTTGAGCCGCGCTGATACGGAGGAATTCATGGTGATCGGTGTGATTGGGCGCGGCGGACCGTGCATTTCCCGCTTGGCCCCACGCGTGCAGCGCTTAGGTAAGGGGTGGGCGGTGTCGCGTCAATCGAACATCGGGCCGGAATTCCAAAACTTTCACGCCATCAACACGCGTTCTCATGATTGAAGTAAACGAACTGACCAAGCGCTACGGACGCCACCCGGCGGTGTCAGGGATCTCATTCCGGGTCGAGCAGGGCGGCATTGTCGGATTCCTTGGTCCGAACGGGGCGGGCAAAACGACGACGCTGCGGATGCTTACGGGTTACCTGCCGCCGACCAGCGGGACGGCGAGCGTGGCGGGGTATGATGTATTCCGGGATTCGATCGCGGCGCGGCGCAGCATCGGTTACATGCCAGAGAATGTGCCGCTCTATGGTGAAATGCGGGTTCGCGAATATCTCAACTTTCGCGCCCGAATCAAGGGTGTGACGGGTGGTGACGTGCGGCGCAGGGTGGGAGATGTGCTGGAGACCTGCGGTCTGACCGGTGTACGGCGCAAGATGATCAAAACCTTATCGAAGGGATACAGGCAGCGGGTGGGTTTGGCCGACGCGCTTGTTCACGACCCCGGGCTGTTGATTCTCGACGAGCCGACCAACGGGTTGGATCCGACGCAGATCCGGCAGATCCGCGAGTTGATCCGCCGCCTTGGCGAGCATCATACCGTCATGATATCCACTCACATTCTCTCGGAGGTGCAGATGGTGGCGGGGCGGGTGATCATCATCGACGAGGGACGGATCAAGGCGGACGACACGCCAGCCAACCTGATCGACGAGATGCGGGCTGCGGGGCGGCTGCAGGTCGAGATCCAGGGGGATGGTGAAGTGGTGGCGGGGGCTCTCGGGCGGTTGAACGGTGTGAAGAAAGTCGTGCCCGACGTGTTGGGCGGAGACTGGTGCCGCTACCTGGTGTGGGTTGCCTCGGATGGAGACGTGCGCGAACAAGTCGCGGACTTGGCCGCGCGGCACGGCTGGCCGCTTCGTTCGCTATTCCTGCACCAGGCCACGCTAGAGGATGTCTTCGTCGAACTGACGCGCAAGGATTGAACTGTGAATGGTTGCAGAAATCCCTTGACGGCGAGCCGTGCGCTCCGTTGATTGCGCCCTCGCCAGTGTAATGCATTGTGCCCATAGGATGGGCGATTTATTCCCGCGTCCATCATCACGAGATCATCCGACTCCATGCCATCGACCAAAGCCACACCGAAGAAAGCCGCCGCGAAATCCAAACCGAAAGCGCGGTCGAAATCCGCACCCGCGAAGACACCGGCCAGCAAGGCGGCCTCGGCGAAGAAAAAAGTTGTGCCCAAGAACTCCGCGGACGAACCGAAGCCGAAACCGGCGGCCAGGGGAACCAAATCACCAGAGGTTGAGACTCGGAAAGTGGCGGACAAGGGAATCAAGAAAAAACCCGCTGCAAAACCGTCCGGATCAAAACCCGCTGCAAAGTCGAAACCCGCTGCGAAATCCCCGGCATCCTCTGATAGCAAGTCCTCTGTGAAGGAGGGGTCTCCGGCGAAGGGCGCTACATCTCGCAAGGCAAAGGCAGGCAAGGCGAGAATCGATACGCCCGAGATCCAGGACAAGATCCGCGAGTTGATCAAGCTGGCGAAAGAGCAGGAATACCTGACTTACGACGACATCAACGAGGTGCTGCCGAACGATCTGGTCGATCCGAACGACGTCGAGGCGATCATGGAGCGGCTGCGCAACATGGAGTTCGACATCATCGACGCCTCCGAAGTGGATCGTTTCAAGGACAAGAAGCGGGACGATGACGATGCCGCCGAAGACGAGGGCAAGGCCGACCAGAAGCTCGACATCCTCGACGACCCGGTGAGGATGTATCTGAAGCAGATGGGCCAGGTGCCTCTGCTGACCCGCGAGCAGGAGGTCGAGATCTCGAAGCGGATCGAGGACGCGGAGATCGAGGTTTCGAAGCGCCTGCACCACTTCGGCTTCATCGTGGATAGTTATCTTGAGCTGGCGGACAAGCTGATCAAGGGCAAGGAGCGCTTCGACCGCGTAATCCTCGATAAGAAGATCGAAAGCCGAGAGCGCTACATGAAGAGCCTGGGGAAATTGTGCGACCAACTGCGCCAGTTGCACGCGGAGAACGACGACATCTTCCGCCAGCTCACCGCCAAAAGCCCGCGCGGAAAGAGGAAGCTGGAGGAGAACTTTGAGAAAAACCTGCAGACGATGCATCGGGTTTTCGTGCGCTTTTACTACAAGCAGAAGGTGATCGAGGATTTCTGCGAGCAGGTGAATGACGTGATGTCGCTGTATTGGAAATACCAGCGCAAGCTGAAGTCCCGGCCTGATAACAAGGAATTCCAGACAAAGATGCGTGAACTCCAGCAACGCGCATGGCACACGGCGGAGACGCTTGAGGAGTCGAACCGGTTGCTGAAGCACTGGCTGAGGGAGGCCCTCAAGGCGAAAACCGAGATGGTGGAGGCAAACCTGCGCCTGGTAATATCGATTGCGAAGAAATACACCAACCGTGGTCTTTCGTTCCTCGATCTGATCCAGGAGGGCAACATGGGCCTGATGAAGGCGGTCGAGAAATTCGAATACCGCCGGGGCTACAAGTTCTCGACCTACGCAACGTGGTGGATCCGCCAGGCGATCACCCGTTCGATCGCCGACCAGGCGCGCACGATCCGCATTCCGGTACACATGATCGAGACCATCAACAAGCTGATGCGCGTGCAGAAGCAGCTCGTTCAGGAATACGGCCGCGAACCGTCGCCCGAGGAGATCGCCGAGGAGATTCACCTGCCGGTCGAACGCGTGCGTGCCGTCCTCAAGATGGCCCAGCAGCCGATCAGCCTGCAGGCTCCGGTGGGCGATTCAGACGACACTTCGTTCGGCGACTTCATCGAGGACAAGGCGGCGGACAATCCGATGGAGGAGGCGGGCTTCTCGATGCTCAAGGACAAGATCAAGGACGTGCTCGACACGCTCACCGAGCGCGAGCGCGAGGTGCTTGAACAACGCTTTGGTCTGAAGGACGGTTACAGCCGGACGCTGGAGGAGGTCGGCCGCCAGTTCCAGGTCACGCGCGAGCGCATCCGCCAGATCGAGGCCAAAGCACTGCGAAAAATGCGCCACCCGACCCGTATTCGGAAGCTCGAGGGATTTATTGAGCTGCCGGGAGCGTGATGGCGTCGGGACCGGGTATTTGGTTGAATCAAATGCGGTAAATCGCTTTTAACCGCATCACCATGTTGGGTGTTGAGAGAATTTTCGGGTTGATCCACTTGCGGATCGACGGTGATGCGGGATAGTCGCGCCTCATGAAAATGCAGCCAGCCGACCTTCGCTCCGCCCTTTATTACCGCTATGCCACGAAAAAGTTCGACTCCGCACGCAAGCTGGACGCGGAGACTTGGGAAGCGCTGCTGGATGCGCTGGTACTCGCGCCTTCATCGTTCGGATTGCAACCCTGGCGGTTCGTGGTGGTGGAAGACGCGGCGACACGCGACCGGTTGCGCGAGGCGTCCTGGAACCAGCCGCAGGTCACGGACGCGGACCGGTTCATTGTGATCACGGCGCGGACGGATATGACGGAGGGCGACGTGGATGCCTGGATGGAATGCATGGCGGAAAGCCAAGGGAAGGCCCCGGCGGATCTCGCCCCATACCGGGGGATGATCGACGGCTTTGTCGGCGCACTGGACGAGCGGGCAAAGCGCGACTGGAATATCCGGCAGTGCTATATCGCCCTCGGCCAGTTGATGACGTCCGCCGCGGTCATGGGCGTGGACACCTGTCCGCTGGAAGGCATCGACAAGGCGGCGTACGACACGATTCTCGGCCTTGGGTACTCAGGCTACGCCACGGCTGTGGCCTGCGCGGTGGGCTATCGTTCGGGGGAAGACAAATATGCCTCGGCACCGAAGGCTCGGTTTTCACGCGACCATGTGGTGCGGATACACGGGATTTGAAACTTCGAATCCGGCGTTCGAGTCAGCGTTCGAGCTTGTCCATTTCCCCCAACATCAGATCCAGCAGCCGCTGCATGTCGGAGAGGTGGCGGTCCATGCGTTCCGGTGACGGGGCACTGCCGCGACCCGGTTCTGCCGGTGCCTGGCGGGGCGCGTGAATGCCCTGGTGATGGTTGTTTTCGCGGGCGGCGGCGACCCGCTCGCCGACTACCGCGGGATCCTCCGGATCACTGGCAAGCATTTCCAGGATATTAGCGGCCGGCATCACATATGAGCGGGTGCGGCCGGCGCGGGCGAGGGTGATGCCGACGACGCGCCCGCCGAGGTCCACGACCGGCCCGCCGATCTGGTTGGGTAGCGGGCGCATGTCGGTTTCAATGGCCGACGGGAATTCATCGCGCACGCGGCTGATCGGGCCGCCGAGGCGCTCCATCCGCTGGAGCCTCGCGCCCGGGAAGCGAGGGAATTCGGGGCGGGATCCCATGATGACGTCGCGGGTGATCCGCCGACCGTCGCGTTCCAGCGTGAGTGGCAGCGATGCACCCGGAGGAACACCGTTGAGAGAGTTGCGGAGTTCATACAGGCCGTTGACCTCGCGGTCGTCCACCGAGAGGATCACATCGCCGTTGCGGATGCCTGCATTGGCGGCGGCGGAATCCTCGACGACGTCGGCGATGCGCACGCCGCGGTCCTCATACCGTGGATCGCCCTGCACACCGAGAAATGCCTGGTCCGTCTGGCGCAGGTTGCGCGCGGGCACGGCGACCACACCGAAGGCCGCGAGACGTCCGTCAGGCTGGGGGGTCGCGAGAAAGGAACCGAGGTCGGGCAGCGCGGTGGTGTCGAATGCGACGGCGGGCAATGGGTCGCCGTGGATTTCGAGCAGGGCGAGGTCGTGCCCGGGATACACGCCGGCGAGCGATACGGCGCGCAATTCATCGCCGTCAGCTTCGACGCGGAGGTCGCCCCGCGCGCGCAGCAGCTCGCTCCATTTGGTGAGGATGATGGAGCCGTCGTCCACGACGGTGCCATAAGCGAGGCGGCGGGTGCCGGACCAGACGCGGACGGTGGATTCGGCGGCGGTGGCGATCACCGGCTCGATGGCGCGGTTGAACCCGGCGGACTGCTCGTCGATGACGGCGCGTTCCTCGGCGGTGAGGAGCGGCACGCCCGGATCACGTTGAATCTGGGCGGTTCCGGAAAGGGGAAACAGCAGTAGTATCGGGAGAATTCGGATGGTTTTCATGAAGGATGGGGAATCCGGTTTCGAGTTCATTCTTCGAACAGATCTTCGCGGCGGGCCAGGACGACATCGACATTCCGCTGGGCACGGCCTCGGGCGATTTTGAGGCGAACCGTGTCACCGGCATTGAGTTTCGCAAGGGTTTGGAGCAGTTCATTGCCATTGCGGATTTCGGTGTCGTTCAGGGCGAGGATCACGTCGCCTACGCGCACGCCAGCCGCGGCGGCGGGCGAGCCGGGGACCACCTCGGCCACGGGCACGCCCCGTCCGCCGCGGCGGTGTTGGCCCATGGCGATGCCGAGCACGGGCATGTCGGGGTTGGCGAAGGGATTGAGGGATAGGCGGCCCCATGCCTCGCCTTCGAGCATGCGTTCCCAGTCTTCGATAAATCCATCGATGCCGGTGTGGTTGTTGTTTTCGAGCGACTGGCCGATCGACGAGTGGATGGCGACGAGTCGGCCATCGAGATCAAAGAGCGGACCGCCTGAGTCACCTCCGATCAGGGTGCAGTCGGTGGTGAGAAAATTGCCAGGGCCTTTTGAAATCACGCGACCGAAGCGGACCGGCGGCGTGCGCGCCGCGTCGAATCCGGCGGAGTGGCCGAGGGCAACGACCCAGTCGCCCGCCTCAAGGTCGCGGGAGGTGCCGAGTTCCATGTAGGGCAGCGGGGCGTCGGCGTTGGTGATGCGGAGCATGGCGGCATCGCGCGAGTGGTTCGCGCCGAGAGATTCGCCTTTCAACTGCCGTCCGTCCGGAAACACGACCAATACTTCCTCGGCACCCTGAATCACGTGTGCGGCGGTAAGGACAAGCCCGTCTTCGGAGACGACCACGCCGGATCCGGACGCGCCGGTGGATTCCGCGACGAGCGCCACGGTGACGGGCATTTTGTCGCGAGCCACGGCGGCAACCTGTTCCTCAAGGCGCATCAGCGCCTGCGGACCGTCGAGAACGTCGCGGGCGGCAACCGTGGCAACGCAGGCGGCGGCGAGGATCGGAAAAAGGATCGGGATTCTCATGGTGTCGGATGTTAAATTCCAGTTCGCGGGTAAAAGCGACGCAATGGAGATGCTTCGTCTCGGATGGTCAATTTGCGATGAAACATGCGCCGGATCGCGCTGCGGGCAAACGGGAAATGATCGCACGGCTTGACTGCCGGGCGGTGATGCGGCGAGTTTCCGCGACGCATGCGCCGCCCACCCCGGAAATTTCATCCGCATCCGTTCGAGTATCACGAGGAGATCGAACTGGTGGTGGATTCGCTTACGAATCTTGGCGCGGGGGTCGGGCGCGTGGACGGCTGGGTGGTCTTCGTGCCCTTCGCGCTGCCCGGCGAACGGGTGCGGGCGCGCATTTACCGGAATGACAAGGCGTATTCGCAGGCGGATCTGGTCGAGGTGCTGGAGCCGTCTCCGGGCCGGGTGGAGGCGCGTTGTGGGTTGTTTGGCGACTGCGGCGGCTGCCAATACCAGCATCTCGAATACCGGCTCCAACTGGAATGGAAGACGCGGCAGGTTGGCGAACTGTTGCGCCATATGGCGGGTGTGGAGTTTCCGGTCGAGCGTTGCCACCCGTCGCCGCGCCAGTGGGGGTATCGCTCGAAGATCACGCCTCATTTCCAGCGCCCGCGCGACGGGCGGGTGGGGGCCATCGGCTTCCGCGGGCTTGCGAACCGGATTGTGGACGTGCCGCATTGTCCGATCGCGATGGATGGCATCAATGACGCGCTTCCGGAAATCCGTGCCGGGGTCGCGGAGCGCGCCACCACTTACAAGAAAGGCGGGACGCTGTTGTTGAGAGAGGCCGGGGGCCGGGTGGAAACGGACCACCGCGAGGTCGTCACCGAGCGGGTGGGCGAGCTGGAGTTTCATTTCCTGGCGGGCGATTTTTTCCAGAACAACCCGTACATCCTGCCGGATTTCGTCGCCCATGTGGCGGAGCAGGCGAAGGCGGGCGGTGCGCGCTTCCTGGTGGACGCGTATTGTGGATCCGGATTGTTTGCGCTATCGCTGGCGGAGGATTTCGAGAAGGTCGCGGGTGTCGAGGTTTCGGAGACGTCGTGCGGCTTCGCGCGCGGGAACGCGGAGCGCAACGGGATCGCGAACGCCTCGTTTCTCACTGCCTCCGCGGAGGAGATTTTCGCGGGTATCAATTTTCCCGGCGCGGAGTGCGCGGTAGTGATCGATCCGCCGAGGCGCGGATGCACGCCGGAGTTTCTCGCGCAGCTCGCGGCATTCGGGCCGGCGCGGGTGGTGTATGTTTCCTGTGATCCGGCGACGCAGGTGCGCGACCTGCGCGACCTGTGCGAGGCGGGTTACGAACTGAGGCGGGTGCGGCCGTTCGATTTGTTTCCCAATACCCGGCACCTCGAGTGCGTGATGACACTCGATCGCGGGCCCGGATCCTGACCAAGATATCATGACAAACCGGAAAACCATCGTGATCGGAGGCGGAGTGATCGGCCTGTGTGCCGCTTGGCGGCTTCTCGAGCGCGGCGTGGAGACCGTTGTGATCGACTCCGCGGCCCCGGGGGGCAACAATGGCTCGCGCGAGAACGCCGGGATGATCGTGCCCAGCCATTTCGTACCGCTGGCGGCTCCGGGGATGATGGCGAAGGGGTTGCGCTGGCTGCTGGATCGCGAAAGCCCGTTCGCGATCCGCGTGCGACCGGATCCGGCGCTGGCGCGCTGGGGATGGCTTTTCCACCGCCACAGCACCGAGGCGCATGTGCGCTCGGCGGCCTCGCTGTTACGGGACCTGCATTTCGAGAGCCGCCGCATGTTTGTCGCGCTGGCGGAGGAGGGTGAGGACTTCGGGCTGGCGAAACGCGGACTACTGATGCTTTGCAAATCGGCGCGCGGTCTGCAGGACGAGGAGGAAATCGCGCGCATGGCCGATGGCCTGGACGTCCGCGCCGAGGTGCTTGATACGGACGCCGTGGCCCGCCTCGATCCCGACATCACGATGGACGTCGCGGGCGGGGTCCACTATCCGGACGACTGCCACCTCAACCCGGCCAGGCTGCTCGACCGCCTGCGCGAGCGTGTCCTGCGGCTCGGTGGCGAGATCCGACACGATGCGGTGGTGGACGAGCTGGCACGTGATGGCAGCGGGTGGCTGCGCGAGGTGCGGGGTTACGGATTCTCAGAATCCGGGACCCACTTCGTGATCGCAGGCGGATTCCGCAGCGGGCGGCTGCTCCGTTCTCTCGGCCTGCGGCTGCCGATGCAGCCGGGCAAGGGGTATTCGCTGACGGTGCCGGATCCTCCGCAACTGCCGCGCCTCTGCTCGATTCTGACGGAGGCGAAGGTGGCGGTGACGCCGGTTGGCGGCGCGTTGCGGTTCGCGGGCACGATGGAGATCGGCGCGGGGGACGACCGCGCCAACCCGGCTCGCCTGCGCGGCATCGTTCGCTCGGCGGGCGGATATTTCCCGGAGATCAAGACCGCTTGTTTCGACGGCCTGAAGCCGTGGGTGGGTCACCGGCCGGTGACGCCGGACGGGCTGCCATACCTTGGTCGCGCGCCGCGGGATGAGAACCTGGTCATCGCCACCGGCCACGCGATGATGGGGCTGAGCCTCGGCCCGGTGACGGGAGATATCGTGGCCTCGTTGGTGACCGGTACGCCGCCGGTCCGCGATGTCGGCGCGCTTGATCCCGCGCGGTTCTCGCGGACGAAGGCGAAGGCGAAGGCGAAGGCGGGGCGGGCGGCCGAATGAATCCACTGCTACTCACTAAATCTACATGAAACAAATGAAATCATCAACCACCACATGGTGGCGACCCGGGATGGTTTCCAGCCCGCTCATGGACAAGTTTCGCGGGTTTTGAACCGTATGGGTGGTGACACTCGAGCATGCCCGATTTCTCCATCGAAGACACCCTGCGCGGCGACGGCCTGCATCCGGTCGCCGGAATCGACGAGGCCGGCCGCGGCCCGCTCGCCGGTCCGGTCGTCGCCGCCGCGGTGATCCTCCCCGTGCCGGATGCCGTTCCGGGCCTCGACGATTCGAAAAAACTCACCCCCGCGCGGCGCGAAAAGCTCCACCACGCGGTCACCACCTGCGCCGGAGCCGTCTGGGCCACCGGCATTGCCGATCCCGGTGAAATCGACCGCCTCAACATCCTCCGAGCCACCCATCTCGCGATGGCGCGCGCCGTTGGAGCGCTCGCCGCGGCCCCCGCCATCTGCCTGATCGACGGGCTGCCCGTGCCCGGCTTCCCGCTGCCCTCGCAGGCCGTCGTCAGGGGCGACTCGGTTTCACTGTCCATCGCGGCGGCCAGCATCATCGCCAAGGTCACCCGCGACCGCCTTATGGCCCGGCTCGACGCCGAATTCCCCGCGTATGGATTCGCCCGCCACCAGGGTTACGGCACCCGTGCCCATCTCGAGGCACTGCAGCGTCACGGCCCGTGCCCGCACCACCGCGTGTCCTTCGCGCCAGTCGCCCGGCTCGCACCGCCACCCGGCGGCTCCTGACGCCTTCATTCCAAGCTGGCCAGCCGCCACCGGTCGCGACACAGTGCCGCCCGCAGCGCCCCGATGACCCCGTTCCTCAAGAAAATCCTCGGCATCAACTGGATGCTGGTTTTGCTCATGTACGCGCTGCTCATCTTCGGCGTGTTCATGATCGAGAGCGCGGCGCGCCACCTGCCTGTCTCCGCCGAGGCCCTCAAGCAGCACGGCAGCGCGGGCGCCTTTTACGCCAATCAGCAGAAAAACTGGATTCTCATCGGCAGCGTTGTCTTTTTCGCCACAGCGCTCGTCGATTACCGCTGGATCCGCTGGCTCGGCGTGCCGTTCTACCTGACAAGCATGATCCTGCTCGCCGTCGCGATCCAGGTGGACGACCCTGTGCACCGCCTGCACTTCGGGCCGATCTCCTTCCAGCCCGTCCAGCTCGGCATTTCCTCGGGCATCGTGATGATCGCCTGCCTGCTGCAGGATCTGCCGAAGCTGCACCGCTCGCTCGGCCATCCCATCGTGCGCATCGCCGTCATCGGCATCATCGCCACGCCCCCGTTCTTCATGAAGATGATCATGGGCGACATGGGCGGCGCGCTGGTCTGGGGGCCGGTCGTCGTCGTCGCCATGCTGGTCGGCGGCATTCCCTTCCGCTACCTCGCATTCATTGGCATGATCGGCGTGGGGGCGGTGCCGTGGCTGTATTTCATCTTCCTCCCGATGGTCTCTGACCGCGGCACCGAGCGCATCGACCTGTGGCTGCGGATGAATCAGGGCAAGGAGGTGGACATCACCGGGGACGCATACGCGCCCCATTACGTTTCAATGGCCGTCGGCAAGTCCGGATGGAAGGGCATCGGCTGGAACGCCACCGGCGACCGCTCGCTCCACGACAAGCGGTTCATCCCGTGGGCCACCGCCCACAACGACTTCATCTTCGCGGTGATCGCCGAGGAACTCGGCTTCCGCGGCAGCCTGCTGCTCATCATCGCGATCACGGCCCTGCTCATCGTCTGCCTCATCATCGGCTACTACGCGAGGGACGACTGCGGGCGAATGTTGTGTTGCCTGGTTGTCGCGCTGTTTTTCGCCCATTCGTTCGAGAACATCGGCATGTGCGTGCTGCTGATGCCGATCACCGGCATCCCGCTGCCGCTCGTCAGCTACTCCGGCACGTTCGTCGTGATCTGCATGTTCCTGCTGGGTCTGGTGCAGAGCGTCTGGATCCACCGTTCCGACCGGCCCGGCCTCCCCGTGGTGGACTAACGCCGCCCGCGACCCGGCGCACGCCAACCCATCTTTCGGAAAATCCACCATGCCCGCATCCATCAGCGACCGCCTCGTGACTGCCACCCGCGAACTAGCCGGCGCCCTGCGCCCGCTGCGTTTCGGGCCGCCGGTTGACCGGGTCTATCTGCCTGCCGATTACGCCCGCCGCCCCTACGAGGCGTATCTCCGCAAATTCGCGGGCACCCGCAAGCGCGTCCTCATGCTCGGCATGAACCCGGGGCCGTGGGGCATGGCGCAGACGGGCGTGCCGTTCGGCGAGATTCCCGCCGTCCGCGACTGGATGGATATCGAGGAGCCGGTGGACCGCCCGCCTGGCGAACATCCGAAACGCCCGGTCGAGGGATTCGCCTGCGCGCGGTCGGAGGTCAGCGGCCGTCGCCTCTGGGGGCTTTTCGCCGAGCGCTATCCGCGCGCCGGTGACTTCTTCGCCGATCACATAGTCCTCAACTACTGCCCGCTCGTCTGGATGCGTGAAACCGGGGCGAACCTCACGCCGGACAAGCTGCCGGCTGCGGAGATGGCTCCGGTCGAGGCCGCGTGTGACGCGCATCTGCGGACGTTTATCCGGATTCTGGAGCCGGAATTCCTCATCGGCGTCGGCGGTTTCGCCGAGGCGCGACTGCGGAAAGCCGCCGAAGCGCTCGGTCTCGAAGTACGCGTCGGCCGCATCCTCCATCCCTCGCCGGCCTCGCCGGCGGCTAACCGGGGCTGGGCGCCAGCCGCCATCCGCCAGCTCGTCGCGCTCGGCGTCTGGCCGGAATGAGCGCGCCCCACCGAATCGGCCCCGCAAAGGAGGGCCGACACTGTCGGCCTTGCGAATGGGGTGTGAATGAACCGATTCTTCGCAGCTTGCTCATTCGCGTTCACCGGAGAAACCACCAAACCCATCCCCCCCGCACCCGGACGCCCCGGACCAAGGGGACCACACGCGCCCCCGCGTGTCCCTTCGCGCGCCCTCGCGCGAAGGTCGGCAGTCCGGTCGGGCGAAGTCCGTTCCGATGTCGTGCGTCACCCGTATCCGGCTCCCGATGCAAAACGACCGGCAGGGACCGATCGCCGGGCGGACCGCGCGCGTGAACTGAGAATGAAAAACGCCTCCGCTCCAACCCATTCAAACCCCACGCACCCGGAGGCCCCGGAGGATGCGTTCCTGCCCATCAACCACCGGTGCTCCCGAGATCCCGCAAACTCCACAGTCCGCCCGCCTTCGTCAGCTCCGCCGCGTCCCCGCGCATCCGCCGCGCCCCATCCTTTCGCTTCGGCCCGAACTGCTCCCGGCACCGCCGGAACACCTCATCCACGAACGACCGCTGACCAATCACCGCCCCGTCCGAAAGATACCTCAGCCGCCATCGCAGCCGCTTCGCGACCGCCACCCCGCGGCCGGTCTCCAGCCGTTGCAGCTCCGCGAACGC
>SLAV01000050.1 GCA_007126655.1 Haloferula sp. | reverse complement strand
CACACCATCCACGCCTGCCAGGCCGGCAAGGATGTCTTTGTCGAAAAACCCGTCACCCACCACCTCGGCGAACATGCCGCCATGCTCGCCGCCGAGAAAAAATACGACCGCATCATCCAGGCCGGCACCCAGAACCGCTCGGAAACCGGCCTGAAAGAGGCCTTCGATGCCATGCGCGCCGGTGAACTCGGGGAAATCCTCTCCGCCCGCGGGCTTTGCTACCGCAACCGCGAATCCATCGGCAAACTCGACACCCCGCTCACCCCGCCATCCTCCATCGATTATGATCTCTGGCTCGGACCCGCCAGCGACATCCCGATCATGCGGCCCAAGCTCCACTACGACTGGCACTGGGATTACAACACCGGCGATGGCGACGTGGGAAACCAGGGCGCCCACGAACTCGACCTCATCGCCTGGGCCCTCGGCGATCCCGCCCCGCCCGCCACGATGCGGGCGTTCGGCGGCCGCCTCGGCTGGGACGACGCCGGCGACACCGCCAACATGCACACCGCATGGTGGGAAATGGCGGGCGTGCCGTGCATCTTTGAAGTCATCAACCTATGGACGCGCCCCGGCACCAACGCCGCGCCCGCGTTCAAATCACTCCGGGTGGGGGTCATCATCACCTGTGAGGAGGGCGAGTTCCGCGGCGGCCGCGGCGGCGGCCATTTCTTCTCTCCCGACGGGACCGAGCGCCTGCGGCGCTTCGCCGGAGACGGCGGCAGCGACCACCCGCGGAACTTCGTTGACGCCATGCGCTCGCGCCGGTCGCAGGACCTCGCGGCACCTCTTGATGCCTCCTGCAAGTCCTCCGTCCTCGCCCACATGGCCAACATCTCATACCGCGCCGGCGAACCCACCCCGCTCGAAAGCCTGCGCGGATCCCTTCCCGACAACCGCGAACTCCACCAACTGCTCGACACCCAGGTCGGGCAGCTCGGCCGCTGGGAAATCGATCTCAACCACACGCCATACACGCTCGGTCGCACCGTCACCATCGATCCCGACACCGCGCGCCTTACCGGCGACCTCGCGGGATCGCCGCTCGGAGCACCCCCGCACCGCGAGGGATACGAAATCCCGGCCGACCTCTGAAAAACGAATCAAATCACCCGCGTCGCGAATCAACTTGGCACGCCCCCTGCTTCATATCTGATGTCGCGACGACAATTATCGGTCCGGCCGGGAAGTATTCGGGTTTTGGGTTTCTCGAATCGCCCGGTCGGGCCTTTATTGTTTCCGGGTGGTGCGGGTTCCCCCGCGATCCGCCTTGCACCGCCCGCCCCGCGCTGATTTCCTGCGCGTCCGACATGTTTTTCCTCACCACCGCCATCGATTATACCAATGGATCGCCCCACATCGGCCATGCCTACGAAAAAGTGCTGGCCGACGTGATCGCCCGCTACCGGCGGCTTTGTGGCGACGAGGTCTTCTTCCTCACCGGCGTGGACCAGCACGGCCAGAAAGTCCAGCAATCCGCCGAGGCGCGCGGCGTCGATCCCGAGGCATACGTCCGCGAAATCACCGCCCGCTTCGTCGCGCTCTGGGAAAAACTCGGCGTCCAATACGATGGCTGGGCCGAAACCATCGACCCCCGCCACAAGGCCTGCGTCCGCGCCATCCTCAGCGACCTCCACGCAAAAGGCGCGCTCTACAAGAAATCCGTCAAGGCCCTCTACTCCGTCCGTCAGGAGCAATACCTCACCGATCGCGACCGCGATGCCGACGGCGGCTTCGGCCCCGAGTGGGGCGAAGTCGTCGAAATGGAGGAGGAGAACTGGTATTACAAGCTCTCCGACCACACCGCATGGCTGCTCGGCCACATCGATTCCACCCCGGATTTCATCCTCCCCGCCTTCCGCAAGAACGAACTCCGCAACGCGGTGGAGCGCTCCGAGGGCATCGACCTCTGCATCTCCCGCCCCAGGCATCGCTTCCAGTGGGGCATCGAATTTCCCTTTGATCCCGACTACGTCACCTACGTCTGGTTCGACGCGCTCATCAACTACATTTCGTTCGCCGGATACCGCGCCGCGGAAAACGCGGACCTGCCCGATTTCGACCGCGTCTGGAACGACGGACCGCGCGCCCTCCACATCATCGGCAAGGACATCCTCGTCCCCGCCCACGGCATCTACTGGCCGTGCATGCTCAAGGGCATCGGCTTTCCCGACGACCGGATGCCACAGCTCCTCGTCCACGGCTGGTGGAACATCCGCGGCGAGAAAATGAGCAAGTCGCTCGGCAACATCGTCGATCCCGATGCCCTTGCCGACCGCTTCGGAAGCGACGCCGTGCGCTACTACCTCGTCCGCGACATCACCACCGGCCGCGACGCGGATTTCGACCCCGAACGCCTCGTCATGCTCTACAACACCGAACTCGCCAACGAACTCGGCAACCTCTGCAACCGCGCCCTCAACATGACGAAGCGCTTCACCGGCGGCATCCTCACCTCCGGCGGCGAAGACCACGAGGAGGACTCCGCACTGCGACACTCGCTCGCCACCGCCACCGCCGCCTGGCGCGCCGCCATGGACAAATACGACGTCGCCGCCGGCCTCGAGGCCATCAACCGCCACGTCGTCCACTGCAACGGCTACGCCGAACGCACGAAACCCTGGGAGTTGAAAAAGGAACCCGCCAGGGCCCCGCGCCTCGCGCGTGTCCTCCAGCACCTCGCCGAGAGCGTCGCCCACGCCGCCGTCATGCTCTCCCCCGTCCTCCCTGATGCCGCCGCCAAGCTCGCCGGCCAGCTCAACCGCCCGGAGCTGATGAACCTCAATGCCGGTGACCTCCAATGGGGCCTCCTCCCCGATGGCCACGCCATTCAAAAACCCTCGCCGGTCTTTCCCCGCATCCTCACCGAACCGACGGCCGACTGAGCCGGACTCATTTTTCTTACCGATCACCCATGGAAACCGGATCGATGGCGATGCTTCTCGGCGGGCTCGGCATGTTCCTGCTCGGCATCCATCACCTCACAAACGGCCTGCGCGACCTCGCGGGCGACGGTCTCCGCCGCGCCCTCCAGCGTCTCGTCTCCGGCAAGCTCAGCGGCGTCCTCTCCGGCGCGTTGTGCACCGCCGTCGTCCAGTCGTCCAGCGCCGCCATCCTCGCCGTCATCGGCTTCGTCAGCGCCGGCCTCGTCACCTTTCCCCAGGCCGTCGCCGTGATGCTCGGGGCAAACCTCGGCACCACCGTCACCTCGTGGCTCGTCGCCGTCTTCGGCATCAAGATCAAGATCACCGCCGCCGCCATGCCCATGATCGGCGTCGGTGCCTTCCTCTGGATTCTCGCCAAAAACCGCTGGCAGGCCGCGGGCGCCGTCCTCGCCGGCTTCGGCCTCCTTTTCGTCGGCATCGACGCCATGCAGACCGGCATGTCCGGCGTCGATTGGCAGCTCGAACGCTGGGCAGGCACCGGCCCCGGAGCCATCTGGCTGCTCGCCCTCGTCGGCACGGTCATGACGATCGTCATGCAAAGCTCCAGCGCCGCCGCCGCCACCACCCTGGTCGCCCTCGCCACCGGCGGCCTCACCATCGACCAGGCCTTCGCACTGATCATCGGCCAGAACATCGGCACCACCGCCACCGCCGCCCTCGCCTCCATCGGCTCCGGCCTTGCCGTCCGCCAGACCGCCCTCTCCCACATCCTTTTCAACCTCGCCACCGGCATCCTCGCCCTGCTCGTCTTCCGCCACCTCGCCAACCTCTCCATCTGGATGGGCGGCGTCCTCGAAGCCGAACCCGGCGTCCTCACCCTCGCCGTCTTCCACACCACCCTCAAGCTCGCCGGCCTCGCCATCTTCTATCCGTGGATGGACGCCTATGCCCGCCTCATCGAATCCATCACCGGCCGCGGCCGCATCTCCGCGGTCTCCCGTCTCGACCCCACCCTCGCCAAAGCCGGCGGCTCGATCGCGCTCGAGGCCTCATGGCGCGCCATGGCCGAGATCACCAACGCCGCATTCGAATACCTCCAGGCCCGCATCGACAACATCCCCGCCACCCCGCCCGACTCCGCCGCGGAACTCTCCCACGTCGGCGATTTCATCACCGAAAGCGGACGTCACCACGGCGGCGACGACGAAGCGTTGGCCGCACGCCGACTCCGTGTTTCACACGCCTACGACCACATGGTCCGCCTCGCCGAGGACTTCGCCGTCCCCCCCACCCCGCTGCCCACCGACGAGGAAACCCAGAACGCCGTCACCCTCGCCCACGACGCCCTCGACGCATGGATCGCATGGACCGCCGAAAACCCTGATGCCCGCGGCAAACCGCCCGTCGCCGCGCTGCGCAAGGCATCTGAAACCGTGCGCGACATCCGCAAAGCGCGGCGCGGGCGAATCCTGCGCGACCTCGCCGCCGGCCGTACCCAACCCGGCAGCGCCAACCAGGAACTCGAAAGTTTCCGCTGGCTCAACGGCGCGATCTACCACGCCTGGCGACTCGCCAGTTCGATGCATCAATCCATGGGGGAATCCTGAGTCTTCCGTGGCCGTCCGCTGTCGCCATGGCTCCCGTCCGCACCCGCTTCGCACCCAGCCCCACCGGGCTGCTCCACCTCGGCCACGCCCTCGCCGCCCTCGTCGCGCGCGATCTCGCCCGCTCGACTCCCGGCGGCGCGTTCCTCCTCCGCCACGAGGACAT
>SLAV01000123.1 GCA_007126655.1 Haloferula sp. | reverse complement strand
CATCCAGCGAGAGCAGCAGGGGTTCGTCCATCGACTGGAGCCAGATCCGCCCGGTCGTGGCACCGGCAACGGTGTTGTCTATCACACCATGCTCGACCGCCTTGCTCAAACGCCATGCCATTACCGGGAACTTCGGCAACCAACGCCCGGTTCGTCAAGCCCGCAAAACAGCATGGCCAGCATCACCATCGAGATGTGATGCCGCCAGGCCGACCCGTCCCGCGCCCGTTGTGGGGATGCCGCCCAGAACCTCTCCACCCTGCGCCGGATCGTCCTGAATCATCTCAAAACCTAAGCGGCAAAGCGCAAGGAGCCGATTCGTGGCCAACGGATCCATGCAGCCCTCGACCCTTTCTGTCTCAAAGCCATCATAGGCCTCTGCCAAATCTAGGTGACCGGGTTCGAAGGAAAAATGCGATTGCACCCATGATCGGTTGTCGCCATGTATCCCGTAAATGATACACCTGAACGACGCCGGACTCATGAACCGCCGCCAATTCGTCCGCTCGACCGCGGCGGGCTGCCTCGGACTCGCGCTGCCGACGATCGGGCGCGCTGCGGACAGCCATGACGCCGCCGCTGACGGCGACGATTCGTTCGACACGCTTTCCCGCGATCTGCTGCGTGATTGGTGCGACGGCATGCTCGGCGTGCGGATTGACATGCCGGACGATTCCACCCGCCACGGCGGGCTCGATTGCCCCGGTTGTGGTTTCATCCACGGCCGTTGCATGGACGCTGTCTATCCCTTCCTGCACATGGCGAAGGTGACGGGTGAGGAAAGATACCTCACCGCCGGCATCGATGTTTTCGAGTGGTCGGAAAATGTGTCGCTCGAAAGTGGAGCCTGGCTGAACGATCTCGACCCGCGATCCTGGCAGGGCACCACGCTGTTCGGGGCCATCGCCCTGGCGGAGGCCCTGCATCATCACGGCGACCTGATCGATGACGCCAGGCGCGAGCGGTGGCTCAACCGCCTCGGACTTGCCGCCGAATACATCCACGGCAGGTTCGACCGGATGGATTCCGCCAATATCAACTACGGATGCGTCTCGATTTTCGGCATGCACCTGCTGGGAAAAACCCTGGACCGTCCCAAATACCTGGAGCGCAGCCGGCAACTGGCCGCCGAACTCGACGACTTCATTTCCGAACCCAGCGGGTTCATCTTCGGCGAGGGCAGGCCGGCCGACCGCGTCAGCCCCGGCGGCGCGCGGCCGGTGGACCTCGCCTACAACGTCGAGGAGTCCATCCCCGCGATCGCGATGGCGGGTCTCGCCACCGGCGACGAAAAGCTCACCGCAACGGCGAAACGACTGCTGGAATCCCACCTTCACTTCATGCTGCCCGACGGCGCGTGGGACAACAGCTTCGGCACCCGCCAGGCGAAGTGGACGTATTTCGGCAGCCGGACCAGCGACGGCTGCCAGCCGGGCTACGCGCTCATGGCCGGGCACCATCCCGCATTCGCCACCGCCGTGATCGAAAACACCCGGCTGATGCGGCACTGCACCCACGACGGACTGCTTGCCGGAGGCCCCCACCTGGTGAGCGCCGGCATGAAACCCTGCGTCCACCACACCTTCGTCGCCGCCAAGGCACTTGCCGCGGTGCGCGACGAGGACGGGCTGGCGGGGAAAATCCGGAGCGATGCCCCGCTGCCCCGCGCGGTGGCCGACGGTGTGAGCCACTACCCGGAGATCGCCAGTTGGCTGGCGGCGCGCGGCCCTTGGCGCGCCACCATCAGTGCGACCGACTGGCTCTACCATGGCCGGGGCGTGAGGCAGCCGACCGGCGGATGCGTTTCGCTGTTGTGGCATGAAACGCTCGGTCCGCTCTTCGCCGGCAGCATGCCGATCTACATCCGCGTCGAACCGCGAAACATGCAGAGGCATCGCCACGGCGACCACCCGCTCACGCCACGCGTCGAACTCCGCGATGGCGAAGCGTGGTATTCCCAGCTCTTCGACCTCGAGGCCGAAGTGAAAACCGGTGATGCGGACGGCCGCATCCGTTTCGAGGTCGCGACCCGCCTGCTCGACGAGGAAGGTGAGACGCCGCCGCATGGCCCCGCGGAATGCTCGCTCACCTATCTGTTCGACCGGGAATCCGTCACCATCACCGCCAGCGCGCCGGCGAGGAATGGCCAAAACGCCCGGCCCCGCTTCGTACTTCCGGTCATCTCGCGTGGTGACGAAACGGTGAAGCGCCCCGCCGCAGGGCGCGTCGATATCCATAAACCGAACGGCATCCTGTCCATGGACGCCAATGTGCCGCTGCACATCGAGGATGTCGGTCGCCCTCGCATTTTCAACCTTGTGCCCGGCTTCGAGGCCGTGCCCGTGTTCGCGGAGATCCCCGGGGACGGGGAACTCTCATGCCGCATCCGGCCCGGCTCGCGCTAGCGATCAGCTTGCGGTTCCCTCCCCGGCACCATTGCGTACGCCAGCGAGGTGATGTGGCTGTTGATTCTGCGCAGGCAGTTGAGATGGTCGATCAGGTTCGGCCGGAAGTCGCCGCGGCCCGGCACGGGATCGACGCGCTGATGGAGGCGTTGGCACCGGCGGCAGCGCGCGCTGACCTCCTCCTTTTCGCGGATGAAGGCGCGCGCCATGGCGGAATCCCGCGACCCCATGATCAATGCCGCCTTTTCCATCCTCAACATGGTGAGCCGGAAGAGTTCGTCCAGCTCGTCGCGCGCGGGATCGGGAAACGTCGTGCTCCGTGACGACAACCGGAGCGCCGCATCCGTCAAATCGCGCCGGATCACCACGCCGGCGGCCACAAGTTCATGCGAGTAGTCGAGCAGGTGGGTCTTCCACGTCACATCATCCTCATCCAGGCTTTCGGCGTCGATTTTACCCAAATAGCCGGCCAGTTCCCCATTCATTTCCACGATTTCCGCCTGCAGCCTGTCGATCGGCAGGAAGTCCTGAGCCTGTTTTGCAAATCCGATATTCCGGGCCAACTTGAGCATGCGGCGGAGATCATCGAGCACCGGCGACATTTCGCGCGCCGCGTGATGAAGCGCGAGAGACGGACTCTGCAGGATGGATTTGGAAAACCGCCCGCGACGGATCTCGTCGGTGGCATCCGGCGGATCCACGATCATCCACTCGCACAGCCGCGAAATCACGTGCAGAAATGGCAGCGCGGCCAGCCCGAGCAGCAGGGTGAATCCCGTGTGCAGGTCCGCCGCGAATCGCGGCGCGTCGCCCGCCCAAAGATCCTGCCCGAGTGCGGCCAGCGGCCCGGCCGCCGCCAGCACCACGACGCCGCCGATGCCGCGCAGCAACAAATTCGCCACCCCCATCCGCCGCCCTTCCAGCGAGCCGGCCCCGGCGATCAGGATCGTCAGAGCGGTGCCCACGTTCGTGCCTACCACCCAAGGCACCAGCGCGTGGAACGGCAGCAACCCGCTTTGCGCCAGCCCCAGACCAAGTGCCACCGACGCCGTCGAACTCTGCAACACCATCGCCAGCAAGGCCGTTCCAATCGCGATCAACCAGGTGAAACCGCCCAGCGCGACGAACAATGCCGCGACTTCCTCGGAATCCGCGAGTGCGGCCGAGGCCTCGCCGATCATCCGCATTGCCAGCAAAATCAATCCGAACGCCAGCAGCGCCTGGCCGGTGCCGCGCAGGACCGGGCGGCTCAGGAAAAGAAAAGCGACACCGCCGGCCGTCAGGAACACCGGAGCCAACTGGTCGAGCCGGAATGCCAGCAACTGCACCATCACCGTGATGCCGACGTTCGCGCCGAGCAGCACCGCCAGCATGCGCACGGCCGGAAGCGAGGCGTCCTTGAGCATCTTCACCGACAATACCGCGATGGTGGTGGACGAGGGTGCAACCGTCCCCACCACCAGCCCGCCGAGAAACGACTTCGTTCGGTTCGCCGTCAGGCCGCGCATCCATTCCACCAACCCGCCGCCGAAAAGGCGGTCGAGCCCCTTCCGCAGATAGCGCATCCCGAGCAGAATCAGGACGACGGCGGCGGTGATGGTGAGGAGTTCCATAACGGGAATTCCACTTTGGCCTCAGCCCACGCCGATGATCGCCGCGGCGATGCCGAGGTAGATCAACACGCCCGAAATATCCGCCAGCGACGTCACCACCGGCCCCGAAGCGGTCGCCGGGTCCATGTTCAACTTGGTGAAGATGAACGGCAGCGACATGCCGATCAGGCTGCCGACGAACACGATCACCACCATCGACAGGGCCACCACCAGCGCGATCTCCGGCCCGCCGCGGAACATCCCGATCGCCGCCACCGCCACCGCCATCGCAGCACCCAGCGCGAAGGAAACCCGGGTTTCCTTGAAGAAAACCCGCGCATAGTCCCGTATCTTCAGCTCGCCCAGCGCCATGCTGCGGATCACTAGCGTCGCCGCCTGCGAGCCGGCGTTGCCGCCGCTGTCGATCAACAGCGGCAGGAAGAACACCAGCGCCACCGTCGCCTCGATCAGATCCTCGTAATGCGCGATCCCCGCGCCCGAGAAGATGTTCATGAACACCAGCAGCAGCAGCCATGGCACCCTCCGCGCGAAGAGCATGAAAACGTTCGCATCCGTCAGGCTCATCTCCAGCGGGCGGATCGCGCCGCCCTTGTGGATGTCGATGGTCGCCTCCTCCACGGCCACGTCCAGCACGTCGTCGGTCGTCACAACGCCGAGCAGCTTGCCCGCGCCATCCACCACCGGCAGTGCGAAATACCCGGTGCGCTTCATTTCGGAAACCGCCACCCCCTCGGGATCGAACGCGTTGAGCACCACCGGCTCGCCCGCCATCAGGTCGGCCACCTTCTGCCCCGGATCCGCCAGGATCAGGCGGCGCAGGCGGATGTCGTCGAGCAGTTTCCCGCTATCGTCCACCACGTAGCACACCTGGATCGTCTCGGTGCCCGGAGCCTGTTTGCGGATCGAGTCGATCGCCTCGCCAACCGTCTGCTCGGGTTGGATCACCGCGAAATCCGGCGACATCAGGCGCCCGATACTCTCCTTCGGATAACCCAGCAGCATCAGCGCCTCCTTGCGGTCCTCCGCCGCCAGCAGGTTCAGCAGCCGCTGCGTCGTCACCGCCGGCAGCTCCTCGAACAGCTCGGTGCGGTCGTCCGGACTCAACTCTGCCAGCAGTGTGCGCGTCTCCTGCTCGGTCATTTCCTGGAGCAGGAGCTGCTGCTGGTCCTCGTCCAGAAACGAAAACACATCGGCGGCGTGATCGCGAGGCAACGCACGGAAAAGCAGAGTCGCATCCGTCGCCGCCAGCCGGCTGAACAGGCTCGCGATCTCGGAGGCCTCGAGTTTCCCGGCAAGCTGTTTCAGCTCGGACCATTTCCTCTCGGCAAGTATCGTGCGGATCTGGATCAATAGCGAAGTCGATTTTTTCATGGCTCTGTGGGTTGGAAAGATGGTTTTGCAGGAATGCGGGCCGGATTGCCGCGGCAGGAGCGAGGATCGCCGCATCCGCAGCCTTCGGAAACCCCGGGGATCTGAAGATTTGGTAAGAAAAACCGGTCGAACCCGCCGGATTCGCGAAAAACCCCGCCGAATCGGCACGTTCCACGCTTTCCACACCTGCGTCGCCGTGCTTGATTCCCGGAACGCACACACGCGAATTTCGCGATCCACTCCAATGCCCAGCATCATCCGCCACCTGCTCGCGCCCGCCGCCCTTGCAACCGCCATCACGGCGATGATGGGTTGCAACCGTGTCCACAGCGAAATCGACCGCCGCCTCGAATTCGACGACTACGTTCCGCTCTACAACAACCACATCCGCGAGTGGCTGCTCGAACAGCAGGAGGCCACCGCCGCCGAAATCGAGGATCTCGAACAGCGAATTTCGGAAAAAGAGGAAGGCGAGGCCCGCGAACTGCTCGTCATCCAACACGAGGAGGCCCTGCGCTATGCCGAAAGATGGGAGTTCCGCCTCGGCCTCGGCGACTACCTCAAGTTCGCAGACCCCGGCGACCTGCCCGCAGACCTCGATTGGCAGACCGGCATGGACCAACCCGAGGTCGGCGACCCACGCGCCACCAAGGGCGGCGTTTTCCGCCGCCATCTCCATTTCTTCCCGCCCACCATCCGCCCCTTCGGCGAAAGCTCGAACCACGGATTCCGCGGCGATCTTTATGACATGATCGAGCTGCCGCTGGTCAACATGCACCCGGAAACCTTGGAACCCATCCCCGGCATCGCCAGCGAATGGGCCATGTCCGAATGCGGGCGCACCCTCTACTGCCGCATCGACCCCGAGGCCACCTACTCCGACGGCGTCCCTGTGCGAGCAATCGACTACCTGGTCCGCATTTACCTCCTCACATCCGACAACATCGTCAACCCCTTCCATAAACAGTATTTCCGCGAGGAGATGGCCCAATTCGCCGTCTATGACGAGCGCACCCTCTCAATCTCCGTACCCGAACCCACGCTCTACGCCATATTCCTCGCCGGAGCCATGGTTCCCGCCGCACCCCACTTTTATGACGAATACGGCCCCGACTACACCGAGCGCTACCAATGGCGCTTCCCACCCACCACCGGCGCTTACGAAGTTCGCGAAGAGGACATCGTGAAAGGAGCTTCCATCACCCAGACGCGCGTCAAGGACTGGTGGGCGCGCGACCGCAAATACTACCGCTACCGATTCAACCCCGACTACCTCGTTCACCAGGTCGTCCGCGACGAAGCCAAGGCCTTCGAACTCTTCCGCGCCGGCGAACTCGACACCTTCCTCATCACCAATCCTGAATTCTGGTACCAGCGCTCCGAAATACCGCCCGTCCACAACGGATACATCGAGCGCCACACGTTCTACACTCTCTACCCCCGCATCCCCCGCGGCATCTACATGAACGTCACCAAGCCACCGCTCGATGACAGCGACGTGCGAATCGGCATCCAATACTCCCTGAACTGGCAGAAGCTCATCGACGTCATGTTCCGCGGCGATTACGACCGCCTCAACTCGTTCAACGATGGCTACATGCTCTTCAGTTGCCCGGACATCCGCTCCCGCCCCTACTCCGTGAGCCGCGCCCGCGAATACTTCGCACGCGCCGGATTCGACCGCGAGGGGCCGGACGGCATCCTCCGCGACGCCGACGGACGACGCCTCTCCGTCTCCGTCTCATACGCCTCCCAGCCGCTCACCGACCGGATCCTCTCCTTTATGCGCGAGGAAGCCCGCCACTGCGGCTTTGACCTTCGCCTCGACGGCGGCGAGGCCACCGTCAACTACCTCAAGACCATGCAGAAACAACACGAAATGGTCTTCACCGGATGGATGATCCGCCTGCTGCAACCCGATTTCTACCAATACTTCCACTCCATCAACGCCTTCGACGAAAAGGGCAACCCGCGCCCGAACACCAACAACCTCAACGTCTGGGCCGATCCCGAGACCGACCGCCTCAGCGTCCGCCTCCGCGCCGCCCGCAGCGTCGGGGAAATGCGCGACCTCCACCGCCGCCTCCAGCACATCATCCACGACGAGGGCATCTTCAGCCCGTCGTATTCCGTCGATTTCATGCGTGTCGGTTCCTGGCGCTGGGTGCGCTGGTCGGACTCGGAATACACCCGCTTTGCGCCACCGCTCGTTTACGACCCCCACGAGGCATTCACCTTCTGGATCGACGAGGACAAGATCGAGGAAACCCTCGCCGCCCGCCGCGCCGGCGAAACCTTCCCCGAGGTCACCGTCATGATCGACGACTTCCGCCGCACTGGCGACTCCTCCGCCGCAAACGAGCCGGCCGACACACCCGACGATCCCGTCACCCCGCCCCCGCTGCCCGACCTCTCCGTGCCGTCCTCCGAAGAAACCACGCCTTCCACCGAACAAGAATGAGCGCCACCCCCTCCCCGGAAACCATCCTCGAGGTGGACAAGCTCATCACCTCGTTCGAGACCGACGGTGGCCTGCTCCGCGCCGTGGACCAGGTCTCATTCACCGTCCCTGCCCGTCGCACCGTCGGCATCGTCGGCGAATCCGGTTGCGGGAAAAGCGTCACCGCCATGTCCATTGTCCGCCTGCTCCCGCAGCCGGCCGGCAAGATCCTCGGCGGCCGCATCATGTTCAAGGGCCGCGATCTCACCACCGCCACCGAAAATGAGATGCACGCCATCCGCGGCGGTGACATCGGCGTCATCTTCCAGGAACCCATGGCCGCCCTCAATCCGGTCCACCGCATTGGCCGCCAGGTCGCCGAGGTCTTCAGCCTGCACAAGGACATGTCGAAAAAAGACGCCTGGGACGCCGCCATCGAAATGCTCGCCCACGTCCGCATCCCCGCACCGGAAAAGCGCATGATGGACTACCCGCACCACCTCTCCGGCGGGATGCGCCAGCGCGTCGTCATCGCCATCGCCCTCGCCTGCAAGCCGTCCCTCGTCATTGCCGACGAACCCACCACCGCGCTCGATGTGACCGTCCAGGCCCAGATCCTCGACCTCATGGAGCGCCTCCAGCAGGAAACCGGCATGTCCACCATACTCATCACCCACGACCTCGGCGTCATTGCGGAAAGTTGCGACGAGGTCGTCGTCATGTATGCCGGGCGCGTCGTCGAGCGCGCACCCGTCCGCGAACTCTTCTCCAATCCACTCCACGCCTACACCCGCGGCCTGCTCGATTCCATTCCCACCCTCGAAACCCCGTCCAAATCACTCCTCAGGACCATCCCCGGCATGGTCGCCTCGCTCGGCCAGCACGTCCACGGCTGCCGTTTTTGCCAGCGCATGGGCCGCCGCACCACCGTCACCCGCGAACGACCCAAATTCATCGAAGCCGCCCCCGGCCACTGGGTCGAGGCCTGCCCGGAGTGCACCAGCGTTGCACGCTGAACATTCAAAGTTCAAAGTTCGAAGTTCAATGTCTTCTCTCCTGACAATCGACGATCTCAAGGTCCACTTCCCCGTGCGCGGCGGCATCCTCATGCGCCAGACCGCGGCCGTCCGTGCCGTGGACGGCGTCTCGCTCCACATCAACCCCGGCGAGACTCTCGGCCTGGTCGGTGAGTCCGGCTGCGGGAAATCCACCCTTGGCAAGGCCGTCGTCCGCCTGATCAGGCCCACCGACGGCCGCATCCGCTTCGAGAACCGCGAGATCACCCACCTCAACCAACGCCAACTCCGCCCGCTGCGGCGCGATTTCCAGATGATCTTCCAGGATCCCGCCGAATCGCTCGACCCCCGCATGAGCGTCCGCGCCATCCTCGAGGAACCCTACGTCATCCACGGCATCGGCAGCCGCGACGAGCGCCGCAAGTGGGTCGATGAACTGCTCGACCGCGTGGGTCTCCAAACCTCCGCGGCCGACCGCTATTCATTCGAGTTCTCCGGCGGCCAGCGCCAGCGCATCGGGATCGCCCGCGCCCTTGCCCTGCGCCCCAAGCTCATCATCTGCGACGAACCGGTCTCCGCCCTCGACGTCTCCGTCCAGTCGCAGATCCTCAACCTCCTCGTCGAACTCCAGCGCGATTTCAACCTCTCCTACCTCTTCATCGCCCACGACCTTTCCGTTGTGAAACATATCAGCGACCGCGTCGCCGTGATGTATCTCGGCAAGATCGTCGAACTCGCCACCGCGGAAACCATCTACCGCGACCCCCGCCACGCCTACACCAAGGCCCTGCTCTCGGCCATCCCAACACCCGATCCCGCCGCCGGGCGCGAGAAAATCCTCCTCGAGGGCGACGTCCCCTCCCCCATCGATCCCCCCGCCGGCAGCGCCTTCGGGCACCGCGTCGGCCACCCGCTCTACGAACAATCCATCGGCCTCGACCTCTCGCTCCGCGAAATCGCACCCAACCACTTCGTCGCCGCCGACCCATGCTGCCTCACACCGCAGGACTACGAAAAGATCTCCACCGTCACCCCCGCCGCGTAACGCTCCCGCCCGCCGCCAGAGAAAGGATCCCCCGCCATCAACATCATCACCCATGCCCTGGCACCGGTCATCATCTGCCGCCTCGTCGTCCGGCGCGGCACATGGAAGGAACCGCACGGCCCGATCGCCATCGGATTGGCCGGCGCGCTCCCCGATATCCTCACACCCCACCTGAGCCTTGAGGCCCGGTTCACCAGTTGGTCCCACGGCCTGCCCGCGTGGCTGACCTTCACCGCCTTGCTCTTCCTTGCCGCCGTCATCCGCCGGGACGTGCTGAACCTGCCGCTGGCAGTTGCCATGTCGCTGGCCTATCTCTTCCACCTCGCATGCGACGCGATTTCCGGAGGCATCAACTGGCTTTATCCGATCAAGGACCATTTCATCGGCGGATACTTGGTGGACCCGGTTTTCTGGACGCCAATCGACGTCGTCCTCCTGCTCGCCACCTACTACCTCTTCCGCATCCAAGGGAAAATCCGCTCACCCTGACGACCCGCCGCGTGCAATTCCCCGTAAAAGGTGCCTCCGGCTCCTTTCCTTTTGACGGAAGAGCCGCTCCCGCCGTAATCCGCCGCGCCCCAAAAATCCTCCCCTCCAAATTCCCGGAGAAGGTGCCCCCGGCTCCTTTCTCCCCGGAATTAACCTTGCCCCTCACACCCTGCCGGGGCTACCTGTCTCCCGGCCTCATTGGCCGCACAAACCACCCCCGCATGCGCCCGTAGCTCAGTTGGATAGAGCATCCGCCTTCTAAGCGGGATGTCGCAGGTTCGAATCCTGCCGGGCGCGCCATTCTTTGCACGGCAATCGCCCGGATATGCGGAATCATCGCGGTTGACGCCACATGCCGCGTTTCGTTTCCTTGGACCGACCAAGCAACCATGGCCAAACAGATCATTGAAAACCCGGATGTCATCCTCATTGGAAGCGGCATCATGTCCGCAACCCTTGGCACACTCCTCAAGGAACTCCACCCCAAGACCACCATCCAGGTCTACGAATGCACCGCCGAACTCGCCCATGAGGCATCCAACGGCTGGAACAATGCCGGCACCGGGCACGCCGGAATCTGCGAACTTTCATACACCCCCGATCGCCGTGCGGATGGCACCGTCAACGTGGACAAGGCCATCGGCGTTTTCGCCGAATTCGAACAATCCCGCCATTTCTGGGCGCACTGCGTCCGGCGCGGCATGATTGCCGACCCCCGCTCCTGCATCAGCCCGGTCCCGCACGTCAGCTTCGTCCACGGCGACGAACAGTGCGCGTTTCTCCGCGACCGCCACAAGGGCCTGGCCGCCCACCATTTCTTCGCAGACATGGAGTTCACCACCGACCGCGACACCATCGGCGGGTGGTCGCCCCTGCTCACGGAAAAACGCGCCGACATGCCCGTCGCCGCAACCAAAATGGACTCCGGAACCGACGTGGACTTCGGCGGAATGGCCCGCGGCATGCTTGGATGGCTTGGCGACCAGGACGGCTGCAACGTCGCGCACTCCCAGCGCGTCACCAACCTCACGAAAGCCCCCGGCGGCGGCTGGGAGGCGACCATCAAAAACACCGCCGATGGATCGACCCACAAAAACCGCGCGAAATTCATCTTTGTCGGCGCCGGCGGCGGCAGCCTGCACCTGCTCCAGAAAGCCGGCATCCCGGAGGCCCGCGGCCTCGGCGGCTTCCCCATCGGCGGGCAATGGCTCGTCTGCGACAAACCCGAAATCGTCGAACGCCACGGTGCAAAGGTTTACGGCCAGGCGCTGGACGCGGCGCCCACCATGGCGGTCCCTCATCTCGACACCCGCATGCTCGATGGCAAACGCCACCTCTTCTTCGGCCCCTTCGCCGCATGGACCACCCGTTTCCTCCATCGCGAGGGGTCGTGGCTCGACCTGCCGCGCTCGATCAAACCCCATAACCTCGCCACGCTCATCCGCATCGGCATCGGCAACCTCGACCTCGTCCGCTACATGATCCAGCAGGGCACCCAGTCGATGAAGGATCGCATGGAGGTGCTCCACATTTTCTACCCCGCCGCCGACCCCGCCGATTGGAAGCTCATCGACGCCGGCATCCGCGTGCAGGCCATCAAGAAGACCGACGGCAAGGCCGGAATCGTCCACTATGGCACCGAGGTCCTCACCAACAGCGACCGCTCCATCTCGGCCCTGCTCGGCGCCTCGCCCGGTGCCTCCACATCCGCCCACATCACCCTCGAAGTGCTGCGCCACTGCTTTCCGGATTTGCTCGAAAAGGCCGCCACCCGCGACCTGCTCACCCGCATGATCCCCAACTGGAACACCGACATCACCCTCCCCGAAAACGCCGCCTTCTACCGAGAGCACGCGGAGAAAACCTCCGCGATCCTGGAACTTTGATCCCGCCTTTCATAAAGCCGCCCTTCAAACCCGAAACCCAATCCAATGTCAGCTGAAAAACCCGCGCTCGTTCCGCGCAGCTACATCCTGCCGTTCGCCCTCGTTACAACCCTGTTCGCCCTGTGGGGGTTCGCCAACGACATCACCAACCCACTGGTCGCCGCATTCCGTGATGTTTTCGTCATTTCCAACACCCAGAGCGCGTGGATCCAGACGGCCTTCTACGGCGGCTACGCCACCATGGCCCTGCCCGCAGCGCTCTTCATTCGGAAGTATTCCTACAAATCCGGCATCCTTCTCGGCCTCGCGCTTTACGCCACCGGCGCGATGATCGCCATCCCGGCGGCGCAGATGGTCAATTTCAACATCTTTCTCATCGCGCTCTACGTCCTCACTTTCGGCCTCGCGTTCCTCGAAACCACCGCAAACCCCTACGTCCTCTCGATGGGCGACCGTACCACCGCGACGCGCCGCCTCAACCTCGCGCAAGCCTTCAACCCGATCGGTTCGCTCACCGGCATGACGGTCGCCAGCCTGGCCATCCTCAGCAGCCTCCATGTCGTGGAATTCCGCGACGAAGTGCGCGCCCATCAGTTGCGGGCCATCGCCGCAGTCGAAAATATCCCCGCCCCGGGAGATCTCGCGGAAACCCCGCCTGAACTAGTCGAATTACTCAATACCTTCGACGACCTCACCGAAATCTCGGGCGACGCCGCCCTCAACCGCACCCTCGCCGCCCTCAAGGACGGCGACGTCACATCCTACAAGGGCATGACGCACGCCGAAATGCAGCGGCACGATCTGGATGTTGTCAAAACTCCCTACGTCATCATAGGCCTCGTCGTCATCGGCATGTTCTTCGTGTTTCTTTTCACCCGTATGCCGGATACCGCCCCGCATGCATCGGATCGCCTCGACCTACGCACCACCTTCGGCATTCTGCTGAGAAACCGCCGCTACCGCGAAGGGGTCGTGGCACAGGCCTTCTATGTCGGGGCGCAGATCATGTGCTGGACGTTTATCATCCACTACGGCATCACCAACCTGGGCCTCACCGCCTCCCAGGCGCAGAACTACAACATCATCGCGATGGTCATTTTCTGCAGCAGTCGCTTCATTTGCACGTTCCTGCTCAAATTCGTCAATCCAAGCATGCTCCTCTTCGCCCTGTCCGTCGGCGGCGTTTTCTGCGCCGCGGGAACCATGCTGCTCCCCGGCTACGCCGGCCTCTATTCGCTGATCGCCATCTCCGCCTGCATGTCGCTGATGTTCCCCACGATCTACGGAATCGCGCTCGATGGAATGGGCGACGAAGCGAAAATCGGCTCCGCCGGACTCATCCTGGCCATCGTCGGCGGTGCGCTCATGCCGCCGCTTCAGGGCCGCCTTATCGACCTCGGTGGTGAATCCGGCATCCTGTTCGGCCTGACCTCCGTGAGCTTCTCCTTCGTCCTGCCGCTCGCCTGCTTCATCATCATCGGAATCTACGCCCTGCGCTCCGTCCGCGTCAGCGACGATGTCGATCCCCTCAGGGCACCGCAGTCTCCCTGAAGTCTGGAATTGAAAATCAACAACCACCCCGGTGGTCAGCGGCACCCCGGTTCCGGGCAAAGGAGCGCTCGGCGCAAAGGCATTCCCCTGGCTGGAATCGTGGAGGATCCGGCATCCGCGCCCGCCTATCGAGCGTGATTGAACCGAGATGGGAGGTTGCGCCTGTGACAAATGCTCCGCCTGAGGCATGAAAAAAGCCGGACGCGGAGTGATCCACGTCCGGCTTTTCAAGTGGTATCGTCCGGTTACTTGCCCGGGGCTTGATAGACGGGGGCCGAGGGAGCCGGCTCAGTTGGCGGGCAGCATGAGGCAACTGCGAAGATGGCGGCTGCGGCGGCAAGGGCGATTTTCAAGTGGTTCATGGTCGGTATTGTGGTTGTTGGTTGCGTTTCTGCGAGCCATCGATGCATGGCAAGCTCGGAACCAAGCTATCCAACGCGGCACTCCCCGCAAGCAAAACAAGGGGGGAATTGGGGATTCATTCGGACGTGCGGTTTCCATCTCCGAATGCGCCGGATAGCCTCGCGCGCTCATTCCCCCGCGTTATCCTCCTCGACAGGACGGATCCGCACCTGGATCGCGCTCCCGCGTCCCAGATACGCCCCAGCCAGCCTGTTGATCTCCTCAAGTGTGATCGAAGCGTAGTCCTCGTCGCGCGTCCTCGCGTATTGCAGGCGCTGCGGCTCGAGCTGGCTGCGGCTCATCACCGTGTTCAGCCAGTAACCGTTGTCGCGCAGGGATTGCTCCAGTTGGCCCAGCACCGGATTGAGCGCGCGGTCCAGCTCGTCCTCCTCCGCGCCGTTCTCCGCGAGATCCGCCGCAAGATCCACCATCGTTTCCAGCATCACATCAAGATCTCCGGGATCCACCATGCTCTGCCCCATCAGATAGCCGAAGTCCTCATATGCGTCGTTTCCGCCCGCCGAAGCGCCCGGGCTATAGGAGGCACCCAATTTCTCGCGGATTTCCTCGCGCAGACGGTCGCCGTAGATCGATGCCAGGATGTTCAACCGCCGGAAAACCGGAATCCCATCGCGCGGACCGGGCGTCCGCCACACCGTCACCGCGATCCCCTGCGCCACACGTGACTCGTAGTTGAACTCGGCCTCCGCCGGTGCCTCTGGAAACGAAACCCGCCTCCGCTCGGCGTGCTTCGGCGGCGCTTCCGCGCGCTCCGGCAGCGCACCGAACGTCTCCAACAGATATGCCTCCAGGACATCGGGATTGAAATCCCCCACCACCGAAAGCTCGAGGTAGCCGCCCTCCAGCTCGGGATCGATCCACTCCCGCGCCTCCTCCACCGTGTAGGCGGAGATCACATCGCGTGGCGCCACCGCATGGCGGGAATCCCCGCCGTGCAGCCACGCCGTCATTTCCCGTGCCGCGCCGCCAGCCGTGTGCCGGAGCTGTTGATACATCGGCGGAATCGCCCGCTGGAAATCCCACAGCCCCTCATTGCGCCAGCCCGGGTCCGTCAACGCCGCGCACATCAGCCGGAGTTGCAATTCCAGGTCGTCCGGCGTCGTCACCCCGGCCAGCGCGAACGCGTCGTCGCCGATATCCAGTGTCACACCCGCGGTGCGGCCCGCCAGGATCAGCCTCAGGTCTTCCACCCCGTGCAACCCCAGCCCGCCACCGTTGAATACCGTGGATGCGAAAATATCGAACATCGGCTTGTCCTCCGGCTGCGTCAGCTTCCCGCTGCCGACACGCGCCAGCACCCGGATCCGGTCTGTTTCGAATTCCGTTGGCTTCAGGTTCACCCGCACGCCGTTGGAGAGCACCAGTTGCGTGATCTCCAGATCCTCCACCTCCTCGCGCGAGACCACCTCGCCGGGCGTGCCGAAATCATCATACGCAAAAATCGGAATCGCCCGCGCCACCGGTGCCTCCACCACCTCCGCCGCCGATGCCTCGAACAACCCCTCGAGCACCTCCACCGCATTTTCTTCCACCTGCTTCGTCGTCAAGACAAGGTGGTGGCCCGGGGCCTCCCAGAACCCGCGGAACGCCACCTCACATGTCTCCACATCGATTCCCTCCAGAGCCTGCGAAACGATCGCCAGATCCGTTTCCGGTGGCGAAAACACCGTGCCCTCGTTCACCGAGCGCGCGATCACCGAGGCCAGCCCGTCCGAT
>SLAV01000243.1 GCA_007126655.1 Haloferula sp. | reverse complement strand
GGCGTCCAGTCGATGTATTCGGTGAGTTCGCGCAGGGAGGCGGTGATTTCGCGGACGCCCTGGAAGGACGGGACCGGCGGGGTGTAGGATTTCCAGTCGAATTCGGGTCCGGCGGCGCGGGCTTCCACCAGGGTGAGGGTTTCCTTTTTCTGGCCGCCGGTGTGGTTGTCGCGGAGTTTCTGTTGTTTGTCGCGGTTGGCGGAGATGAATTTCTCCTTCTGGTCGTCGGAGAGGAGGGAGGTGGTGACGGGGACGGAGCGCGAGGCGTCGAGCACGTGGACGACGGGGCCGCTGTAGTGCTCGGCGATCTTGATGGCGGTATGCGCGGCGGAGGTGGTGGCCCCGCCGATGAGGAGCGGGATGGTGAAGCCCTCGCGTTCCATTTCTTTTGCAACGTGGACCATCTCGTCGAGCGACGGGGTGATGAGGCCGGAGAGGCCGATGACGTCGGCCCCGATCTCGCGTGCTTTGGCGAGGATCTTGTCGCAGGGGACCATGACGCCCATGTCGGTGACCTCGAAGCCGTTGCAGGAGAGGACGACGCCGACGATGTTTTTGCCGATGTCGTGCACGTCGCCCTTGACGGTGGCGATGAGGAAGCGGCCGGCGGAGCGGCGGCGCTCGGCGATGCGCAGGGCCTCGTCGTCGTCGATGCCGGGGTTGTCGCGTTTGACCTCCTCGATGTCGCCGGCGAGGAACTCGGCCTTCTCGGCCTCCATGTGCGGCTCCAGCCAGGCGACGGATTTCTTCATGACGCGGGCGGACTTGACGACCTGCGGGAGGAACATCTTGCCGGCTCCGAAGAGGTCGCCGACGATGCCCATGCCGTCCATGAGCGGGCCTTCGATGACCTTGAGCGGGCGGCCGTATTTTTCGAGGGTCTCCTCGGTGTCCTGGTCGATGAATTTGTCGATGCCCTTGAGCAGGGCGTGTTCGAGGCGTTTTTCGATGGTGGCATCGCGCCAGGCGAGATCCTCTTCGATTTTCTTGCCGCCCTGGCCCTTGTATTGTTCGGCGAGGTCGAGGAGGCGCTCGGTGGCTCCGGAGTCGCGGTTGAGGAGGACGTCCTCGACGGCGGTGAGCAGGTCCTTGGGGATTTCGTCATACACCTCGAGCATGCCGGCGTTGACGATTCCCATGTCCATGCCGGCCTTGCCCGCGTGGAAGAGGAAGGCGGAGTGCATGGCCTCGCGGACCTTGTTGTTGCCGCGGAAGGAAAACGAGATGTTCGAGACGCCGCCGGAGACGCGCGCGCCGGGGAGGTTCTCCTTGATCCAGCGGGTGGCGTTGATGAAGTCGAGCGCGTAGTTGTCGTGCTCCTCGATGCCGGTGGCCACGGTGAGGATGTTGGGGTCGAAGATGATGTCATAGGGATTGAAACCGACTTCATCAACGAGCAGGCGGTAGGCGCGTTCGCAGATGCGGATTTTCTCGTCGTAGGTGGCGGCCTGGCCTTTTTCGTCGAACGCCATGACGACGACGGCGGCTCCGTATCTCATGATGTGGCGGGCCTGTTTTTTGAAGGCCTCTTCGCCCTCTTTGAGCGAGATCGAGTTGACGATGCCCTTGCCCTGGAGGTGCTTGAGGCCTTCCTCGACGATTTCCCACTTCGAGGAATCGACCATGATCGGGACGCGCGCGACATCCGGCTCGCCCTGGAGCAGGTCGAGGAAGCGGGCCATCATGGCCTTGCCGTCGATGAGGCCGTCGTCGAAGCAAATGTCGATGACGTCCGCGCCGTTCTCGACCTGCTGGCGGGCGACCTCGACGGCGGCTTCGAGATCGTCATTGCGGACGAGCTTGGCGAAGCGCGGGGAGCCGGCGACGTTGGTGCGCTCGCCGATCATGAGGAACTGTTTCTCGGCGGTGTGGTTGTAGGCTTCGGTGCCGGAGAGGCGGAGCGTGGGTGTGATGGTGGGCATGGCTGTCTGGGAATTTAACGCAAAGGCGCAAGGGTCGCTAAGGGACGCAAAGCTGGGGTTGTGTTTGTTTTGAGTTTATTACAATTCAACGCATTATTGATCAATGATCTGATAAATGCATTTTTATAAATCGCTTTTTAGTGAGTTCGCGGTTTATTGCACCGGAATATGGATGATTTGTTTATTCTGGAAAGTTGTGGACGATTCGTTTGATTTGATCGGCCAGGCGAACGGTATGAAAGTTCATAAGCAGGCCAATGCGTTTTTCAGACATGCGAAGATAGGTGAGCACTTGTGCGTGGTGGACAGGTTTGAGTTCCGAAACGGTTTTCAGTTCAACAATGAGCGAGTCTTCGACCAAAAGGTCGATTCGGTAGGAATCGGGAATTTCCAGATCCTTGTAAGGAATGGGTTTGAGAACCTGCCGCATCGAATTGATTCCCCGAAGTGCCAACTCATGTTGCAAGCTGGCTTCATAGGAAGACTCCAGAAGCCCTGGCCCCAATTCCCGATGCACCTCAATCGCGGCTCCAATCACATCCTTTGACAGTTGATTCAATTCTTCCCTATCCATGATCTCAATTTCCTGGTCTTTAAAAACTCCGCGTCCCTTTGCGGCCTTGGCGTCTTTGCGATAAACCCTCACTGGTTAGTCGGCACTTCGCGGGGTGCCTTGTCTTTCAGTCCTTCGGCGATGGCCTTGATGTGGTCGGGTGTGTTGCCGCAGCAGCCGCCGGCGAGGTTGACGAGGCCGGCGTCGGCGAAGCCGGACATGTGCTCCCGCATGTGCTCGGGTTCGAGATCGAAGCCGGTGGGGGCGAGCGGGTTGGGGAGGCCGGCGTTGGGGTAGCAGGAAATGCGGGTGGCGGCGCAGGCGGAGAGTTCCTCGAGGAACGGCTTCATCAAGTCCGGCCCGAGCGAGCAGTTGAGGCCGATGGCGAGCGGATTGACGTGGGCGAAGGCGTTCCAGAGGGCCTCGGGCTTCTGGGCGGAGATCATCGTTTCCCCACCCATGCCGACGGCGGCGGAGATGATGACCGGGAGTTTCACGGCGTCCTCCCCGAAGACCTCGAGGGTGGCGACGGCGGCGGCCTTGGCGTTGAGGGAGTCGAAGATGGTCTCGATCATGAGGATGTCGCAGCCGCCCTCGATGAGGGCGCGGATCTGGTGTTTGTAGGCGGCGAGCACCTGATTGAAATTGACGACGCGGAAGGCCGGATCCTCGGGGTCGGGGGAGTTGCTGAGCGAGACCGTGAGCGGACCGATGGCCCCGGCGACGTAGCGGCGGCGGCCGGTGTCGCTGCCGATGTCGTCGGCCCATTTCCGGCAGAGTTTCGACGATTCGACGTTCATTTCCCACGCGAGGTCGTTGAGGAACGTGTTTTCGAGGATTTTCTGGAAGAATTCGGGGTCTTTGCGACCGCCGGTCTCGCGGGGATCCTCGACGAAGAATTCGGACTGGGCGATGCCGGTGGCGGAGAAGGTGTTGGTTTCGCAAATGTCGGAGCCGGCCTCGTAGAAGCGCTTGTGGATGTCGCCGATGACGTCGGGCTTGGTGAGGGAGAGAATGTCGCCGTTGTTGAGAAGATCCTTGTCAATGTCCTTGAAGCGTTCGCCACGGGCGTCCTCCTCGGTCAGGCCGTATCCACGGATGGTGGTGCCCATGGCTCCATCGAGTATGAAGATGCGTTCGAGGAGGTCTTTCTCCAGATCGGGCGTTGGGTCGGTAGTCGGCATGCGGACAGCCTGCCGGAAGAACGGCGGGATTCAAGTTTCTAATCTTCATATCACGATATGATGATGGGAAAGGGGTGTTTTTCGCCGATTTTCCGGGATTCCTGGGATTGCCGATGATCCGGAAAGGTCTTTCGCTCAAGTCAGGGCAAGGCGGACGGGGAGATATTCTCCGGTCGCCGGGAAAAAGGCAGCGGGCACTTGCCGGACATGGTCCGACGGAGCATGATGCGCCCCGATGTGGCGTCTGGTGATTTTCCTTTCGATATTCCCCCCGATCCTTGCGATGGTGCTGCGCTGGTGGTATGGCATCCGGGTGCTGGCGACCCGCGGCCCGCGGGTGTGCCGGGCGGATCTGGACAAATGGCTGCCGGAGCCGGAAAAAACGTCGGTGGCGCGCCGCAGTGACGAGACGGCGCACGTGATCGGATTCCACCTGTGGCAATACGCGTTGCGCCAGTGGGCGAAGGACGACCCGAAGGCGGCGGCGGCGCGGGGCAAGGCGAAGCGGATCGGCACGGTGCTGCCTCCGTTCACCGTGTTGATCGTGGCCTTCGCGCTGGTGCTGGGGAAACTCCCGCTCCTCGGCGCGTTCGCGCTGGTAACGGGCTCGATCGCGCTCGCGGCGCTGTTCACCTGCCTGACGCTGCCGGCGGAGCTGAAGGAGGTCGCCCGTGCGGCAAACCGGCTGCGCAAGGCGGGCGCCTTCCGCCTGCGCGACGACGAGGACGCGGTGGTGGAATGCGCCATCGCCCACGCGTGGAACCAATCGCTGCCGCCGGTTCTGCGCTGGATGCAGGGTGGGGGATGATGTTGCGCGCGAGGGGTTCAAGGCAGCCCCCACGCCCCGCGCAGTTTCCGGTATTCTTCCTTTGGCAGGAGGACGAACACGGGGCGCTTGGTCGGATCGAGCCGTGCGATCAGCTCGCGGAGCCTGCGTTCCTCCATGGTCGTGCAGCCTGCCGTCGGTCGTGCGCCGTCGGCGCGCCAGATATGGAAAAAAATGGCCGACCCCGCTCCGGGT
>SLAV01000304.1 GCA_007126655.1 Haloferula sp. | reverse complement strand
CCCGGCACGCCCCCGCTCCCCCGGATCGCAATCACCCGCGTCGCCCGCCCTCCTGTCCACTCGTGCAATACCACCACCGCCAACATCGCCAATCCCGCGAACACCGGCACGAACACATCGTGAAACCCCGCCTGCCGCGCCCAATCCGCGAACCCGTCCAGAAATCGGTTCGTCGCCCGGCCCCGCGAAACCTCCGCCAGCGCCTTGCCCGCCTGGTAAACCACCGGCGCGACGCCAAGCGCCGCCACCGGAACCGCCAGCGTGGCGCCCGCCACCTTCATCACATCGCCATCCATCCGGTCGCGCACGCCACGCAGCCTGCACCGCCCGCGCCCGTGTGACCAATCCCGAATCACCCGCGCGCGATCCACCGGCTTGCATCCGCCCGCGCCCGCCGTTTCAATCCGCCGCATGGAAAGCCACGAGTGGAAGGAACAGACCCCGGATGGAAAGCGCTACTACCGCGCCAACTTCCGCGGCGGCCGCTGGACGCTCCTCACCACCACCATGAAGCGCGACCCCGTCTGGGAAACCATCGCCGAACCCACTCTCGATCACTGGCGCGAGCTGCGCACCCTCGTCTGGAACAAATACCAGCGCAAACGCTGCCCGTGGGAGCGCGTCGAAGGCATCGACCGCCGGATCGCCAGCCTCGAAAACCCCGGCCCGCCCGGCTGACCCCGCCGCACACCCGCCGCACTCACGATTCCCGCAAAGCCAGGATCGCCCGCTTCGCCTCCTCCGCCTTCTCTTCGTCCTCCGCCGCCTCCGCCGCCTCCAGCAGCCCCACCAGCGAGGCCATGTCGTTTGGAAATGCCGTCAGCGATTCCTCGTATGCCTCGATCGCGCGTTCCGGGTTTCCCTCGCCCATGTGGAAGGCCCCCAGCCGCGTCGCCATCGGTGTGAGCACCGCCGGTGGATACATCATCGTCGCCGGAAGCTGACGGTCCGCCGCGCCGCGGAACCAGTTGAAACCCGTGCCCCGCAGCGCCTCCGGCCCCGCAGCCGCCAGCAGCCCGCGCGTCTCCGCCGCGATCACCTCCAGCCCGCGGAATGCCCGGTTCCACGCCGATCTCTCGCCCGCCAGGCTCGCCGCACGCTGCGTTTGCGCCATCCGCTCGCCGTGCATCGACAACGCCTCGCTCACATGGCGCGCCTGCTCGTGATCGCCCGCCTCGATCAACCTCCGCGCCTCCAGCGCGAGCCGCAGCCCGTCGATCCACCACGTCGCCAGCGTCCGGTCGCGATAGTCGCGCGTCTCGTCGGCGGCCGGCAGCGAGGCCATCGCCTCACCGGCGTCCCCGTCCCGATCACCCCGTAGGTATAAGCGTGCCGGCAGCGTCCGCGCCTCCCACCACAACGCACGCCCGCCCGGCGACTGGGCGCGCCCGTCCGCCACCCGCGTCCCCGCCAGCTCGCGCGCCGCCTCAAAGGCCGCCTCCGAATAGCCGCGCGAGGCAAGTCCCACGATCCGGTAGCACTCCGCCCGAATCCACTCCGCGCAATCCTCCACCCCGGCTTCGCACGCCTCCATCCACTCGCGATACAGCCCGGCCGCCCGCCCGAAAGCCTCCACAGCCGCCGCGTGGTTGCCACACCGCCATTCGTAGTGCCCGAGCAAATGCTGATATGGGGCGTAATCAGGCTGAATCTCCGAGAGCCGCCTCGCCAAATCCAGCGACCCGTGCAGATCCAACCCGTCCGCACGCAGCATCAGCAACGCATGGATTGGCAGCGGATGCCCCTCGTGCCGCTCCATCACCTGCTCCAGTTTCCGCTCCGAGCGTTCCTGATCCGGCTTCGGCATGCCCGTTTCATCAAATCCGCCCCGGCTGAACAGCGCCTCGAAAATCGGGGCCTGCACATCGTTCGGAAAACGCCGCGATACCCGTCCGAAACCCTCCGCCGCCCCCAGCGGCCCCTCTTCGATATACTTGATCAACGCATACGCGTATCCGCGCTCCAGCTCCGATCCACGCCCCGCCTCCACCAGCTCCAGCAGCCGGTCCGTCGCCGCGTTGCGTGCAGGGCCGGTCTCCGGCGAGGGCGTCAGAAGCGACATCACCATCCCCCAGTGTGCCAGCAGGCAATCCGGATCCTCGACCATCGCCACCGCGAAATGGCGGGCGGCCTCAGTCTCCCATCCGCCGTGCAGATGGTTCAGCCCCTGGTTCACATGCTGCTGGGCCTTGTCGCTGTCCGTCATCACCGCCATCCTCAATCCCCCGAGAAATGGAAACATCGCCGGCTCGCCGAGCGCCCGGATGCTTGCGGGAATCGCCTCCTCCACATCCGGCATCTCCACAGCCGGCACCTCTTCCGCGGCCCGCAACGGACCCGCCAACATCGCGAACACGGCCAAAATCGCACAATTTCTCATGCGCCCAGCATGCCCGCCGGAGTGCCCGTGCGCCACTCGAAATTCAATGGCCCTCAGGAACCGCTCGCAGGCGTCAGCACATAACCGTCCTTCCCGTCCTTCACCGCCCAACCGAGCGAGGCCAGCTCGTCGCGCATCGCGTCCGACGTCCCCCAGTCCTTCGCCTGCCGCGCCGCCCACCGCCGCTCCGCCAGCTCGCGAATCTCCTCCGGCACCTCGGTCTCCGCATGGTCAATCACCTCAGGCAGCACCAGCCCGAGCGCCTTCAGCATCCGGTTGCATCCCGCCAACGCCTCCGCCGCCGCCTCGCCTTCGAGCTTCACGGCATCGCGCAACCCGGTGAACAAGCCACCCAGCGCCCCCGGCGTGTTCAGATCATCATTCAGCGCGTCCCACGCCGTCTGGAACGGACCGAACTCCGCGCTCTTCAACATCGTCCCCTCCGGCACCTTCGCAGCCAACTGCCGCACCCCTTTCGCCAGCTTCGCCAGCGCCTCCTGCGCCGCCTCCAGCGAGGCGATCGTGAAATTCAGCGGCTTCCGGTAATGCGCGCCGATCAACACATAACGCGTCTCCATCGCCGAAAACCCGCGCTCCGCCAGATCATCAAGCGTGTAAAGATTCCCCAGCGACTTCGCCATCTTCCGCCCGTCCACCACCAAATGCGTCACATGGAACCAATGCGCCGAAAAATCCCCGCCGCATGCGCACCGGCTTTGCGCGATCTCATTCTCATGATGCGGGAAAACCAGATCCACCCCGCCCGAATGCAGATCGAACGAATCCCCGAGATACTCGCGGATCATCGCCGAGCATTCCAAATGCCACCCCGGCCGACCCTCGCCCCACGGCGATGGCCAGAAATTCTCCCCATCCTCCGGCCGCCGCGCCTTCCACAGCACGAAGTCCGCCAGCCCGTCCTTCTCATACTCATCGCTGCTCGCCCGCGTGTTCTGGGTTTTCCCCAGCTCCAGCTCCCGGGCATCCAACCGCGAAAGCTTCCCATACCCCGGAAACGACGCGATCCGGAAATACACCGACCCGTCCTCCGACTGATACGCATGCCCCTTCTCCACCAACGCCTCGATCATCGCGATCTGCTGCGGAATGTGCTCCACCGCCCCCGGCTCGATGTGCGGCGGCAGCAGGTTCAGCTTCTCACAATCCGCATGAAATCGCTCCGTCCACCGCTTCGTGAAGTCCTCCAGTTTCTCCCCGCCAGCCTGCGAATCGCGGATCGTCTTGTCATCCACATCCGTGATGTTGCGCACGTGCAGCGTCGGCATCCCGCCCGTCTCCAGCGCGCGCCGCATCACATCCTGCATCACGAACGTCCGGAAATTCCCGATGTGCGCCGGCCCGTAAACCGTCGGCCCGCAGCAATAGAAACGAAACGTCCGCCCGTCCAGCGGTGCTAACAGCCGGGCCTCGCGTGAAAGCGTGTCGAAAAGACGCATGCGCGCTGTGTAGGCCCGTTCCCCCGGCGCGCCAAGCGGAAACCCCACCCCTCAAATCTCAATATCCCCCTCGAACACAAAGTCCGCCGGCCCCGTCAGCGTCACCTCCCGGAAATCGTCGTCCTCATTCACCACAAACCCGATCTCCAACGTGTCCCCGCCCGCCACATCCACCCGGATTGGAGAGGGGTCCCCCGTCAGCTTGTGATGCAGAATCGCGCACGCCACCATCCCCGTCCCGCACGCCAGCGTCTCCGCCTCCACCCCGCGTTCATAAGTGCGGATCGCAATGTGGCTCGGCCCCACCACCCGCGCGAAATTCACATTCGTCCCCGCCGGGGCGAACCTCGGATGGTTCCGCAGCGCGCGGCCGAGGCCGTGCACATCCAGCCCGTCGAAAGCCTCCTCATCCGCCACGAACGCCACCGCGTGCGGCACCCCCGTGTTCACGAAATGCACCGGCGCGTCCAGCCCCGGCGCGCCCGCGCCCGTCTCCAGCTCCAGCGCCACCGGGTCCGACATCGCGATGCGCACGCCCTCGCCCGCCATCTCCGCAGTCAGAATCCCCGCGATCGTCTCGAAGCTCACCCGCTCCGCCACGCCCTCCCCCAGGTGCGCCACAAACCGCCCGAAGCACCGCGCCCCGTTCCCGCACATCTCCGCCTCCCCGCCGTCCGCGTTGTAATAGCGGAAACGGAAATCCGCCCCCGCCTGCGCCGGCTCCACCGCCAGCAACCCGTCCGCCCCGATCCCCCGGTGCCGGTCGCACAACGCCTCGATCATCCGCCCGTCCAGCCGGACCGACAGATCCCGGTTGTCCACGACAATGAAATCATTCCCCGCCCCGTTCATCTTGT
>SLAV01000047.1 GCA_007126655.1 Haloferula sp. | reverse complement strand
GTATGACCAACCGAATAGATGGCGGGAGCTTCATCGCCATCCGGTCTCGAATCCCCTCGCTCGTCTTGAACATCATCATTCATGTCAACCTCCAAGCCGTATCTACTGTAAGGCAATCACCCCGATAGAAAGAATCAATTCACGCGACAATTAAAAAACGGCACTAAAACGTATTTCAACACCACCAAAGTTCTTATCATTCACGCCAGTTCTGTTGGTAACTTCTGTCGATATGACCGAATACCCAATCCCGAAGTCCAACCTGTCATCCACCTGATATCCGATAAGTCCGGCGTACCCCACGCCACCATCCACATCAAAATGATCGCTTCCTGTACTAACCCTGTTGTAGCTGACTTCACCTTCGATGTATAATGACGACCCTTCTTGAAATAAATATCGCGCCGATAGGGCGGGTTGAATAATCGAATTGAAGAACGAATCCTCATCGTCTCCTTCAAACATGACAAAATTAAACATAGCCCCGATCCGCGGCGTAATGGCAAACTGCGCCATCGGCAGATATCTTAAACCGACTTGTAGCCCCAGCCAACCAAACCCGCCCGATATGTCGCGATTGGGATACGAATCTTTCAGTACACTACGATAATCGGGGCTAATCACGAAACTCATCCCCAAAGCTGGCCTCAAAGCATTCTCTGCAAAAACGTTTACAGTCACGCCAAGAACCACCAATACAATTACGAGAATTCCGGTTTTCTTCTTCATATAGCTCATTTGCAGCATTTCTCCTCTTTATGCAACCTGGGTTATATCATTGCGAGTTTATGCCAATGCAGATCCTTTTGATGATTGCAGAATTTCATGCGTGAAGAATTTCAAACGTGATGAAAAGATTGCTAGTCTTTGGTGCATCGCGGTCTGGAGGTATAATGCCATCTTCCTGCATCTTAATGATCAGATTCTTATAAATATTCTTGCGCACCTCCACCGGAACCTCAGTTGGCAAATTGAACGGAAGGGCAAAGATCATAGGGAGCCACTGAACCAGCATGGCGGAATCTTCCAAGGTATATTCATATTGTTTCCCGTCCAGTAAGCGCACGTTACACACCACCGTAAACCGATCGGTTCCCCAAGATGGGATTGTGTATAAACTCAACCCCGTAATGAATGCAGGGATAAATGCTGCGGGATTCCCAGAATTCACAAGGTGGAGTTTCATTCCCAAATCCTTGCCTTCCTCTGCTTTTTCGATTGCAGAAAAGTACCCTGAATCGCGCAGAACACCAACAAACTCCGCCTCAAGCTGTTCACGGACACGCTCGGGATGCGGACGTCGCGCCATCATATCTGTTTCCGACGAAAACGCCAAAGCTACAGACGGCCTCTCTGCATCAGAGGCAGGCCCCGGGAAACTACCCACTTCGGGAAGATTATTACCCTTGAAGGAAGCGCAGCCTGTGCCGAACGCACAAAGCGCCACAACAATAACAGTGCAAAGGAAAGATTTTGTCGATGTCATATTAGGTTCTCCTTAGTCAAATTATGTTTATCAAGCAACGCTTCTTATACATCGTGAAGCGTCACTTCAGACCGAATGTATTCGAGAATCCACCCCCCTTCGATATTCGTCCCAATTACTATGTTCATTATCCCCATGCCCCTACACACAATGGTTTGGATCATGGTTTACAAACAGGCTGCATAATGATAACAATGTGTAATCCGCTACGGGACAGTTAATGAACCCAGCCCATATTGTCAACATATTTTACATTCCTTAAAGAGTTTTCTACATCGATAGCATTTCAAGGCATGGTATCGCAGAAACCTTTACCGCAACGGCAAGGGTAGCTTCATACGGTTCACTCTGCACAACGCAAACTCCGACAGATATCAAAAACATGTTCAAAGCGGAAAATCCACACCGATACCTCGATCTTCGTGATCGCGTCTGGCACATTCGCCACTCATGTCGCAGTGAGGTGTAGTGATGACCCCACGCACGGAAAGAATGCTTTGCTTACACTGCTCATCCAATGCTTCATTGTTATACATCTTTACTAATGCCATAGCCGCATCCCGGCGTAAAGCCTTACCATCCTTGAGGGCGGCGATGAGAGGGGCCACGGCGCGCGGATCACCAATCCATCCTAGCGCCACGGCCGCTTTTCTTATCAGGTCATACTTGCGCGGGGCTACATGGCGCAGATGCTTATCTTCCCAATGAAGAGGATAGAACTCACCCTGTAGAACATGAATCAGTCGTTCTACCGCCCGTGGATCGCCAATATTGCCAAGCGCTACAATAGCCTCTTGCGCAGACCACGGATTCTCTAAGGCGGCAATGAGCGGATCCACGGCCTGCGGATCACCAATCCAGCCCAGTGCCCGGGCAGCAGCGCTGCGGCTCTCGCCCGAGTTTGCATCCTTTAGGGTGGCGATTAGCGGCTGAACCGCAGGATTACCGAGAGCGGCAGCCTTTTCCCACTTGCGTTTAGCAATCCAATACCAAGCCTCATTCTCGCCTCCGTCAGGCTCCCATCCCAGTTTATCGAGCGCCTCAGCCACCCTTATCTCATTGCGTTTAAGCGCAGCGACGAGTGGCTCTAGCGCAATAGGACCGAGATCGGAAGCTTTTTCCCAATTACATTTCGCGACCCAATACCACAACTCATCTTCGCCTCTTTCTGGTTTCCATCCCAATTGGTCAAGCACCCCGGCTGTGAGCAAGCGCGCACGCGAACGATCTTCCTTGAGTTCGGCTACAAGCGACTCTATGGCTGGATCGTCAATACGAACCAGTGCCTCTACAACAGCTTGCGTCACATCCGGTGACGGATCATCAAGCGCGGCGACAAGAGGACCCACCGCACGCGAATCGCCGATTTTACCTAATGCCTCGGCGGCAGCTCGGCACACATCCTTCTCGGACGTATGCGGGCCTATATTCCGGGAAACGTGTTTCAGGACGGTGACGAGGGCATCCACAGCGCGGATATCTCCGATTTCACCCAACGCTTCGGCAGCCGCCACGCGCAAAGCCGTAGCCTCTCGACCTGCGTCGGGTGCCCCCCTTAAGGTGGCAACGAGCGGCCATACCGCCTGTGGATCGCCGATTTCTCCCAGCGCTCTGGCGGCCGACTGACGCGTAGTGGCGACTTGCTCTCTTGATTGATAATCGTTAAGATAGAGGTTGTAGCGCAGCGCCTTGATCAACGCCTTAATATCTTTCTTCTTTTTCAACTTCTCTATATCGGGTGGTGCAATTAAAGCACCCACAACTGTAGCAGTTACACAAAAGGCTGCAAATGCCATGAGTAAACTCATTCGAGAAGAAACCCCCAAAAGGTTGCTAGCAGTAACGGTTCCACCGATCACCAAGACCATAACCAGAAACACTATAATATCCATTGTTGTCGCCTCTCTTTGGTATTTCTAGACCTCGCTCATAGCGGAAATTCCACGCCGACACCATAATTGTCCGTATGGTATGAATAACATCCCCTATCAGTTTCTACGGTTTTATCGGCATGGCGTTTGGTCACGGTGTCACGAAGTGCAAGTATCTCTCTCTTGGACTGCTCGTCTAATGCTGTTTCATGGTATAGCTGTACCATTGCCTTAGCTGCGCACCGGCGTACATGCACGACAGCACAGCTATCCAATCTGGGCAGCTTTACATTTAGCACAATACCGGCAAAGAGCTGCTGGCGTTCATTTTTCACATCGCTGATAACCGCAATGAGCGGGTCCACGGCCGTGGCTCCGAGAGCAACTACTTTATCCCATCTACCTTTGACCATCCAGTACAAGGCGGCTGTCTCGTCATGGCCCGGCGTCCATCCCGACCTCTCAAGCGCCTCGAAGACAACTTGGTGAACATGCGGATTATTCCACTTGTTATAGGCGACAGTCAGCCGTTCGATAGCTGGGCGGCCTATCTTAACCATCATCTCAATACAATAATCCAGAGTAATTGGGCGCAGAGTGTGATCCTTCCATACATTACCGTGTCCTGCTTTGCGGCCAAGTCCCTGGGACCAATACTTATCAGGATTCGCTATGGCAGCTATTACCGGCTCGACAGAAGGAGTTCCAATCTCAGCTAGTGCCTCGGCGGCAGACTGACGTTTTGCCTTCGACGCACCATCATCCCATAGAATGATTATCAGAGGCTCAATAGCCAATGAACCGAGAGCGACAGCCCTTTTCCAGTGTTCTTTGGCGACCCAGTAATAAGCAGCTGCTTTACTGCGGTCAGGCTTCCAATCCAGTTTCTCCAAAGCTTGAACAGCGTTCCATCGCACACTAACATCTTCATCCATGAGTGCGGCTACGAGGGACTCCAATGCCCTTCTGTCACCGATCCTTTGTAAAGACTTGATTATCGGCCCGCGTAAACCGGGGTCATACTTATACATATTGGTAATAAGCCAATCCAAAGCTTCAGGTAAAGCAGTTCTTCCGATGGCGTATATCACATCAGAGCGATGACGCGTTTCTATGCTTGCGAAGAGTGCTGTTAATGGCTCTATTGATCTTGTGCAAAGCTTCCCTAACGCCTCACAAGCCCATTTTATATTCTTTTGAGAGGCGGCCGGATTATATTTTCGATTTTTTTCTTCTCTCTTGATAAATCTGACGAGAGGGTCTATTGCTCGATGATCTCCAAGATTTGCCAGAGCAACACATGCAGAAGAGGCATACTCGCGATCCGCCGCGAACAAATACCTGGTGAGTGGTTCTAATGCACGTGAATC
>SLAV01000173.1 GCA_007126655.1 Haloferula sp. | reverse complement strand
GAGGCGCTGGAGGGCGTGATGCCACATGTGCTGGGCGAAACGCGGGCGGTGCTGCGCGATTGCGGGAACATGAGCAGCCCGTCGGTGTGGTTCGCGCTCGAACGACGCCTGGCGGAGGGGCGGGCGGAGGACCGGTCGCTCTGGCTGACGGCATTCGGCGCGGGTTTTGCGGCGCATGCTTGTGAGTTGGCGCGGGGGTAGGGTGAAAGAGGGGATCAAGGGCGGGTGGCCGAATGAATTCGGCGCTCCGGGTGGGCGAATGAATTCGGAGTTCCGGGGTGGCGGAATGGATTGGGTGGTTCTATGGAGGCGGGGCGAGGTAGTCCGCGATGTTTTCGAGGTTTTTGCGGGCGAGGCCGGGTTCGTTGTGGGGGGATGCGCCGTCGGTGGCGTCGAGGATGTGTTGGTCGATGTAGAATTCGTTGTGCGGCTTGAAGCCCGGGATGGTGAGCACGTTGACGAAGACGTCGAGGCCGCGATGGCCTACGCCGGGCGGGATGAGGACGAGGTCGCCGGGGGCGAGGTCGATTTTTTCCCAGCGGGTGAGATCGCGGAGATCTGGGAAAAGCAGGATGGCGGGTTTGCGGCCCTTGTCGTCGATGCCGCAAGCCTCGGGGTCGAGGACGAGATACATCTCGGTCTGCGGAACGCCGCCGCGCCCGAGGACGACGGGCGGGTGGAAGTGGGTGGAGGAGAGTTCCTCGGGGATGTTGACGATGTGGGAGTTGACGAAGTTGACGCCGTCGCCATGGCCGCCGGGGGTATCGACATGCCAGGTGAGCGGGAGGCGGCGGTAGGGTTCGAAGTCGAAACTGCAGCCGCCGGCGGTGTCCAACAGGTATGGGAGGCGGCGGGCGGTGGAGATGTGGCTGTGGTGGCGGGTGCGGTCCTCGATGGACATGCAGCGGAAGTCGCCGCGGACGCGGACGGGTTGATCGCCGCAGGCGACGAGTTGGTCGCCGATGCCGACGGGTTCCCACGAGCCGGTGGTTTTCACGGAGTATCCCTGGTTGCGGTAGCTGGCATGGATGGATTCGACGGCGGCCTCGACCCCGGGGTCGGAGGACCAGGGGCGCGGTGTGTGTTCGAGGTTCCAGAGGTAGGCGGCGATGTCGCCGGTGAAGGTGTCGCCCTGGCGGCGGTCGAGGATGAGCTTGATGCTGGTCCAGGCACCGGGGGTGAAGGTGCCGCGGCGGGCGTCGATGAAGGCGAGGGTTTCGAGGAAGGCGGGGTCGGCGGGTTCGGGCTGGTAATCGGCGGGAAGGGGCGCTCCGTCGCCTTCGAGGGTGCGGTAGCCGGCGGGGAGGAAAACCTCGCCGGTGCCGTCGAAGATCCAGAAGACGCGCATGCCGCCGTGGGCGGCGCGGAGTTCGGTTTCGGCCCCGTGGATGGTGGCGTGGTCGAGGGTGAGGGCGGGGTATGCGGCTTCGAGGGATTGCTTGATTTCCCGGAAGCCAGGGTTGTCGCCGACGGGGGCTTTCTGGTGGTGCATGAGCGGTTCCGGATGCGGTGCTGCTCTTTTCAACCACAGATTACACAGATTACACGGATTTTACTGAATCTTCGATTCAGTGGTTTTGCCAAATCTGAGTAATCTGTGTAATCCGTGGTTTTGAGACGATTTGATGGGGATTCAGACTTCCTCAGGAATCTGATAGCCCTGGCGCATGGGGGGGCGGACGAATTGGTTGGCTTCGTCGCTGTTGGTGAAGCGCTCGGCGGCGGCGTCCCACTTGAGTTTTCGACCGGTTTCGCCGGTGATGCCGCTGACCCAGCGGGCGATGTTCATGAGGTGGCAGACGCTGGCGGTGCGGTGGCCGGCTTCGGCGTGGGCGACGGGTTTGCCGCCGTCCCGGATGCAGTTGAGCCAGTCCTGGCTGTGGCTGTTGCGGCGGGCGTATTCGCGGCCGCGGTGGATTTCATCGACAGGGTTTTCGATGGGTTCGCCGGCGAGTTCGCGCGGGTCGGACCTGAAGCGGCCGCGGGTGATGTGGATGGTGCCGTTTTCGCCGATGAAGTTGCCGCCGCCGTTCGGTCCGCCGTCGAGGATGAGGTGGATGTCCCCGGGGTATCTCATGTGGACAATGGGCGATTTGGGTCCGCCGCGGCGGCCGCCGGGGTTTTCCGGGGTGCTGATCCATTCCTGGTAGGGATCGCCTTCGACCCAGATTTCCTCGGGGCCGCCATGGTCGGCACCGAGCGCCCACTGGATCATGTCGATGCCGTGGGTGCCCCAGTCGGTGACGTCGCCGCCGGAGAACGGCTTCACGCCGCTCCAGCAGGGCGCGACGTTGCGGGCATTGGAACGGATGGCGTGGTTGTAGGGTGGTTTCTCGGCGGGGCCGCACCAGAGATCCCAATCGAGGCCCTCGGGGATGTCCATGGCGGGCCAGTCGATGTTTTGCGGGCCGGCGTAGTTGTGGCCGTGGACTTCGGTGATTTTGCCGAGCGTTCCGTTGCGGACGTGGGTGATGCCGTCATGGGAAATCTGGCCGGAGCGCTGCTGGCTGCCGGTCTGCAGGACGACGTTGTATTTTTCCACGGCCTTGACGAGCTGGCGGCCCTCCCAGATCGAGTAGGTGAGGGGTTTTTCGCAATAGATGTGCTTGCCGGCCTGTGCGGCGTGGACGACGTGGAGGGCATGCCAGTGCTGGGGGGAGGCGATGACGACGGCGTCGATGTCGTCGCGTTCGAGGATGTGGCGGTAGTCTTGGTGGACATCGACTTTGGCACCGGCGGGGATGCGGTCGTTTTCCCTGAGCCATTTGGCGCTGCGCTCGGCGTGGGGCAGGTAGGCGTCGGAGATGGCGGCGATGTTGCAGTGGTTGCTGAAGTTCTGGACGTGCACGCTGCCCATGATTCCGGTGCCGATTATGCCGAGGGTGATGCGGTCGTTCGCCCCCTCGTTGCCGTTGCGGGCAAGCACGCGGCCCGGAATGATGGTGGGGAAGGCGATGGCTCCGGCGGCGAGGCCCTGTTTGATGAAGGTGCGGCGTTTCATGGGGATCTTTTTTGTGTTCGGTCTCAGGTGGTGTGGATCATTCGGCGATGTATCGGGCGTGGTGCCCGGCGATATCGGCTGTTTCGTGGCAGCCGCTGTGGACGACGAGTCGGTAGCGAAAGGTGAGGGTCTCGCCTTCGGGCAGGGTGTGGCGGCCGTCCTCCAGGCCGGCGACGGAGCGGGTGCCGAACGGGTTGAGTGCGGCGAGGCCGTAGTCGCGGACGTGCCACTGGGCGGGCTTCGGGTTTTCCGGATGGTCGAGGATGGCGATGCCGCGTTTGCCGTGGCCTTCCGCCTCGCCGGTGTAGTCCATCCACGGGCTGGGCTTGCCATAGACGTTGTCCTCGCCTTGATGGCCCTCGGCATTGGTGAGCGTACCGCCGTGGTTGCCATCGAGCATGGGGGACATTCGGACGCCGAGCATGCCCTCCTTGGTGTCGCCGAAGGTGACGTCGCCCTGCGTGGCCTTGAAGGTGCTGATGAAATCGAAGACGCGGGCGTTGGCGGGGGTGTCGTGGAACCGGAGTTCGCGCTTTTCCTCCATGACGATTTCGTCGTCCTCGTTGGCGATCCAGTGGTGGCGGCCGCGGATCCATCCGTATCCGTCGCCTTCGCCGGTATGGATGCCGACAGTGCGGATCACACCGGGGCGTCCGCGGCCGACGTGCCAGAAGTCAAACCCATTGAGCACGCCATATGTGAGGTAGAGCGAGATGTGGTGCGGGTGGTCCTCGACGGACGGTTCGTCGCTGCCCATCGGGAAGTTGCGGGTGACGCCGACGCCGCCCTCGGCTTTGACCGGCCAGAGAAACGGGACGTGTTGGGAATCGCCGTAGTGATAGGTGGTGAAGTGCTCGCCGCGGATGTTGATGGCGACGGTTTGTGCCTCCTCGTTTTTTTCGAGGGTGACACCGGCGGGTGATGCGACGGTACCCAGCGCCACGGCGGCGATGGCGAGGACGAAAGATCGTGGATGATGCATGAACCGGATACTGTGACGGCGCGGGAGGTGTTTCAAGCGGGCGGAAATACGTGAATTCCGGGAATTGCCAAATCGCGGGGCGGGTGGCAGATTCCCGCGCGAAATCCATCACGACCATGCCGACCTACGATTACCAATGCGAGAAATGCGGCCACCGATTCGAGGTGTTCCAAAGCATGAACGACGCGAAACTGACGGACTGTCCGGAGGAGGCGTGCGACGGCGCGGTGAAACGCCTGCTCGGAACCGGGGCGGGATTGATTTTCAAGGGCGCCGGGTTTTACCAGACGGATTATCGTTCCGAGTCGTATCAGGCCGGTGCGAAGACGGAGACGTCCTCGGGTGGCGGCGAATCCAAGCAGGGTGACTCGAAAAAAGGGGAATCGAAAGGCGGGGAGAAACCGGCGGCCGGGAAGACGAAGAAAGAATCAAAGCCGGCGGCGTAGGCGCCGTACGATCCTGCCCGGCTGACAGATTCATGAGGGCGGGACGCATCAGCCGGACTCGCCCGCCAGACGAATTGCATGGTCGGTTTAATCAGACAAGTCCGTTGCGGAGGTGCTCGATGGCGGCGCGGAGGTCGTCATGCGAGAGGTTGCGGGTGACTTCGGCGCGGCCGGCGGCGGTGAGAACGACGAAGCGGACGGCTCCGGCGTTGAATTTCTTGTCGCGGGCGATTTTTTCCATGACGGAGTCGGTGGTGATCGCGGGGTCGAGGACGAGGGGGAGGCCGAATTTTTCGAGGAGGGTGAGGATTTTGG
>SLAV01000165.1 GCA_007126655.1 Haloferula sp. | reverse complement strand
GCTCCACCATTGCGGACGGACATCAGGACGCTTGCGGATGGCATGGCGAGATCTGGCTGGGCAGGATGAGACTTTCAGGATGGCAAATGATTTCCCGGATATTCCAGTTGGATGTATCGTTCCAAAGCTGTCCGCCAGTCTGGAAGTGGTTGCAGGCCCACTTCGTCGAGCCGGCCACTGGCGAGCACTTCGACGTCAGGCACGGGTGCCGGACGCGGAAAGTTCGATGAATCGACGCCGGCGACGGAGATCGTCGGATCAAACGCCTCCACGATCGCGGCCACATAGTCCTGTCGCGAAGCGATGCCGCTGTTGGCGACGTGGAAAATTCCTGAGGCCCCGGCTTCGAGCAGCTCGACGATGCGCTGTGCGGCGTCGGCTGCCCAGGTCGGGCTGCCCCATTTGTCGTTTGCGGACACCATCGGTTTTCCCGTCAGGGCTTCCTTGCGGCGCGCCTCGACGAAGTTCTTGCGCTGGTTGCGGCTTCCGCCGAACAGCCAGCCCACGCGGCATATCAGGTTGGCGGGATCGGCCTCCAGGGCGCGCAGCTCGCCGCGATACTTGCTCAAGGCATATCGGGTGAGCGGCTGCGGCGAATCGGTTTCCAGATAGGGCGTGCGCTTCTTTCCGTCGAAAATCCCGCAACTGCCGATGTAGACAAACCGTGCACCGACGTCGCGGGCGGCACCGGCCAGCGCGCCGGTCGCGGCCTCGTTGACGCGATCGGCGAGTTGCGGCTCACCCTCGCATTTGTCGACGTGGGTTTCCGCCGCGCAATGGATGACGGCCGCCGGGCGGGCGGCTCGCAGCGCATCACAGCCCGGATCCGGGAATTCCAGATCGAGATCGGCACGTGTCCAGGGCAGGGGATCCCATCCCAGCTTCCGGAGGGCGTTCACGCATTCGGAGCCGAGCAATCCGGCCGCGCCGGTGACCACCACGCTTCGCGATTGTTTCTCATCCATGTTTCAATTCCCAGGTGTAGGGGATGGGGTTTGTGAAAGGATCGAGCCGTGAAATCTCATCGGCCCGGTGGGGAATGTCGGTGCAATTGGCGACAATGGCCATCTTGTCGCCGATCCCCTTGAATCCGTTCCAGACTCCGGGGGGCACGGTTACCAAGGCGTAGTTGGACTCACCGAGATACAGTTCCTGAATGACCCCGCGGCTTGGCGAGCCCTCACGGTCGTCATACAGCACGAATTTGATCATGCCCCACGGGACCGCGTAGTTCAGAGTCATTTCGGAATGGATGTGCCATGCCTTGATGACGCCGGGGTGGACGCACGAAAAATAGACTTCGCCGAATGCCTTGAAATGCGGAGCGTCCGAACGCAGCATGTGCATGATTTTGCCCCGCTCGTCCGGGATCTGTCGCAGGGGCGTTACGATGACGCCGTCGATGGTTGGTTTGGTGCTCATGGGAGGAGTTATTAATTTTTAATTTTTAATTTTTAATTTTGAATGATTCGGGATCGGTGGGTGCATGTGGCATTGTTCTTGGTCCTTGGTCCCTTGTCCTTGGTCCTTTGTCGATCATGTCGTGGTGCCCTGCTCAAATTCATGAGCATGAATCATGGCCCATCCAGGTAGCGCCCCCTCGATGAGGGGGCAGGCACAAGGTGGGCGAAAGGATATTTGCAAGAAGGAGACTGACGGGCTTGGCATGCTCCAGGCTTTCACGATCCTTGCGCATGCCCTCTCATCGAGAGGGCGCTACCTGGTCTTACGGCTTCGCCGCGTCCTTGGTCCTTGGTCGTGCTTGGAGTCTGTGAGGAGCGTTCGACAAGCGCTGTTCAGTGGCTGCAAATGGAGGGATCATATTGGAGCGGAAGCGCCTCACTATGCTCGACCAACGACCAAGGACATCCGCGCAGCGGCAAGGACGGCAGCTCCGCGGCCACATATGAACTGATCCTGGCATGGAGCGGATGCTTCTTATCATGATCGACCACGGACTAAATCCACGGACCACGGCGAAGCCGCTAAAGCTTTACTTGCGGAAAATGAAATTCATCACATCACGATAATCATTTTTTCTGCCCAGGAACAAGGCTCGAGTCAACCTAAAGCGAGTGAATATGACATGGACAGAAGCGGACAATATCAGTGCAAGAAATAAAATCGCACCTCGTGATGTTGTCATCTTCGACAATAACAGAATAATGGGCAAATGCAGCGCGAATACCGTAATGACTGCGCTTGAGGTTAATTGAAAAAACCGAAATGTACCTGTAAGTCTCGTTATGCTGTCCGAAAGTCGTATGACCAAAAAAGAAATTCAACTGGCAGCCAATAGCGATACGCCCGGCACGCCAACATCCCCAGTGGCAAAATTAATGCCTAGGCCAATCAAGACGAAGTGGATAATTGTAGATATTATCGTAACAACCCTAACGCGAAGAACTATCAAAGCATACCAGGGACGACGGGCCAAGGACTTCGGCACAGATGCAATTGACTGCCGCGCAGTGCCACCAGACGCGGCGCAGCCGCAATTCACATTCAAAATTCAACATTAAAAATTCAACATTGAAAATCCAGCATTTCCCCATAAAGCTTGCGATACGCCTCGGCATTGTGCGCAAAGGTGAATTTGGCCATCACCATTTCTCGCGCTTTACGTCCCATGGTTTCGGCATGTTGGGGGTCGTCGATGAGGCGTTGGATGGCTTGGGCGAGGGCGGGGACGTTGCCTTTGGGGACGAGCAGGCCGGTTTCGTTGTGGAGTATCATGTCGGGGATGCCGCCGACGTCGAAGCCGATGACGGGGCGGCCGCAGGACATGGATTCGAGGCAGGTTTGGCCGAAGGCTTCTTCCTGGGAGGGGATGACGAAAAAGTCGGCGGCGTTGTAAGCGATGGAAACGAGATGCTCGGAATCGATGGGGCCGAGGTGGAGGTGCGGCAGGTCGGCGAGGGCTTTGGGAAACGATCCGCCCCAGGTCAGGAGAAACGGCTTTCGTGGCAATGCGCGGATGGCTTCGGCCAGCAGCGATACGCCCTTGCGCTCGTCCGATACCGAAGCGGCGGCGAAAGCGATGACGGGTCCGTCATCCGGCAGGTTGAGCAAGGCCCGGGCCGCAGGGTTGGCGTGGGGTTGGAAAACCCCGGTGTCGATGCCGTAATGGATTACTTGGATCGGGAAGCGACCGATCAGTCCGCTCTTCCGGGCCTCGTCGGCAAGCCAATGGCTGTCGGCCACAAATTGGAGGTTTTCCGGGCTTCGTCTGGCGTATCCCTGCTGTTTCCGCTGCCAAGAACGGGCGCTGGCGTCGTCGGGGCCGGATTTTCCCAGCAGCGGGCACTGTCCGCAGGATTGTTCGAAGTTGCGGCAGGCATAGGCATACGAGCAGCCACCGGTGAACATCGACATTTCGTGCAGGGTCACAACGATGGGTGTGCTTGCATCAATTCGCTCATAAAGCGATGACAAATCGACGAAGCCCTGGCTGAATTGGAGGTTGATCAGATCGTGCGGAGGAAGCTGCCGCAGCTCGTTGCCGCCGTGTTCGCTTCGATCATCGAACATTTCGCCGATCGGAGCGCTTGATTTACGGGTCGACTGGAGATGAAAACGACGTGAAACGCGCCGCAAGCGCGTCGGCACGTCGTTGTGCGGGCGATATTCGAACACCTTGGGATCATCCGTGAATTTCTGCCGCACCCACATCGACGAATCGATGCCTGCCGCAACCAGCGCCTGGTGCTGCCGGTAGCCGGCAATGCAGGCGCCTCCCTTGCGGTCGAAAATGGTGAGGTGGAGGATTTTCAATGAAAATTGATGGATTTTAAGATGAGTTGGAGACACACGGCGCGTGGCGGGGTGCATTGCACGCTACGATGACGTGTATGGGAAATCCTTCAGATCAAACGTCTGAAGGACGCGGATAGCACAGCAAGGCTGGTTCGTGTGTCCACGCGGGCAAGCCGCAGTGATTCGCGCAGGATGTTGAATCCACGGCCCCAGATGGCGGTTTCAGCGAGTTTCGCGAGTTGTCTCCGCAGCTCGCGGGTGGACGCGGCGCTGGTTCCCATTGCGGCGGCATGATCCAGCATCAGCGGGATGATGCGGCGCACGTCTTCCGGTGTTGCCCGTCCAAATGTGTCGGGGCCGTCTCCCTGCGGCAAGCCCAGCATCGCTGCGACCAGCCCCGGCCCGGCTTCTACCTTGAATTCACGCTTCAGGTGTTGTTCCACAATCCGCACAATGTTGGTGCAGTGGTTTCTTCGGCCGTCCGCCACACTCGACAGGCTTTGCTCATGGATGCGATAGTCGAGCAGCGTGTCGGGCAGGTTGTGGATGCGCGTTGTGCGGATGGCGCGGCACCACAAGTCATAATCCTCGCCGGAATAGGCCTCGCGACCCGCGATGGTGTCGGAACCGTACCAGCCAAGCGAATCGAGCAGCGACTTGCGCATGATCACCGTGGGATGCCAGAGAGGGCAGCCGAAAAACAACCGCCAGGAAATGTCCGCATGCGTTTCCGGCTTGCGGAAGTGCTCGGCGGAGATCGGTTCACCCGCCGTGTTGATCGGGCGCACCTGGGTGCCGAGGATTCCCACGTCGGGCTGTCGTCGCATGAAATCCATCTGGACTTCGAGCCGCCGTGGGTGGGCGATATCGTCGGCATCCATGCGGGCGATCAAATCGGTGGTCACTAGCCGGCTTCCGTGATTCAAAGCACCGGCGATCGATTCCGGCGATGCCGGACGTGTCAGAACAATTCGTGGATCCGGGACGCT
>SLAV01000006.1 GCA_007126655.1 Haloferula sp. | reverse complement strand
ACGGCGAAGTGTCCGACCGCATCAAGACCTATCTCATGCGCAACGCACGCACCGCCTCGCTCCACAGCTCGATCTCCATGGGCAAGGGTCCCTGGCATTACAACGACGCACTGGTTTCCAATGTCTTATTGGAATGCGCCAGACTCCACGCCCGCCTCCACCCGTACATCCACAGCAACGCGATCAAGTTTTTCCACGACGGTTACCCGCACACCATGACCCCGCTGCCGATCACCTTCCCCGACGACCCGCGCGTCCACGGCCGGGAAAACAGCAGCGTGCGCGGCTTCCAGTGGATGATCGGCGACGCCCTCATGGCCACCCCGCTCTACGGCGAAGACTACGAAACCGCGACCACCCGCGACGTCTATCTTCCCGCCGGCGAGTGGATCGATTATGATGAAGGCACCCGCCACACCGGCCCCGTGATGCTGGAGGATTTCGAGCTGCCCGTCACCAAGACCCCGCTCTTCGTGGGCGGCACCGGCATCGTCATCGAGGAGATCGACGGCGAACTCATGGCCCGCATCTATCCGGTCGCCCAGAATGCGGAGACCACCTTCTTCGCCCGCGATGGCGAAACTGCCTCGACCCTCACCATCCAAAATCCCGACTGGGACAACCCCGTCGTCATCGACCGCAAGACCGGCACGACCATCCCCACCGAAAAAGTCCGCCACGCCCACCAGTTCCGCCTGGAGGAAGGTCATGACTACCTCGTCCGCTGAACGCGAGTAGTCGGCATGACCGCCTTGCAACCAGCCCGAAATCCACAGAATAGCTTTATGAGACATCTGATCCATCTGCTTTGCACGCTCTGCCTTATCCCCTTCGCGGCAGCCGATCCCCGACCCAACATCGTCGTCATCCTCGCCGATGATCTCGGTTTCTCCGACCTGGGTTGCTACGGTTCCACGGTGCCCACGCCTCACCTCGACGCACTGGCCGCCAACGGCCTGCGCTTCACCGACGTTCACAATATCCCCCGCTGTGTCCCGTCACGCGCCGCGCTACTCACCGGACTACACCCGCACCAGGCCGGTGTCGGCCTCATCGACAGGCATGCCCGGCCACGCCGATCCAACAACACTCTCAACGAAAACTGCGTGACCATCGCGGAAGTCCTCAGGGCAGCGGGTTACACCACCCTGATGACTGGCAAATGGCACGTCGGCGATGACGAGGGCCACCACCCGCCGGACCGCGGGTTCGACCGCTACTGGGGCTCGCCCCGTGGCGGCGGCTTTTACTTCAAGGACGCGATGCTCAGGCTTGACCGCGAGATTTACTTCAACCGCGAAAAAATCGACCCGCCGGACGACCTCTATGTGACCGACGACTTTACCGACCACGCCATCGACTTTGTGACCGAAGCCGTGACGGAAACGAAAAAACCCTTCTTCCTCTTCATTGCCCACATTGCCCCCCATTGGCCGCTGCAAGCCAAGCCGGAGGAAATCGCACGCTTCGAGGGCCACTTCGATCACGGCTGGGATGTGGAACGGCAACGCCGCTTCGCCAATCAGAAAGAACTCGGCATCATCCCCGCCCACTCCGCCCTCAGCGAGCGCGATCCCCAGGCCAAGCCCTGGGAGGAAAAAACAGAGAAACAACGCGCCGACCTCGCGCACCGCATGGAAATTTACACCGCGCAGGTGGATGCCCTGGATCGCAATGTCGGCAAGCTCGTTGCCAGGCTCAAGGAACTCGGCCGGTTTAAGAACACCTTGATCGTCTTTCTCTCCGACAACGGCTGCTCCGCCGAAGGCGGCCCCGGCGGCTTCAACCGTGGTGAGGAAGGCGCGCCCCTCGGCACCGCCCTTTCCTACGCCAGCGCCGGCCTCGAATGGGCAAATGTTTCCAACACCCCCTTCCGCAAATTCAAGATCTCCACCTTCCAGGGCGGCACCGCCACCCCGTTCATCGCGCATTGGCCGGACGGCATCGAGGCCAGAGGCGAAATCCGCCGCCAGCCCGGGCACATCATCGACCTGATGCCCACTTTCATCGAAATCTCCGGAGCCACCTACCCTGAAAACTTCGCCGGCAACACCATCACTCCGATGCAGGGTCAAAGCCTCGCGCCCTTCTTCCGCGGCGATGCCAAGCCTCCGGCCCGCGATTTCTTCTGGAAACACCTGGACAACAAGGCCGTCCGCCGCGGCCACTGGCGCGCCGTCCGGTCGGACAACCCGCCATGGCAGCTCTTCGATCTATCCGTTGACCCGACGGAAACCACCGACCTCGCGACCGAATAGCCCGACCGGCTCGACGCACTCAAGGCCGCATGGCGCGATTGGTTCGATCATTGACGGGATGCTAGTCGGCGGGGGCGGGCGGCGTGGTTTCATTGATTCGGATGCGCATGAAGGCACGCTCGGTCTCGTTATCCATGGGCGCTGACTCCAGGCTCACCCGGTCGAATCCCGGAGTTTCGTGGGAAGGCTCCCGCTTACACTTCAACGACGTCCGCCGGGTTCCATTCATCGAGGTCATGGGAGATTTCGGCCACATATTCGATGTCCCGGGGGTCCTGCCGAGCATCGAATTGCATGCGGAAGCGGCTGTCATCGGGCGTAAACTCCTTCATGGGATAATCGCTTTGCCGGGCGGGTGTCTTTGGATCGAGTCCGAACGCGTATTTGAACAAGTTCGACACCCCGTCGCCCGCGCCGAGCATGTGTGCGTCGCCCGCGATCATGATCACGTTGTCGATCTCGTTTTCCACCATGAACGCGCTGATCACTTCCTCCCGGCGGAAACGATGGATGCCGGCTCGAACTCCATGCTTTCCTGGATTTCCGCTTCATCCAGAGCACGGTCCCAGACATGAACCTCGCTCAGAGTGCCCTCGAAATAGTGGCTGGGATCGTTGCGCTCGCGGCGTGCCATCGCCGCGCCCGGATTGGATGTGGGAAAGCTGTCGCTGTGCGCGGTCCTCGCGTCCTCCTCTCCGTTGATGAAAATGATGATGCCGTCATCTTCGCCAGGGGTCTGGATCGGTTCGTCACGAAAAACCACCGCGAGGTGATGCCATTCTCCGTCGTTGATGAATGAGTCCGAGAAGAGACGCCCCCCCGTGCCTCCTCCGTCGCGTATCTCCGCGACCGCCCTGCCATCCCGTGTCCAGACGAGGATATGGCTGTTGAAGCTTCCGGTGTTGGTGAGCGGGGTGATCATCGTGCCGTCATCGTCTTAGCCCGCTTCCGGCAGCTTGACCCACATCTCGACGGTGAACACATCGGTGGTTACCGGGGGATCCATCTCGATGTGCACATTGCCGTCAAATTCCATGCCGTTGGGCACGAACGTGTTTTCGACGGCCTGATCGGCAGGATCGGATCCCGGGCCATCGGCACCGTGCGCCTGGGCCGTGTGGAGGCAGAGGATCGATCCGATCGCCACCGACAGGATTTTGGCAAACCTGTGGGTTGCGCCCGGCTTCTGATTATCGCCAGCCGGGAATTCGCCATCGGGGGTGATGGACGCCATCCGGTCCTGCGGCGTGGAAACCGGGGTTGCCCGGGGACAGGGGATGGGGGTTTTGCTTCGGTGCGCCAGTTCGTGGAGTTTCGTCACGGCAAATCACCGCTTCGCGTCGGAATGTGGTGTGATTGAAAAGCTCCTATGTGTTTTTCATGATATTGACTATGGTTTTGCAGCCCGCCGGTTCAATGAAAAAATGTTGCCGTTCATCTTGCTTTGCCTTCATTTTCGAGTGAGCTTTTCTGTCCCAACTAGATGTATCCGAATCATTCGAAAACCCACTCATTCCTTCTCACCCTGCTCGCAATCAATTGTGCCGGCCTGCTTTCGTCACATGCATGGCGGCCATCGCTCTACCCCGTGGACTGGACACCACCGGATGACGCGTCTTTCACCACCGACAAATTGATCCAGGATTTCTCCTACGCGGGATATCGGCGTGGCGAGGAACCAATTCCGCAAATCGCGGGGCCGGCGTTTGATGTGACCACCGCGCCCTACAATGCGGACCCCACCGGCACCAACGACAGCACCATTGCGATCCAGGCGGCGATCGATGCGGCGACCGCAGAGGGTGGCGGCGTGGTGTTTCTCCCGGCAGGCACATACCGCGTCGAGCCTCAGGGCAATAGCAATTTCGCCCTCTGGATCCAGCACTCGGACATCGTCCTGCGCGGAGCCGGAGTGGGGGAGACCTTCATCCTCAATACTTCGTTTCAAATGCGTAACAAGGAGGTAGTCCGCGTCGCCCCGCAGCCTGCCGCAACCTTTGGACCTGAAGTGGCCATTACCACCGATCTCGACAACCCGACCCGCCGCATCCCGGTTGCGAATGCCTCCGCATTCCAAGTCGGTGATATCGTGCGCCTGGAATGGGCGTTCACCCAAGGCTGGATCGACGAGCACAACCAAGGCAATTGGTGGAGCGTGGGAAATGCTCCCAATCGCGCCACCTACCACAGGGAAATCACCGCGAGCAACCCGGTTGAAGGCTGGATCGAAATCGACATTCCCACCCGATACACCATGAGAACCCGCGACGACGCCCGGGTGCGGAAGGTGAACGGCCAGCTCAGCGGCATCGGGTTGGAGGATTTTTCCATCGGCAACGTGCAGCATCCCGGAAACCAATGGGGAGAAGAGGATTGGTCGGTTGAGGGAAGCTCCGCCTGGGACGTGAATAACAGCAGGTTGATCAATGTGAGCCAAACTTTCGATTCATGGATCACCAATGTGCACAGCTACCAACCACCCGGAAACGCCTCAACAAGTCACATGCTATCCAATGGCATTCGATTGATTCGCTCCTTCCGCATCACGGTGGCAAACTGCGGAATGCGCCGCTCACAATACGGTGGTGGCGGCGGCAATGGCTACATGTTCCGCATCCAGGACAGCAATGAAAACCTGATCATGGACAGCATTGCGGACTTCTCCCGTCATGGATTCGTCATCTCCCATGCCGGCAGCTCCGGCAATGTTTTCCTCCGCTGTGAAGACATCGAAACCAAACGCTCGACCGGTTCCAGCATGTTTGGTTACACCACCAACGGTGAAGGCAGCGATCACCACCAGCATTTCAGCCACTCGAACTTGTTCGACATGTGCCATGCCCACAACAGCTACTTCACCGCACACCATCGCCAATTCTTCGGCGGAACCACGCCTCACGCGCTCACCTCGGCGCACGGCGTGTATTGGAATACCAGTGGCAGTGGAAACCGCGGTGAACTCGGGTCTCTCGTCCGCAGTGAGCAAGCCCGCTATGGATACGTCATCGGCACCAGCGGATCCCGCTCGTCCGTGTCGATTCCAACCGGTGGCGGCACCGCCCCGCCCGATCACGTCGAAGGCGTCGGCATGGGTGCCGCCATGGAGCCACAATCGCTCTACCTCGACCAGCTCGCCCGGCGTGCGCAGGGTATTGTGCTGTTTGTGAGTGATGGCGCGTTCATTCCTCCCACAGCCAATGTTCCACTCGTCGCCTCGGGCTACACCTACGGCAGCGGCCCGATCAGCTATCAATGGACGCAACTGGGCGGCCCGCCCGCCTCCATTGCCGACCCGGCCTCCCCGGACACCAGCGTGGACCTGCTGGAGAACGGCGCATACGTCTTTGAAATCTCCGCCGTGGATGGCGACCTGTCCAACAGCGCACAGGTGACCATCACGGTGGCCCCGCCCAGGCCCGACGGCGTGGCCCGCTGGCCATTCGAGGAGGGCGGCGGCACCACCACCACGGCCACCACCGGAACCATCTCGGATGACTTCGGCACCGGTATTGCGTGGTCCACCGACACCGCGGGAATCGGCTCCACCGCCTCGCTGGACTTTCCGGGGAGCAACGTGGGCTATGTCGGCACCAATCTGGACGCCCGGGATCTCGGAATCGATGGCTCGGGCGCCAAGACGATCACCGCCTGGATCAACACCACGGAGGACTTCTACGGCATGTTTTTCGGATGGTCGCCACATGGAGGTGGCGGTCCGGGTGAGAACCTGCGGCTCGGCCTCCACGATGGCGGCAAGCTGCGCTTCGAAGTCTCCAGCGGGTTCGCCCGTTATGACAATCTCGCACTCAACGACGGCGAGTGGCACATGGTGGGGGTGGTCATCGATGAGGGTGACAACGTCAACTCCGTCAAATTCTACATCAACGGCGCGCTGGTGAACCCAACGAGCACGGGAAACCGGTTGATCAACACCCGGGCGACGGGCGACCCTCCGCGCGACGAGATCGGCCTCGGGGTCGGCACTCCCGCCGAGTCCTTGGCCTGGTCCGGCCTGCTTGACGACGTCCGGGTCTTTGATGCCGCACTCGACCTCGTCGCGCTCGACGAGGTGCGTGACGAAATGTTTTCCCTTCCATCCTTGATCTGGGGCGGGGCGGGCAGCGAGGCGGCACCGGTTTTTTGGAACCAACCGGGCAGCAACAACCTGCCAACCCATTGGGCGCGCCCGTCACCGCCGGACATGGCGGCCGGAAACCATGCCACCATCCTGGCCGGCGGAATCCAGAGAAACAACGGCCTTACATTCGACAACGGCGCCTCGATGACCTTGAACTTCGGCGCGCATTTCCGCCTCAACCCGACCAGCTCCTACCACTTCGACCTCGTCAACGGTTCTTCCTTGCTCATCAACGACGGGACATTCATCGCCAATACAGCGTCCCTCACGTTGATCGCGTCGTCGCTCGAAGTTGTGAACGGTTCGTTGCTTTACAACCACCAGGCCGGCAATGGCTTCCGCATGAACAACGGTGCCACATTGACGGTCCGTTCAGGTGGGCTGGTGCAAGCGTCGAATTTCTTCAACACAAACTACCGGAGCAGCGGCACCGGCTCCAGCATCGTGATCGACGGCGGCACGCTGCGAGTCTCGGGCGCGCAGGCCGATCCGCTGCGCGCCACCAACGGCCTCAATGGCGGTGGTTTCGACTTCACCCATCCCGGCGGCACCATCGAGCTGGACAACTTCACCGGCGGAAACCTGACGTCCTACCTGGAGGGCAAGGCAAGCAGCGGGTTTTTCAAGATCGACGGCACGACGGCATCCGGCCTCGGGCCATCCCACGCCATCGACGAGAGATACCTCGAACTGACCGACAACGGAACCTCGGGCACGCTCATCCTTACCACGCTGCCCGCCGACGACTACGCGCTCTGGGCCGCCGGATTCCCCGATGCCGATCTCTCCGACCCGGATGCCGACTTCGACGGCGACGGACTCACCAACAACGAGGAACGCATCTGGGGGCTCGATCCCACCAGCGGAGCCTCGGTCACGCCGATTACTTCGCTGCCCGATCCCGCCACCGGGCTTTTCAGCTACACCCGTCGCCTGCAATCGCTGACCGGCATCGACTACACCTACCAGTGGTCGGACGATCTCACCGACTGGACGGATTTCACACCGGCCAGCAAATCCGCGAGCGGCGGGAACCCGGTCGAGTCGGTCACCGTCAGGATTCCCGCGGAAATCCCCGGGACAAGGTTCTTTGTCCGCGTGGTGGCCACGGAGAACTGAGAGGCTGTCTCAAAATGGAGGATCGCCGTCCCGGCTGTCATGGGAATCGGGCTTCCGACCTGAATCCACATTGTCCCGGCAGCCTCTAGAGGTCGGTCGCTTCAGGAGGCGAAGCGCTGGTGTCAACCGCCCTTGTGAAGCCGGCCTCGCGCAGGTCGGATCTGTCCATCTGCCGGGCGGAGCCGTCGAACATGAATGCGCTGGCCTTCGTGCCCTCGGCTTCGCGGAGCCCGACAAGGTTTCCCCTGCCCTCATCAATGCGGAAGATCTCCGCACCGTTAGGTTGTGAGGAATCGATGAGCAAGGGATGGGAATTGGGCCTGGCGATCGCGGCGATGGTGAGCGATTTCAAGGTGGCTGACCTGCCGGCGGGGTCCACCACGTTTGTATCGCCCCAACGTGTCGAGGTTCCGTCCGGATACGTTACGTCCATGAAGTTGACCGCCCGGCAATTCCAGTGCGGATTACCCGTCGGTGGTTGTTTTTTGACGTCCCAGTGCATCATTTCAACGACGCCCTGGTTGTGGTTGCCAAGATGGTCGCGAACCATGATGTATGGGCGAAACCGGAAATTGCCATTTCCCCCCGCAAAGTATGAATGGCGCCCGTTGTTGTCTGAGGCAATGGTCGTCAGCACGATGCCGCACTGCCGCATGTTTGACAGCCGGACCGCCGATTCGGCGCTGCCCCTGATTCTCATGCTGATGGCGGACACGATCACCGCAAGCACGGCGATGATCATGACGACGACGAGTATTTCCACCAGGGTGAAACCGCGGTGATTGGGCAGGGTTTGCATAAGACGGCGGGTATTCATGGTTGCGGAGCTTTTCGGCAAAGGGTTTTGATGTACAAGCTCCAATACGCATCCTGCACTGGCTAAAATGCGGTTGATGGAACTACATGTTGAATAGCCGAAACCGGCGAATGGTAAGGATGGTGGTCCGACACGGGTGGATGTTCCGCCAGTATTTTCGACGGCGAGCTCGATTTTTCCTCACGGTGCCCGGTTTCGGGCTATGATTGTTGGCGATGAAAAGACTCTCACATCAAGAATTCGGATTGATGGTCAGCCGCCACCAGTCAGGAATCTACGCCTACATCCTGACCATCATGCCTGATCGCTTCGCAGCACAGGACGTGCTGCAGGAAACCGTGCTGCTGATGTGGAAGAAGCTTGATGACTTCGAAAAAGGAACCAACTTCGCGGCATGGGCGTATCGAGTTGCCTACTGGCAAACCAAAGCATATCTCAAAAAAGTCAAGCGGTCGCGCCTGACCGCATTCGACCCCGAAATCATGGATCTGCTCAGCGAGTCAGCCATAGAATCTCTGGATGGCTTCGACGAACGCCACAACGCGCTGCGCGTCTGCATCGAGCGGCTGCCAACCGGGGATGCCGCGATACTCCAGGCACACTATCAACGCAATGAACCTGCCGCGGTGATCGCCGGCAGGCTCGGCCGCACCCGCGACGCGATCAAACAAGTGCTGATGCGCATCCGCAAGCAACTCCGCCGATGCATTGAGCGACGGCTCGCGGAATTGCCCGCCTCCTGAATTTCCATACCGAACCAATGAAACGCACCGATTCATCCGCGTGCCCTCCCCACGATCCCCTCGAAGACGCGCTGAAAGCCCTCCTGGACGGGAGCGCTGGCAACGACGATCTGCGCCTGATCCAGAAGGCCCTCAAACACGACCCGGAATTCCGCGCCCGCTACCTCGCTCTGATCGAGACCGAGGCCATGATCGTGTCCGAGTTCCCGGCGGTCGACCTTCCGGATTGGACGGGAGCGCGCCAAAACGGCAATGCTTCCGGAGCCTGGCGCATCGGAGCCGGGATCGCGGCGCTATTGCTGGTTTCGCTCACGGCATGGTGGCTTGCAGCCGGTTCCCGCGCGGATCCAGGTCAAGACGGGCCAATGGCGGATTTTGCCTTCGAGGCGGATTTTGCCTTCGATGATCTGGACTTCGGGCCGTCCGTCGCAGTCTCAGCCGCGAAAATCACCAGGCTGGACACGCACACCGCCACCTTCGAGGGGACTGCTGCCACGCTCGGACAGCGCCTCGAAACCGGCCTGATCGAATGCCAGGATGGATCGATCGACATCACATTCGACTCGGGCGCCATCGTCAAAGTCCAAGGCCCCGCTTCCCTGCGCGTCGAGTCCGAGATCCGGGCCACATTGCTATCCGGATCACTGACCGCCAAGGTGCCTGAACCCGCCCACGGGTTCGAGATCCTCACCCCGTCCTCATTCCTGCGTGATCTTGGAACCACCTTCTCGGTGCGCGTCCTTGATGACGAAGCCACGGACCTCCACGTGCTCGATGGATTGGTGGAGGCAATGCCAGCCGGCGGCGGTTCGTTCCAGCCGCTTCTGGTGCGTGCCAATGAAGCCGTGCGGCTTTACCCGCAGGAAATCAGGACCATCGAATTCGACCTGACCACTCTTTCAGTGCCAATACCGGAACCAACGCAGCCGGTCCCGGCAGTCCATTGGAACTTCGAGTCCTGGGACGGCAATCGGTCTCACAGCCTCACAGGACCCCATGAACTCGAAATCTTCCGTCACGAACGCACCGCCGAGCCGACTTTGGTGGACGGCCCCTTCGGCAACGCCCTCGCTTTCGACGGCGACGGCCTCTCCGCCATTTCGAACTATCCCGGCGTCGGCGGCGCCTCCGCCCGGACCGTTTCGTTCTGGATCAAGCTCGACCCGGACGTGCCCGGCGACCAGAGCAACCCGAACGGCATCCTTGCATGGGGCAGCCCCCAACAATCGCGCAAGTGGCAGATTTCATGGAATACCCGAAGCTTCGAGGGAACAGTAGGGGCACCGCGTGTCGAACTCGGAAACGGCTACCTGATCGGCTCCACGGATTTACGTAACGGCCGCTGGCACCATATCGCCGTGGTTTTCCTCGGCGGGAGAAACACCGACGTTTCAACGCACGTCAGGATTTACGTCGATGGACGCCTCGAGAAAAGCAGCGGTCGCCGTCAACAAATCGTCGCCACGGACACCACGTCGGAATCTGCAAGACCGCTTGTCCTTGGCCGCTACCTGGGGACTTGGGACAATCGCGAGTCATTCTTTTATTTTCATGGCACACTGGATGATGTACGCGTCTTCGAAACAGCCCTGCTTCCCTCCCAAGTCGTTGGATTGGCCGCGCGCTGACTCCAAACGAACCCCGGCTCCCCCCCCCGGTGCCGATGTGTTCGTTGCCAAAGGCCATTCGCTATGGCCTCCATCAGTCCCACGCCACGAATTTCCACAATCAAAATAAACGGTTGCAGTCCTTGCCGTGAACAAAAATTCCGGAAAATTCCAGAACGACCCTCACCAGTTGGAAATTTCCGCTATGAACCCAATAAACCGAGCGACTAGCTCGTGTCTCGTAATCAAAAGCCCATATTTCCATTATTCCCAACGGCCGGGCGGAGTAATTCACGGCCCGGTTTGCTGATTACCACAAGAGCAGTCCAGCTTGCACTCCTCAAATGCGCACAAGGTTGGCAGGGCCTGGGTTCCATATCACCGCCGCACATCACCTGAATCAATTTCCGCAGATTCCGCGAGCATCAAAAGCACAAACAAACCCACCAAACCCACCAAACCACAAAACCCACAAACCCACGAATTCCGCGAAGGCATACTCGCTATTCATCAGCCTGCGGTGCGGCGATTCCACCGGATGCAGCCGCAAACCAATGGAAAAACGGCGAATTCTGGCCATCGGGTCCACTTGATCTCCCAGCCGGAATATCTGCAACTTTTTCGGAAACAGTTACTTCATCAAAAAAACCAAAAAACAATTTGGCAATACAGTCTGAAAAATTGACAATACGCAGTCGAAGCCGCGCCAACTTCCATTTCCCCACAAAATCAGAGCCGGAAAATTCCCCAAAAACCATGACACACATTATGAGACGAAAAACAAAATCCGTCCTCGCCACCACCGCACTCCTCGCCTCCCTGGGTTTTGCGGCTCATACCTTCGGTGAGACCGTTTTCCAAGCTGACTTCAATGCCTCGACCGCCGTGGATGAAGAAAGCGGATTGGTAGCCAACGCGGATCTCGACAATCTGAACGCCGGTACCGCAGTGGGTTCCTGGGCTTTCACCGGTGCGGCCGATCCATCCATACCCCGTGGTGCCATCGTCAGCAATCCGGACCGCTCCGAAAATGCCTTTGTCTTTGACGATGGTATTTCAGGCGCCACGCCCCGCCGTGCCACAGGCCTTTTCAGCCAGCCGGTGAACATCGACAATGGCGATACCCTCAGGTTCGAATTTGACATCTTCCCCACCCGGCAGGGCGCCGAGGGAAACCGCCAGGTCCGCCTTGCGCTGACCGACTCCGAGGGCACCACCGGTGGCAGCCGGGCCTACCTGCTGATTTTCAATATGAGCGCACAGGGGGCGGACAAGGAATTTCTCTGGCTGTCTTCGGGCAATGATCAGAACTCCATCTCCATCCAGGAAGGCGTCGGCTTCCAGAATGCCGATGTGGACAACTACCAAACATGGGACTGGGCCGACGGGAATCCAATCCGCGTGCGCATCGACGTGCTCGGCATGGCTACCATCACGACTCCCGGTCGCGCGCTGGTCTCCATTGATTGGAACGGCGACGGCACCTGGGAAACGGAAGATTTTCCAATCGGCGGGCGCGATGTCGGTGTGACCCTCATCGACCGCTTTGAGTTGTTCTACAGCGGATTTGAATCCACGCCAAAGGGGGCCTACCTCGACAATATCATTGCCACCGCGGACCTGGCGGATGACGACCCCTATGAGGTATGGGCGACCAGCGTCGGCCTGACCCCGCCCAACGACGGGCGTTTCGACGACAAGGATGGCGACGGCATCGCCAACGTCCTTGAATGGGTGTTCGGGACCGACCCTCTCGTTCCTGGACGGTCCGATGAAGGGTTCGAAGCCGAACGCGTCGGAGACGATTTCGTGTTCACTTTCGAACGTGACAAAAACACGATTGGGAATGTGTCCCTCGCCTTCGAATACAGCGAAAACCTCACGGATTGGACGTCCGTCAGCGTCCCCGCAGCCACGGAGGGCATTTTCACCATCACCGATGCCGGTGCCTTCGACATCGTTACCGCAACCATCCCCGCCCCAGCCGGAGGCAGACTTTTCACCCGTCTCAGAGCCGAGTGATTTCACATAAAACCCAATCAACCATATGAAACGAAAAACAAAACCCGCACTCGCGGCCACCGCACTACTCGCCAGCCTTGCTTTTTCAACACATGCCTCTGGTGTGGTCTATTTCCAGGCTGACTTCAATAACTCGACGGCGATCGACGCCACCACCGGATTGGTCCCCAATGCAACCATTACCAATCTGAACGCCGGCACCCAGGCGGGCTCCTGGGCGTTCACCGGAGGCAACCTCTCGGATCCACGCGGAGCCATCGTGAGCAACCCCTCCAACACCCAAAACGCCTTTGTCTTTGACCAGGGAATTTCCGGTGGTGACAACCGCCGTGCCACGGGTTTGTTCACTTCCACGGTGGACCTCTCCAGTGGCGATACACTCAGGTTCGAGTTCGACATTTTCGCCTCCCGCCAGGGTGCGCCGGATAACGGTCGGCAGGTCCGCCTTGCCCTCACCGACTCCGGTGGCACCGCGGGAGGCAGCCGGGCCTATTTGCTGATCTTCAACCAAAGCGCGGGCGGCGATGACAAGGAATTCCGGTGGCTATCCACGACCAATGACCAGTTCTCCATCAGTTCCCGGGCAGATGTCGGCTTCCAAAATGCCGCGGTTGACAACTATCAGACATGGGACTGGGCCGATGGGAACCCGAGTCGGGTTCGCATCGATGTGCTCGGCCAAACCACCGTCGCTGCTCCCGGTGGCGCGTTGGTTTCCATCGATTGGAATGGAAATGGCACTTGGGACACCTTCAACGAACCGATCGGCGCCCGCGATGCCGGGGTCGCCTCCATCGACCGCTTCGAGCTGTTTTACTCCGGCTCCAATTTCAAGGGTGCCTACATCGACAACATCATCGCCATCCCCGAGCCCGCGGCCGCCTTGCTAGGCGCGCTCGGGCTTCTCGGGCTGCTTCGCCGCAGGCGCTGATACCCGAATCCGACTAACCCAATCAACCCGGTGGCGGATGGTTCCGCCACCGGGTGTTCTGTAACCTATCCCGCGCGGCATTCATATTCCGCACTCATCCGACATGATCCGCACTCTCACCGCAACCCTTACGGCCGCCACCCTGGCGACCAGCGCCATGGCCGACGCCCCGCGCCCGAACATCATCTTCGTCCTCACCGACGACACCGGTTTTGGCGACCTCGGCGTGTATTTCCAGAATTCCCGCGATTTCGCCAACAACCGGAATCTTCCGGCCTTCTCGACTCCGGGGCTCGATGCGATGGCGGCGCAGGGCGTGCGGATGGACCACCATTACACCCCCGCGCCAGTGTGCGCGCCAGCACGTGCATCCTTCCTGCTGGGCGTCCACCAAGGGCATGCAAACGTGCGCGACAACCAGTTCTCCGCGGCCATCGCGGACAACCACACGGTGGCCACCGTGCTCAAAGAGGCCGGCTATGCGACCGCCGTGATCGGCAAATGGGGATTGCCGGGCGGGCCGGAATTCCCCGGCCACCCACTGAACCGCGGATTCGATTATTTCCATGGATACATGGGTCATGGTGACGCCCACCACCATTACCCAAAGGAGCAGGGACGCCCTTACTACGAGAATTTCACCAACGTCGCCGATGATCTGGACAAATGCTATTCGACCGACCTTGCCACCGCAAAGACGAAAAAATGGATCGTCGATCACGTGGATGAAAATCCGGAAGAGCCTTTCTTCATCTACCTTGCCTACGCCGCCCCGCACGCCCGGCTCAATGTGCCCACCGGGCCCTATCCGGAGGGTTTCGGGCTCAACGGCGGTGTCCAATGGATCGGCACGCCCGGCAACATGATCAACACCGCCAACGGCACCATCGACTCATGGATCCATCCCGACTACGCCGAGGCCACCTGGGACCATGACAATGATCCGGAGACGCCGGAAGTGGCATGGCCCAGCACCGCGCGCCGCCACGCCACCATGATGCGGCGGCTCGACGATGGCATGACCGACATTTTCCAACTCCTCGCCGACCTCGACATCGACGACAACACCTTGGTCATCTTCACCTCCGACAACGGCCCGCACAATGAGCAGGGAATCGGCGGCGGAAGCATCGGTGCGCAGGACCCGCGCTTCTTCCGTAGCTACGGGCCGCTCGACGGCATCAAGCGCGACCTTTGGGAAGGCGGCATCCGCGTGCCGACGCTGGCGCGCTGGCCAGGCGGCATCCCCGCCGGGCGCGTCAGCACACATCCCTCGCAGTTTCACGACTGGTTGCCCACGTTCGCCGAGGTCGCCGGTCTGCCGCTGCCGTTCCGCTCCGACGGCGTTTCCCTTGTTCCCGACCTCACCGGCACCGGCACCCAGCGCGCGGGAGTGGTTTATGTGGAATACGATACGCTTCTCACTAACGGAAACAGGGCGCAGAATAACACCCCGAATTACGGCGACTTCCACCCGTCACATCGCGGAACGACCCGCAATCTGATGCAGGCGGTCTTCCTCAACGGCTTCAAAGGCGTGCGATACAACATCAACTCGGTCGGCACGCCGTTCCGCGTCTATGATGTCGCCAACGATCCGCAGGAAACCAACAACCTGGCCGGCCAGCCGGGGGTTCCCACCCAGGCGGACTTCGAGGCGCGTGCCGCCCGCATCCGCCGCGCGGGCGGCGGGGTTTCCCGGGTGTTTGATTCGGTGCGAATCCCGGCCGTCATCCCCATTGAGGAATCCTCATTCACCATTCTCCACACCGATTTCGGGGGACGCGATCTAGCCGGCACCACCGCGTCGGGATTTTCGTGGACGTCGGATCTCGACGAGCAGGACAACGCCACCACAACCCTGGAATTCACCGGCAGCGCCACCGGCTTCATCAGCGGCTACGGCATCAACAGCGGCGCGCTCAATCCCCCGGGAGCGCCGATCCCCGTGGCAGGCAATGTCGAGACCGTGGGCCCCTGGAGCACCAGCTTCCAATTCACCCCCGCGGCCACCCGTGAGCTGGCGGTGGTGGAAGTCATCTGTTATGCCATCAACGCCAGCGGCGGGCACCAGGGCAACAGCAAGAACATACGCTGGGATGTCGATATCGAGGGCGGTTCGCTCGATGTCTCCGCTCATGCCACCGGCGACGATCCGGGCGGCAATGGCGCGCTTTCCCTGCCGATCGATTTTACCGGCACCACGCTCGAAGGCGGCACTACCTACACCATCACCCTCACCGTCAGCTCGCCCGCTCCCACCGGTGGCAACAACATCGCGCTCAATTCCATCTCGCTGGAAGCACCCAGCGTCGGCGGCGAGGTGCCCTCTTCCGTGGAACCCGGTCTCGAGTATGCCGCATACGAAGGGGATTTCCCCTGGGTGCCGGATTTCGCCACGGAGACACCCGTCGCCGATGGGAAAACAAGCGGCCCCGACCTTTCGGTGCGCACCCGCGACGAGGACATCGGCATCGCCTTCGAGGGATTGCTCCAGGTTCCCGTCTCCGGCAACTACATCTTTTTCCTGACCACGGACACCGGGGCATTTGTGAGGATCCACGACGCGCAGCTCATCGACGCCGATTTCGACTATCCGGGCGGCGGCGAACGCTCGTCCGGCACTATACCGCTTGAAGCCGGACTGCACCCGATCCGCATCCACTACCGCCATGGCGATGCCGGCGGCCATTCGCTGGATCTGCAGTGGCAGGGGCCGGGGATCGCGAAGCAGCCGGTGCCGGTCGGGAATTTCTTTCTCGAAATCGAGCCGGCCCCCGCACCGCCGGGTGCCAACGACAATGAAACTTCCGCCATTTCCGGCGTGCCCACCGAAATTGCCGTGCTTGCCAACGACGACCCGGGATTCGGACCCGATCCGCTCGCCATCATTAGCATCACCCAGCCGATGAGGGGCAGCGCGGCCATCACCAGCGGCGGCACGAGCGTGACCTACACCTCGAATCCCGGATTCGCCGGGACGGACTCGTTCACCTACACCCTCTCGAATGGCACGGGAACGGACAGCGCCACCGTCAGCGTGGATGTCATTCCGGAAACATCGACGATCTGGCTGCCCTTCGACGAAACCTCCGGCACCACCGCACACGACGCGCTCGGCCGCCCGCTGGGCACGCTGGTTGGCTTCTCCACCCCGGATTGGGTGCCCGGCCGGCTTGATGGAGCCTTGCGTTTTTCCGGCGACGGCAGCGCGAACCGGGTCATCCTCTTCGGCAACCCGGGCGTCACCGGCACCGCCGCGCGCACCGTCAGTTTCTGGATCCATGCCGATGCCGACCAGGGCGGTGTGCGATCCACCATCCTCTCCTGGGGTGCCAACAACAGCACCGCCACCTCCGGCGACCGGTTCGACATCAATCTGAACCACTCGGACGATTACCAGCTGCGCGGGGAATTCAACGCCAGCGGCGTGAACTTCACCACACCCGGGCGTTCCGACTTGCGCGGCGCGGGCTGGGTCCACTGCGCGATCGTGATCCCGGAAGGCGCCACGGTTTCCCAAATCCTCGGCTACATCGATGGTGTGCCGGCCACGCCGCAGATTTCCCCTGAAGGCTCCGGTGGCACCGCCATCAACACCAGCCCGGCCAACGACATCAACATCGGCAACTGGACCTCGAACGACAGCCGCCAGTTCCGCGGCGTCATCGACGACGTCCGCATTTACAACCGTGCGCTCACCGCCGCCGAAATCGCCGCGCTCGCCTCCCTCACGCCCGACCGTGCGCTCGCCAACGCCTGGCACTACCGCCACACGGGCAATGATCTTCCCGGTTCCGCCGATTGGCGGGTCGATGCCAATGGCGACGGTTTCAATGCGTTGCTGGAATTCGCGCTCGGCGGCAATCCGACGGTCCCGTCCCGGGAGATCGCGCCCTTTTTGACCCCCGGGGGTGATTTCGTCTTCAATCGCCGGCAATCCGGGCTGCCTGCCTCGGCCTACGTCGTCGAGTTCTCCACCACCCTGGAAGTCGGATCGTGGACGGAGCTTCACGTCAACAGCGCGGTGCCGCACCCGGACCTCGCCGGCTTCGATCAGGTCACCGCGATTCCCCCCGAATCAATCGAAGACCGCGGCTTCATGCGTTTGAAAGTGGCCGAGCCATGACAAATCAGCATGACTCCACCGACAAACCCAACATCATGAGAATCACAAACCCATCAAAAAACACATCTGCCACAGGTGGCCGTCCGCCGTCATTGGCGCGAATGTTCCTCAACTTTCCCGTGGCGGTGTTTCTTGGAGTTCAGTTTGCCCATGCGGGATCGCCCTCTTCCGTCCTCCTCTATTGCCCGGCCTACTCCCGGAATGTGAGAACCGTCTATTTGGAAATCGACGAAAACACATACCGGAGCGTGACGCTGTCCCTCGCCAACGTGATCGAGTTGCCATCCCCACCCGTCGAAGAGGGGAGAATCACTTTCTTCGGACCCGCCGGGGCGGACGGCCTGCACACCATCGCGGCCGTGGCCGACATCGGTTCGATCGGGAACCCGCTTGTCATCCTGCATCCTTCCGGACCGGAAGACCCAACGGCCTACCAGGCTGTCACAATCAGCGCTGATACCCGGGCGTTTCCGCTCGCGAGCTTCCAACTCGTCAATCTTTCCCCCTATGCGGTCCGCTTCAACAAGGATGAGGCGGAAGTCACCGAAATGCAAAGCGGCGGCTCCCATAACTTCCAACCCGCCAACGCCGCCGGCACCCCCTTCGGCATCCGGGTGAAATACGAGATCGATGACAATTGGACCCTGATCAGCAGCTCGACCTGGGTCGCCCGCAACGACCGCCGCACACTGGTCTGCATCCTGCGCGATGCCCGTTCCGAACGCATGAACATTCGCAGCGTCCCGCTCAGGGAAACCCCCGGAAGGTAAAAGGTCCGGCCAATGGCAAACGCGCCAACAAGATGTGAAATGCGGAATCCAATTGAATCTCCAATGAAAAAGCCGGCACGCCTTGGCACACGACCATCATTTCCTCCGGGTTTCGCACTGGTCGCATCGCTGACGGTCATGGTCCTGCTGGTCATCGTCGCGGTGGGCTTGCTGGGTCTTTCGAGCATTACCCTCCGCACTTCCTACGCCGATCAACTCACTCACGAAGCCAGGCAAAACGCCCGCCTGGCGCTCATGGTGGCGATCGGCGAACTGCAACGCGCCACCGGCCCCGACCAGCGCATCACCGCACCGGCGGACATCCTCGGCGCGGACGGCCCCCAACCCCACCTCACCGGCGTTTGGGAGGGCTGGAAATGGGATGGCGACGGCAATCCGGATTTCGACGCGAGGAAAGAATCCGGATTCCTCCGCTGGCTCGTCTCCGGCCGTGATCCGCAGGACGTCCAAAACGTCGGTTTCGCAAGGCAAAGCCCGCCCGGCGAGGTGGTCACCCTGGTGCGCGGTAGCCGGGATGTTTCCTTCCGCGATCAGGTGGAGGCACAGATTGTGTCGGTCCCGGGGTCAACCGGCCAAAGTGACAACGGCATGGCCTGGGCCATTTTCGATCAATCCACCAAGCTGCCGATTTCGCTGCCGGATGTGGAGGCAAATTCCTTTTCGCAGGAACTTGAGCAGATGGCCGCCGCGCCCCTTCCGGGATACAATGCCGCCACGGCGCGTGATTGGGAACCGCTTGGACAGTTGGCCAATGAGCGCATCAAGCTCATCAGCACCAACCAGGCCGTGCTGGCCGGCCTCGCCGCAGCGGATCGCGGCTTTCATGATCTCACGTCGCGGAGTGCCGGGGTCATTGCCGATGTGGCCGATGGCGGGCTGGTCGTGGATCTCTCGCGCCTCTTCGATGACCCCGATGGTCTGCCATCCGATTACCGGAATCGCCATCTTTACTCCGGCGCCAACACGCCGCTCGCCCCGCCGCCAAACCGTTTCGAAGGCGCCAATCCCTTTCCCAGCCCCGATCCCGCCTGGAGCCTCCTGCGCTCCCATTACCGCCTCTACAACGAGTTGGCCGGCGGGCAGGCGCCAACCATTTCCACGAATGCCATCGCCAGGCCCGCCCCCGGCCTTGCGGGCGACGCACTGCTCCAACACCCCTACTTCAGCAACCAACAGATCACCCCGGTGATTGCCAAGGCGCAGTTTGTTTTCAGCGTCAGCTTCGGTTCGCACCAGGCCCTGCCCGATTCCGCCAGGCCTGGCAACGCGGCGCTGCCCGACGACCACCCCGACAAGGATTTCTACCTCACCTGGCTGGTAATCGATCCGGTCATCACCCTTTGGAACCCCTACAACGTGAACTTGCGCTTCCCATCCGGGAGGATCGACCTTTACCGCGTGCCCCTCGGTTTCCGGTTCTACAAGAACGGCACGCTGATCAACGAGGAATTCACCCACCTCGCCAACACCTTCCTCGAAAACCAATTCGCCAACCGCAGCAATACCTTCTACCGGCTGAACCTGCTTCCCGAAGAAAATCAGGGCGAAATCATCATGGCGCCTGGCGAGCACCTTGTTTTCACCGCATTCAACCACGTCAAGACCTTCAACAATGAGTTTTCCAGCGTGGGCCTCAACCTGCGGCCGGGCTTCAACCCGCCGGCCGGCAACGCCAGCAACCCGCGGGTGGGCGGCGTTTCCACATTGAACCTCTGCGTGTCGCCCACCGGTGTCAGCAACGGCAGGGACTACGGCAGGACCGTCCGCACCATTGCGGTCAAGCCCGGCGATGTGATCCAGGTGGAAGTCCAACAAGGGCGGGCCGCGGTGGACACCCCCGCCGAGACGGGCGGCAGGGAAGTGTCGGGTTTTCTGAGATACTACATCGGCGACCCATCGGACCCGACCCTCGTCGGCGGCATCGAGCTTGATTATGGCGACCAGGAGCCCGAGTTCCTGCCACCCTATTCCATCAACGATCTGCCGGCCTTCGTCGTTAGCGACCAGATCCCGCGCGGACGCAATGCCGACGATTATCAAGGGCAGAATCCTCCGCCCGTCGTGCGCTTCAAGGAGCCCTTCCTGATCTCGACATTCCAGGCGAAGACGGAGAGGGACTCGAAATTCCCCTCGCGGGGTTGGCTCGATAATTCTCCGGTGAACCTCTACGCTTCGGCAGGCCTCGACCAGCAGGAACCCTGGCAACACCACCAGTATGAGTTGCAGTGGGAGGTCATGACCGACTGGCCGCCATCCAGTCCGACGATCGAGATCAGCAACACCAACAACCGCGGCTACGGAGGCTCCGGCATCTACGCCCAATCCGGGGTGGAATTCGCGACCCACAGCGGCATCCCCACCGCGCCGGCGCTGTCCCTCGCGCAACTCCGGCACGCGCCTCTCAACACCGGAGGCCAGCTCCCCCTCACTTCGCAAGTCGTCGCCAACTCCTTCGCACCGCCGCTTATCGATTCCTCCGCCGTCCGCGCCACCTCGGGCGAGAGGACGCTCCTCGATCACTCGTATCTCGCAAACGCGGCCCTGTTCGACGGATATTTCTTCTCCGGCATCAGCAGTCCCGGCGGTCCGCTCGGCCGCAACGTCACTCCCGAAAACGCGGTCCGGAACTTTTTTGACAATGGCACCCCGCTGGCCAACCCGCGCCTCCTTCCATACCATCGCGGAAAAAGCGCGCAAGAGATTGCCGCTGAGCTTACCGCGCCAGACGGTCACCTGAAGAGCGCCGCCCACCTCCTCATCGACTCGCCATTCAATGTGAACTGCACCCGCGTCGATGTCTGGGAGGCCATCCTGAACAGCACCCTTGGCGCCGAAGTTCCGCTCCTTGAGGCGTCCGGCTTCAGTTCCTCCACAGGGGATGACGCCGCATTCAGCCGCCACCTGCCCGGTAATGGCGGTTCCTTCGAAAATGCCGAGACCCCGATCGCCCGCGACCTCGCGAAATGGAACGGGCACCGGCGCCTCACGCCCGAACAGGTGCGCCGCCTCGCCGAGGAAATCGTCGTCGAAGTCCGCGAACGCGGCCCATTCCAATCGGTTTCCGAGTTCGTCAACCGGCGGCCGGGCAGCGGTCCGCTCGCGCAGGCCGGCGCATTGCAGGCGGCGATCGAGCGGTCCGGCATCAACAGCGACACGACCAACCCCGCCAATGCCGTGGAAAACGGCAATACGGCGGACGGTTCGCCCGGCATCCTCACCCAGGCGGACATCCTCACCGCGATCGCCCCCATCCTCAGGGCCAGGGGCGATACCTTCATCATCCGCGCCTACGGCGAAGCCGGACCATCAAACGGGCGAAAGGTCAAGGTGTGGTGCGAGGCCGTGGTCCAGCGCGTCCCCGAATATCTCGATCCAGGCGACGAACCGTGGCTTGCCCCCACACGGCCCGCCAACCAGCGCTTCGGCAGACGCTACGAGATGATCGGCTTCCGCTGGTTGTCTGCCGATGAGATTTGATCAAAAAACCCACGCCATGAAGACAACCCTCGCAATCACCCTCGCCCTCGGCCTCGCGGCTTCCCTGGGCGCACAAGACACCCCGCCCACCGTCACCGCAAGCTTCTACGCATTCGACTACGCCCCCGGGCTGCAGGAGGTTTCCATCATGGTCGCCGGACAGGCTTTTGAAGAGATCACCCTGTCCAAAGCCAACATCGTCGGACCCATCGAGGCCGTGCTGGTGGATGGCAACCTCACCCTCCACGGCGCTCCCGTCGAAACCGGGGACGAGGTCACGCGTCCCGTGGTGGCCGCCGCCAGGATTCCGGATCAAATCATCAACGCGCTCGTTGTCGTATTCCCGGCTCCCGAGAGCCACAGGCATGCATACAACTGCCTTGTGCTCGATCATGCGGCCGCGGACTTTCCCCTCGGAGTCTATCGCATGATCAATGCCTCGCCGTTTCCGGTGCGCGGCGCCATGGCCAGAAGCATCATCGAGGCGAAGCCCGGTGACATCGCGAACCTGGAACCGGAAGGCGAACCGGGCACCACCGTCCCCGTGCGCTTCGAGTATTACGAGAATGACCGCTGGAACCTCCTCACCGAAACCCGCAGCGCCATACGCGACGACCGCCGCTGGCTCGTCTGCATCTATCAGGACGCGCGGACCGGAAGGCTGAACCTCCGCAGCATCCCGGACCGCAGCCACCTTCGGCAACCATCCGGCGGGGAGGAATAGGCGACGTGTGCACGATGGGCCGGGCAAACAGTCGCAATGTCGCCATCCAAAACCGCAACCGCACTTTGAATCGCAAATCCGTTCACGGATCCCGTCATTCCCGCAGGCATTGCCGGAAACAAAGCCGTGGCTGCATTTGTGATCTGACGGACCGCACGCCGCTACCCCGCGATGACGAATCGGGGATCGTAAAACGAAAGCCCCTTCACCTCGCCCTCCTCGTCCTGATAGAGGATGACCACGTAGTTCCCGGGGCTGTCCGGCGAGATCGTGGTGATGACTTCCTCACCGACGCGCACCAGCACCTCGCCGCGGTTCTCGCCGAGTTCAAGCGTGCTCATGTTGAGGCGGGAGACGGTCAGCTCCTCGATCCTCTGCAAACCCTGTGCCGCGGCCTCGACGCGGATCTCGGGGATGTCGCACACCGAGACGAACGATGCGCGGTATCCGCGTTCGACGTCGCTCTGCCGGAGGCGCAGGATGCGGATGGCCCACTGCGGCGGGTCGTCGTCGTTTTCGGCCGGCAGCAGCTCGGCGAAGGCGATGAGCGAGAGCGTCTCGCCGGTCTCGATGTTGATCCGCGTGCTCCCGGCCTCGACGCCCTCCTTCTCAATGCGGATCTCGTGGCTGCCCGCGCGCAGGCCGATGCCGCCGGTGCGCTGGCCTAGCCGGTAACCGCGCTGGTGGATGTTGTCACCGTTCAATTTCACGGTGGTGTTGCCCTCGCCGGGCGCCACCGCGTTGACGATGCGGATGAAGCCGACTTCCGGCCCGCCGCCCTGCGCGGCGGCGGTGGTTGGCAGGCACACGGCGAGCAGGAACAGGACAATAATGTTAGAAATCGCTTTCATGGAGGATACGGATGCGTGAATTCCCGCGGATGATGGAGCCGTCGGCGCCGCGTTCGCCGGGATCGGCGTGAATGGTGAGGACCCGGCGCGATTCCGCAAGCACTTCGGGCTCCCCCGCCGCCGCGGCGACCGGTGCCAGCGCCTGCCCGACCACCCAGACGCGGTAGTTCCGGGAGCGGACCGTCGCGTTGTTGTAAACGCGGGCGAACAGCTCCTCGGCGGCCGCATCGGACCATTGGATCGTTTCGTTCTGCGGGAATTGGGCCCGGTTGCCGAAAACGTATTCCCCGTCCGGCGTGCGCGCGAACACGGCGTCGGCGGGCGACGCGAACGGCCGTGCGGCGATGATGGCGTCGGCGACGCGGTCGGCCAGGGAATCGTCCCGCGGAGCCTCCAATTGCAGCGGTGCCGTGCGCGGGGCGAAAAAGTTGGTCGTCAGATGGTTCGGACTCAGGCGGCGTCCGATCCTCGGGTCCTGCTCGATGCGCCCGGCTGCCAGCGCGCGCAGGGCGTCGCGCCCGGCGGTGTTCAGGTTCACGTGGCCGTCGATCCTCACCAGCGGCCCCTCGCGCTCCGCCCGGTCGTCCGATCGCGGAATGCCCGCATGGAACAGGTCGAGCAGCCGCACGGCATGCCGGGAACGGTCGCCAGCTTGATCGAACGCGGGATGCTCCGGCCGGCCGACCCGCAGCGTGTTGCCACCGCCGTGGTCGGTACTCGCCGGGCTGGATGCCAGCACGTCCGGCCAGCGGTCTTTGCCCGTGGGCATGAAGCCGCGGCGGATCTCGTTCGTCGCGGCGGTCTCGGGATAGGTTGGCCGCCACATCAACGGGTCATACACATGACCCAACTCGGTGGCCGAAAAGAACCGGCCGCGCCGGGAAAGACGCTGCGGGGAATCGTCGGGCACCAGGGCCGGCAGGTTGTTGAACCACCTCGGGTCGTCGGGATTCACCCGCTGGTCGGTCGTGCTGAATGGATTACCCGTCGCAAACGGGCTGTTGTGCCCGCCGTCCGGCCATTCGGAGGGCAGCACGCGTCCGTAAACCTTCGGCTTGGCCGCCGGGTCGGAATCATAAACGCTGCCGCGGCGGATGTTCCTGCGGTTCGGCGAATAGTTGCCGGGATAGGCGTTGGCGTCCTGCGGAGCCTGGAGATACCACGCCATGCGCGGATCACCCATGTTGTTGACGAAACTGCCGCCGCGCGTGTGGCTGTGGCCCGGAATCGTGGTCCGGACCCTCTGCCGCGGCCGGCCCGCCGTGTCCGACGGGTAGTTGAGACTGGAATCGTTGCGATGAAGCCCGCCGCCCGCGCGGTCAACCTTCACCCCGTTCCACAGCAGGCGGTAGCCCGCCTCCGACGTGCCGAATGTCTCGCCTTCGAGAATGAGCGGACTGGGAATCCACACGTCCGGCCCGCCCACGTCGTAGCGGTAGGTCACCGTCCCGCAGTTGATCACCCGGTATTCGTTGGGTTCCAGCGATACGTCGAAGGTGGGAAACCAGTAATGGCCGTCGAAAAACGAAAGGTCGTGAATGGTCTCCGCCGGACCATCGAAATCATCCCCTTCGCCGGCCGGTTCGACGTTGCGCAGCGACACCTCGGGAATCGGACCCAGCGGGAACGCGTAACCCGTCTCATAGGAAACCCGCGCCGTGCCGGACACCGGAATCTGGTTCATGTTCCACAACTCGACATACGTCGTGACCGTCAACTCGACGTATTTCCGACCGTCTTCAACGAAAATGTCGTTCCAGCGGAAGCGCATCAGGAATTCGCTGACCAGCGGATAGGCTCCCACGCCCCGGTATTCACCCGGCGACACGATGGGTTCTTCGGAATCGGTCGCATAACCCAGCGCGTTGGCCGCGAGCGTTCGGAGGTAGTCCTCGGGAAAACCTCCCTTGCGGTCGTCGAATTCCGGCAGCGCCCGGCGGATGTGACCGGCCATTTCATTGACGGCGTCCCCGGGAGGCATGCCGAGCATTTCGTTCAGGTTCATCTTCGGTTCGCCCACGGCGCGCGGGTCGATGCCCGGCGCGAACGGGATTTCCGGGCGTTCGAGGTAGGCGATGTGGTTCGCGGCGAGGGATTCCTCCACGGCCCGCATGCGCGGATCGGCCAGCCTGCCGGTGCGCGGATCACGATCCAGCGGCGCGCGCCCTCCCGCCGCCGCCAGCAGCGATCCGGGCGAGATCATCAGGTCGCGGTTTTCCATCAGCGTCTGCGCAAGATCGCCTTGCCCGTCCTCCGCGGTTTCCGGATCGATGGCATAGAGCGCGACGACCGCGAGCGACGGTTCGTCCGGATCCTCGCCGACGGGAACACCCGGCGCGGGAAACGGATACGCGGCGCGGACGTGCGTGCCGCCCTCCCCATCGGCATTGCCCGCCTTCGACGCGTCCAGCCGGCCCTGCATGTCCTCCACCCAGTATGCGTAGCGGGCGACGTTGCGGCCGTTGCCGTCCGTCAGGTAAACCCACGACGCGCGCACCGGCTCCTGATACGGCAGCGTGGTGAATTCGACCGATCCGCCCGGCGCGTCGTCCACCGCCGCCTCCGCCGATGGTGTCTCGAAGGTGGTCCCGGGCGACGGCGCGCGATGGTGGCTGAAGAGCGGCTCGTAGCGGATCCCTCCCGCCGGCCCGTCGTCATGGGGCCGCGCGATGAAAAGGTAAGGCGCGCGCGTCCGCTCCACCCCGGTCGCCTGCCCGCGCTCCGCGCCGAGCACCACGAATTGATCGTTCATCGCATCCTCGATGAGCACGTCCTGCAGTTCCTCGAAACCCGCACGCACCGCCAGCCCGGCACGCTCGAAATCCACAAACGAGCGCGCGGTGCTGCGTTCGATGCCGGTCACCAGCAGCAAAGCCACCGCCAGGATCAGCATTCCCACCACGATGATCAGCACCGCGGGCAGGGAAAACCCGTCGCGGGCGTCGCGCGGGAGCGGTCGGTTGTGTCGGCGTGGATTCAAAATTCGCGTGAGGGATGGCTCGGGCGTCATCACCCGTCTTCGTGGCCGAAGCGGATGCGGGTTTCGTAAACTTCCAGGTCGCGCTCGTTTTCGGCGTTGGCGGCACGGCTCGCGGCGGCGTCCCAGTCGGCGGATGTGCGCAGACGGCCGAGCGCCTCGCGGCGCGCCAGCACCAGCCGCAGCTCCACCGCTTCCGGCGCGTCGGACGCCGCGGGCGACCACGCGCGCCATTCGCCGGAACCGTCGCGGCTCACCGGGTTGGCATCGAATGAGAGCACGCCGAAGGCCACCGGCTCGTCCAGAGGATCCCGCGGGTCGAACAACCCCGAAACTGAGCCGGAGCCGAGCGCATCGAACGTCTCCGCGCTTTCGCGGAATCCCCGGGTCAGCGCGCGCGTCACCCGGCTTCCGGCCGGCAGGTCCGCCAGCCGGTAGTTCACCGCGCACAGGTCGCCGATCCGTCCCTCGTCCGTCTGCGCGCCGGCCGGCTGGAGCGAGAGAAACGCCAGCACCCCGCCACTGTGGGAAAATGGGGCGTCCGGGTGATGCAGGGCGGATTCCATGTCCAGCCGCAACTGGCCCACCACCGCGCGCGCCTCGCGCTCGGCCGCCACACTGCCGCCGACGCGGTCATAACTCTGACCCGTGCTGCCCAGGAAAACCGCCGCGGCAAGCAGCACGATTGTGGCCACCGCCATGGAGACAACCATTTCCACCAGCGTGAAACCGGATCGCCGGGAATGTCTCATGCGGGTGGTCATCGGATGTGGGCGTGGAAATCCAGGGTTCTGCGGCGCTCCTCGGGGGCGCCCGCCGGGTATTCGACCGTCACGCGCATCGCCGGCACGGAGGCTGCCGCCTCGCCGGCGACCGGGGGCGCGGGATGCACCCTCGCAATGAAACGGATCTCCCGGCCATCCGATTCTCGGGTGCCGGACGCGTATTGATCGGGGGAAACCGTCCCAACCATCGCGCCACCGCGCGTGAACCCCAGCGCCCACAACCCACCCTCCGGCGGACTCACCCGCCCGTCTTCATCCGCGCTGAAATACGCAGACCGCCCGTGCGAGGCCGCCCTCAATTCGTCGAAACAGGCCGCCGCGATCCATGGCGCGCGGGTCTCGGCGCCGGAGGCCTCGCCGGTACGCCCGGATTCGCCGATCGCCGCGAGAATCAGCGGCACCGTCACCGCGAGCACACCAATGCTGATGACGGATTCCATCAAGGTCACTCCCCGCCATTTCCGCATGCCTGCTCTGGTTCTCATCCGTCGTTTCGATAGGGTCTTGCTATGATGCGGCCCACCCGCAGCGTGCTTTCCGCGATCTGCCCGTCCCGCCTCACAGGCACCGCCCCACCCTCGTGGAACCTGCCTTCGGCGAGGCGCAGCGTCACCGGCTCGGAACCCACCGGCAGCCTGATGCCGCCGCGCGGGTGGAACACAAGCACCCTCGCCTCGATTTCGCGCGTGAAACCACCGCCCGCCAGTGACAACCGGATGGGCGGCGCATCCAACGGGTTGGCGAGACCCGCCGGTCCTTCGCCACCAATCAGGATCACCCCGGGTTCGAACGAGCGCCAGCGCCCGACCTGGCTCACATCCAGCGCGCTGATCGCCGTCACGTCGTCTTCCGGCCACCCGTTCACTTCAAAAAGTCCGATGCGCTGGCCGCGCGTGCCGCCGCTTGAATCGTTGCCCGGTTCCTCGATGGCCAGCACGGTGTGGGTGCGACGGGTGATCGCGTGAGTGCGCGCCTGCTCGATCGAGCTTTGCAGAAGATCGATCCCGGCCTTGCGGGCCTGGGCCGGAGTGCCGCCAAGCATGCCGACGCCCACCGCAATCAGAATCCCGGCCACCGCGATGACCGCCAGCAATTCCACCAGAGTGAAACCTGCGGCGCGGAAATGGTGGCGGGATGGGTGATTCATGGAACGTCGATGGGTCGGCGGTGCGTCCGTTGGACTGCAAGTGTCATGCCAATCAATGGACATCGCGGGGCCAAAATCCGGGATTTTCCCCCGGATGCAAACGACGGCGTGTGACAAAGCTTTCACGGAACGATGAAGGGCGTGCGTTTCATGTGGATTAATCCGAAGCATCCTCCCGCCGCTCCCCCCCGCCGAACAACCCCTCGATGACACCACCCGCCTCCCTGAGGATCCGCCTCCCGGTGTCCGCCGTGTCGTCGATGACCCGGCGCGCCTGCTCGAATGAATCCCGCGGCAGGTCGCTGATCAGGGTGCGGGTATGGCGCAGCACCCGTTCGCCAGTTTCGGGCAGCACCTCGAACATCCGCTCGCCGGCCGCTGCAATCAGCCGGCTGGTCAAATCCTCGCGCGGGTTCTCGAGGTCGCCCGTCACCCGGAACGACACCCATAGCAACCCTTCCTCGCCCTGACGGAACACCACCGTCTCCGCACCGGGGATCCTCGACAATGTGCCGGGTGCCAGCCCGAGCCGGAACGCGCCGTCCAGTTCGCCGTTTTCCCCGATCGTCAACCCGCCCTCCAGCCTCGCCAGCCCCTCGCTGCCGAACCGCAGGTCGCGCAAAGCCAGCCGCCCGTCATGCCATTCCCAGCGGCAGCTCGCGTCGTGGAGTGTCAGCTCACGGAATCGCCGGGTGTCGGCGTAGGCCGTCAGCGAATCAAGCAGCGGCAGTGCGGTGAGCACCCCGTCGCGAATCTCAAGGGTACCGTGTGCCCGCGGTCCCTCGCCGTCGTCGCGCACCACGTAATCCGCCACGACCTGCCCGCTGAGGCGGCGCGACCAGTCCTCGTCCAGTAGATCCGAACAACGCACGCCCGAAACCGATCCCTGGAACGCATATCCACCCGACTCGCCGTCCCACTCGCCGGCCGCGTCGATCACCCCGCGCTCGAACACCCCGAATCTGGCACCGGTGAGAAAAAACGAATCGTCACGGTAACGCCCCGCCAACTCCTCCAGGCGCAGCTCGGGCAGCCATTCCAGAGGCGTGGTAATGGTTCCTCCGTGGGCTTCCAGATCCTGGGCGTCGCCCCCGCGCACCTCCCGCAGCCGCACCCGGTGGTTTTTCAGATGCAGCTCGCCATCGTCGAGCACCACCCGTGCCGAGAAATCCGTGACGTCCACGGCGTCGTAGCGCAGTTCGCTCGGCAGCCAACCACGCTTTTCCCGCTCGACCTCAACGGGTTCGGCTGGCGGCGGCGACGGTGGCGAGACCTCCAGCTCCGGTTCGAATTCCGCCTCATCGTCCGCCCGCGCGTCATACTCCACCTCCAGCCGGCGCACCGAGGACCCCTGCAGCAGCCAATAACCATCCCGCAGTCCGCCGAGCCCGATCTCCGTGCGCACGTCGTTCGCCTGGATCGCAAGCAGCGGGCCGTCTCCCACCCCTTCGAACTTCGGCGTCCGTGCCGCCAGTCCGTCCCAACTCAACGGACCAAAGGCCCCCTCCACTTCCAATGCCTCGGAAACCTGGTTCGACAGCAGCGTGCGGAATCCGTCGCTGTGCAGGTAATTCCGGATCAATCCGTAGCCCGCCACCGTGCCACCAATCAACAACACCAGGCCCGCAACAGCCAGCCGGATCATCCAGCTGCCCCTGCCCCCTTTGGAAGCCCGTCGTCTCTCGCTTCTGCTCACAGCATAAGGATAACCCGCGGCAACCCTACGGCAAGCACGCATCTCCGGCACGCCGCGCTTCGCCGGCACCCGATCAAACCGGAACCTCGGGCTCCGGACCACGGCGTTGGATTCACATCCGCGCCGCCGATCCGGCTTTGACGCCGCGCTCGATTCGTTCATGCTTCCCGCCCCATGCGCTTCACCGGCACCCACACCGCACTCATCACCCCGTTTCGTGACGGCCGCATCGACGCCGATGCATTCAAATCCCTGATCGAACGACAGATCGCCGGCGGCGTTGATGGAATCGTCCCCGTCGGCACCACTGGCGAGTCCCCCACCCTGAGCATGGACGAACACATCGAGGTCATCCGCCTCGCCGTCGAAACCGCCGCCGGACGCTGCCTCGTCATCGCCGGCACCGGAGCCAACGCCACCGCCGAAGCCATCGAACTCACCCGGGCCGCCGAAAAAGCCGGAGCCGACGCCACCCTCCAGGTCTGCCCCTACTACAACAAACCGTCCCGGGAAGGCATCTACCAACACTACCGCACCATCGCCGAAGCCACCGGCCTGCCCGTCATGCTCTACAGCGTCCCCGGCCGCGCCGGCGTCGAAATCGCCGTCGAAACCGCCGCCCGCCTCGCCGCCGATTGCGAAAACATCACCGCTATCAAGGAAGCCGGCGGCTCCGTCGATCGCATCAACCAACTCGTCCAGGCCCTCCCCGCCGACTTCGGCATCCTCTGCGGCGACGACCCCCTCACCCTACCCTTCATCGCCTGCGGCGCCAACGGCCTCGTCTCCGTCGCCTCCAACATCGTCCCCGACGTCATGGCCCGCCTCGTCCGCGCCTGCCTCAACGGTTCGTTCGACGAAGCGCTCGAACTTCAAAAACTCCACTACCCGCTCTTCCGCGCCCTGATGACGCTCGACGTCAACCCCGTCCCCGTCAAAACCGCCGCCGCCCTTCTCGGCCACTGCACCGACGAATTCCGCCTCCCCCTCGTCCCCCCCGGCGCGGAAGTGCGCCAGGCCATCACCGACGCCCTCAACCAACAAAACCTCCTCCCTTGAGGATCTCAAATCTCAAATCTCTAATTTCAAATCTCAACTCCACCAGATGTATCCCAAACTCTTCAGCCCAGGTCCCGTCCACGTCTCGCCCGAAACCTTCGCCGCCATGGCCAAGACCATGATCGGCCACCGCGGAGCCGAATTCGAGGAACTCTACGCCGCCCTCCAGCCCGGCCTGCGCGAAATCTTCGGCACCACCCGCCCCGTTTTCCTCTCCACCTCGTCCGCATGGGGCGTCATGGAAGGCGCGCTGCGCAACCTCGTCCGCAAAAAAGTCCTCTGCCTCTGCTGCGGCGCGTTCTCCGACAAATGGCTCGATGTCGCCCGCAAATGCGGCTACGAGTCCGACTCCGTCCAGGTCGAATGGGGCCGGGCCATCGACCCGGAAGCCGTCCGCGCCAAACTCGCCGAAGGCGGTTTCGACACCGTCACCTTCATCCACTCCGAGACCTCCACCGGCGTCCTCAACGACCTCGAAGGCGTCGCCGCCGTCGTCAAATCCTTCCCCGACACCATGTTCATTGTCGACACCGTCTCCTCCCTCTCCACCGTCCCCATCGACATGGACCGCCTCGGCATCGACGTGATGCTCGCCGGCGTCCAGAAAGCCCTCGCCCTGCCCCCCGGCCTCGCACTCTTCGCCACCTCGGAGGCCGCCCTCGAACGCGCCAAAGCCACCCCCGACCGCGGCTACTACTTCGATTTCCTCGAATTCTCCAAAAACCACCAAAAAAACAACACCCCCTCCACCCCCTGCATCCCGCTCCTCCACGGCCTCCGCCACATCCTCGAAGGCATCGCCGCCGAAGGCTTCCAAAACCGCATCGACCGCCACCGCGAGACCAACGCCATGATCCGCGGATGGGGCGCCCGCCACGGCTTCGAACTCCTCGCCCCCGAAGGCCGCCGCTCGTTCGCCCTCAACTGCTTCAAAAACCCGGATGGTTTCGACCTCCCCACCTTCATCAAGGCCCTCAAAACCCAGCACCGCTTTGCCATCAACGGCGGCTACGGAAAAATCAAGGGCTTCACCTTCCGCATCTCGAACATGGGCAACGAAACTCCCGAAACGATGCAACAACTCATCAGCGCCATGGACGATGTCCTCTGAAATCCTGGAAGCGTCCGACTCCCGGCCCGATTGAAAAATGAGCCGCTGTCAGCGGGCAACCACGACCCGGACGTGAGGGCGAAGCAAGTCTGAAAGCAAGCCCGGAGTTGCCAGACCCGGGCACACCACGTGGGCATGACTGTTCCACCCCATGGTTGGCCCGAATTTTCCTCAATCGTTGCAAGATCGGTCGAATTTCAAGCCAACCGCATTTTACGCGGGATTCTTCCGCGGAAATTCCCGCTTGTGGGTCGGCGGGGTCGGGGCCAAGTTCACGCGGAAGCACCATCTGTTGCGTCCGCCACAGATCACACCAATCCCTTTCCAGCAAGCCATGGCCGATTCCAACACCTCCACCTTATCGCCGATCCACGCCGCCTATGACTCGAGAGTCGAGGGCAATGTGGTCTTCACCCGCGTCGATGCCGCGATGAACTGGATGCGAAAAAACTCGCTGTGGCCGATGCCAATGGGCCTGGCGTGCTGTGCGATCGAGTTGATGGCAACGGCTTCGAGCCGGTTCGACGTATCGCGCTTCGGCATGGAGGTGATGCGGTTTTCGCCCCGGCAGAGCGATGTGATGATCGTGGCCGGCACGGTGACCTACAAGATGGCGCTTGCGGTCAAGCGCATCTGGGACCAGATGCCCGAGCCGAAATACTGCATCGCCATGGGCGCGTGCGCGTCGAGCGGCGGGATGTACCGCAGCTACGCGGTGTTGCAGGGGATCGACCGCCTGATCCCGGTGGACGTCTATGTTTCCGGCTGCCCGCCGCGTCCCGAGGCATTGATCGACGGGTTGCTCAAGGTGCAGAAAAAGATCGAAACCGAGAAGGCCACGGCCGACCAGAAACGCGCGTTCTTTGAAAACGCGATCTGACTCCGAGCGGCATCCGCCCGCCAACCCATTTCCCCGACAACCATGTCCGCATCCAAAGACGCCGCCACCCTGAGGGAATCCCATCCCGACGCCGTGCTCGACATCGGCGAATTCCGTGGCGAAATCACCGTGACCGTCAAACCCACCGGCCTGCACGCCTTGCTGAAACAATGCAAAACCGATCTCGCCTACGACATGCTCCTGGACGTATCGAGTGTGGACCACTTCGGCGATGATCCGCGGTTCGAGGTGGTTTACGAACTCGCCACTGTGAACGATTCCCACCACCTCCGCGTGAAGTGCCGGATCGGGGAGGACGAGGAAGTCCCCACCGCAACCGACATCTGGAAGGCGGCCGACTGGCACGAGCGCGAGGTGTGGGACATGATGGGCATCCGCTTCGCCGGCCACCCCGACCTGAGGCGCATCCTGATGTGGGAGGGATATCCGTATTTCCCGCTGCGCAAGGACTTCCCGCTGGCCGGACGGCCGAGCGAAATGCCGGACGTGGCATCGACCGATGTGGCCCCGCTCGAGGGTGGGCCTTTTGTTACCAGTTCGGGTGAGACCGATATCGCCCGGCGCGAACCCCGCGCGCACGTGGTCAAATGACCGCGCCAATCCGAAGGCGTGATGAAATCCGGCGACCTGAGATACAATTTCACGTCGCTGTCGCGAACGCGGGCGCCGGTCGCCGTGGTGCTGGGGCTGGTGGTGATCCATGCGTTGATTGTGCTTTTGAGCGGCACGCCGGACAAATTATACGCGGTCTATGATTTCCTCGGGCTGCACTGGCAGAATTTCAAGAAAGGGTGGGTGTGGCAGGTGTGGACATACGCGCTGCTCCACGGCGGCGGATTCCACCTGGGGGTGAATGCGCTGGGGATCGTGCTTTTGGGATCGCGCGTCGAGCACATCCTCGGATCGCGCGGATTTCTCCGGGTCTGCCTGCTCGGCATCCTCGGCGGCGCGGCGGCGCATTTGCTGGGGGCGGCCAGCGGGGCGGGCGCGCCGATCCTGGTGGGGTTTTCCGGGGCGATGATGGCGCTGCTGCTGGTGCTGACCACGCTTTCGCCGGAATCCCGCATGTTGCCGCTGCCGCTGAGCGGTCGCTCGATCGGCCTTGGGGTTCTGATCGCCGAGGGATTCCTCGCGCTCATTGATCCGTCGCTCGGGCTGCCGCTGGTGTCCCGCATCGGATTGTGGATCGCGCAAAACGGCGGGGCCTCGTGGTTCGACATCGCGCACGCCTGCCACTTTGGCGGTGGTGTTGCCGGCTGGCTTTACGGGCGCTGGTTGCTGCGGGCGAGGGTCACGTTGAAAAGCCTCCGCCGCGCCCGGGAGCGCAGGGAGGCCGGAATGTGATCGACTGCGCCGAGGCGGGTCTCGATCTTCAACGGCCGCGGCCACCGCGACTTCCCCCCCGCGAACCGTCGCCGCCACCGCCGCGTTGCATGCCGCCGGATGATCGCGACGTGCGGGGCCCGGGTGTCGGCCGGCTTTGTGGAGCGGGCCGGCTCTGGGCCGAGGCACCGCGTTGCGGCGGCCGCGAGGCATCTTGCCGGCTACGGGGTTGTGGTGCGGCGGCGCGCTGGGCGGGTGCCGCGCTCCGGTTCGATGCCGCCGACGCGGACTGGCGGTTCCCGCTCGATGTGGCTGCCGGGCGTTGGCGCGCGGGTGCGGATGTCGATTGAAGGCGGGTTTGCGGTGTGCCGCGTGTTGCCTGCCGTCCACCTCGTTGCTGGCTGGCTGCCGCAGGTTGGCGGGACGGCGATGTGCTGCGCGACTGTGCGGACTGACGGGTCGGTGATGTGGCTGAAGAGCCACGCACGTTGCTTCGGTTGCGGTTGTCGAGGGCGGTCGATCCGCGCAAGGAAGTCGTGTTGCGCGTCGTGCGGGTTGTGGATCTCTCTGCGGATCCACCGCGTCCGTCCCGGTGGATTGAGTCGTCGCGTCCGCGCGACCGGGTGTTCGAGGCTTGGCGGTTGCGGTTGCCATCGTAGCGGACGTTGCGTGCCCACTGGTGGTTGGTCCGCCGGTAGGCGGATTTGCGGTCGCGATAGTTCACCACCGTGACGTTCGTGACCCGACGGGGAGGCGGGCACCATCCACGGCGGTAACCAATCGGGTGGGGCACTCCGACGAGAATCGGCGGGCGGTATCCCACGGGGTAATACCCATGCAGCCACGGATCGTAATATGCACGGCGGTTGAAATCGAAATACGCGCGCACATGCGGGTCATATCCCCAGCGCGGATCGCCCGTGCTCCAGAAGAATGAGGTGCTGAACGAACTGCCACCATAACCGTGGCCGTAGCCGTAGCCGACGCTCACCGCGGTGCGGCTGTGGCTCGCGGATGGAAATGGATCATGGGCACAGGCACCGATTCCGAGCGTGATCGCGGCCACACCCGCCAAAGTGATGGATTTTCTGCTCATGACCCTTGAGACTCGCCGGGCCGCCGGTTCATTCAAGGTTTTTCCACGGGTATTCATTCCGTTGCGGCCACGGGAGTTGACACTCCATGCCAATTCCCGGTTTGATGGCGGCATCGTCATGCGCAACACGCACAGCATTCTCGTCACCGGAGGTGCGGGCTATATCGGCTCCCACACCGTCCGATTGCTCGCTTCGCAAGGCTACAAGGTCGTGGTTCTGGACAATCTGGTGTTCGGCCACGAGTTGGCGATCGTGGATCCGGAGGTCGAGCTGGTCGTCGGGGACACCGGTGACCGCGAACTCGTTTCGGGATTGTTCGAGAAACATGCGTTCGACGCCGTCGTGCACTTCGCCGCATTCGCCTACGTGGGAGAGTCGGTCACCAACCCGCTGAAATACTACCGCAACAACACCGCGGAGCCACTGGCATTGCTGGAAGTGATGCAACGCACCGGTTGCAAGGTGTTCGTGTTTTCGTCCACCTGCGCCACATACGGAGTGCCCGAGAACCTCCCGATCCGCGAAACCAATCCGCAAAACCCGATCAATCCCTACGGACGGAGCAAGCTGATGGTGGAATGGATGCTTGAGGATTGCGACCGGGCCTGGGGGCTGCGCAGCGCCTGCCTGAGGTATTTCAACGCAAGTGGTTGCTCCGAAGACGGTCGCATCGGTGAGGATCACAATCCCGAAACCCATCTCATCCCCCGCGTCCTGATGGCCCTGATCGGTGAAATCGAGCACATCGAGGTCTTTGGCACGGATTACGACACTCCGGATGGCACCTGCATCCGTGATTACATCCATGTCGATGACCTCGCGGAAGCACACGCCCTCGCACTGGAAAAGCTGCTCTCCGGCGGTGCATCCTTGAGGTGCAACCTCGGAACCGGCGTCGGCGTCTCAGTCCGCGAAATCATCGACGCCGTCGAAGAGGTCACAGGAAAATCCGTCCCCCTGCGCCATGGCCCCAGGCGCGAGGGAGATCCTCCCTCGCTCGTCGCGGACCCCGCCCTGGCCGCCGAAGTGCTCGGTTGGAAGGCGCGCCGCCTCGACGTGCGCGACATGGTCCGCTCCGCATGGGCCTGGGTGAACGGACCCTCGGGCGGCCGTTTTCCACCAAACGTCCATCCGCAAGTCCGGTAATTGCGATGTATTGACATTTCTTACTTGCCTTGACGCCTTCGCGGCGGTTCTTTAATAGAAATCAAAAACACCATGCAAACACATCCAACGACGCGGTGTCAAAACCGCCGGCGCGGCTTCACACTGGTCGAGCTACTCACCGTCATTGCCGTGATCTCGGTGCTGATAACTGCCGGCGCCATCGGCATCAACAATTTGTCAGGTGGCAACAGCACCACCAGCGCGGTCACCCAGTCTGAGGCGATTTTCAATTACGCGCGCCAGGTCGCGGTCGCAAACAACACACAATCGCGGGTGCTTGTGTCGAAATCGCGCGGTCGCGAACGCCATACTGACGACCTCAGGCGGCTGCTTGTGGTTCATCGCGACCCCGACAACGGCACATGGCAACTCAGCGACCGCGGTGAAATCCTTCCAAGCGACGTGTTTTTCAGCCAGCAGTTCAGCCGACACAACAGCGGCCCCATTCCATATGAGGTCATGTCGGATCTGCCACGTGCCTTCCAGGGCGAATATTTCTACTACGAATTCAATTCCGAGGGCGTCTCGGCGATACCGGGTGCCGGATTTGTCGTCGGGTCCGGCGTCTGGCCGCCAAACCAACCCGAACCCCGGGTGCGCCGCGCGGGAGAGCGTGACTTCGCCGGGTTCGTCGTCTGGCGCAACGGCCGCACCTCGCTCTACCGGAGCCCATCGCAGATTCCCAACCTTCCGACCACCGTCACCACATTCTGATCATGAACAGCCATCCACATCCCACGAAAAAAAGCGCCTTCACCCTGATGGAAACGGTGATCGCCATCGGCGTCATCGCCGTGTTGGTCACCGGGTTCATTGCGGTGTTTGCTCCCGCGGTGGACGGTATTCGCAGGTCCATTTCCATTGAAGAGGCAAACCGGCTGGCTTCCACACTCGAACGGGAACTCGTCACCCTACGGCAAGGCCAGCAACCGACCGGTGCGGCCACGGGCTTCGAGAAGGCATTCGAGTGGATCCGGGACTCCGACCAGGCCGGACAAGCGCTGTTGATTTACCAATACCGCGGCGTGATTGGCTCAAACCGCGAGGATGAAACGCCCCGCCCGTACACCCAGACCGGCGGTGTCGCGGGACGTGACTTCATCACGGTCCCGATGGTCCGTCGCAAGTCGGATGCCCGGATCAATGAGGATCTCGCGGCGCTTGAAGGTCGCGCGTTCGTCGTCCGATGCGTCCAACTCGTCAAGGACAGCAATGGCAATCTTGTGCGCGGCACCGCCGGCAGTATCTTGAATTCCGGGGCCAATGGCTCGGCCGCCGCTGCCGCGCGCAATTACGATGACGCGGTGCTCGCGTTCTCGGCGGAATTCTTCAACCTGCCGAATCGTGACCCGCAATTCCTCTCGGGCGCGGGCTTCGACCGCTTCTTCAACGAACGAACGAACCGGCCGATGTTCACCCGCAATCTTGCCGTCAGACGCTGAGCCAAAATATCCCAACACACCGATTCCGATGAAAACCCCTGCCACCCGCCGCCACCATGGTTTCACACTTGTCGAACTCATGGTCGCCATGGCCATCACCACGATCATGGTGACTCTCCTCATATCGATCACCGCCATGGCGCTCGACAGCTGGAACCGCGGACGGGCCGAAGTGCGGGCCGCTCGCCAGGCCCAGGCGATGACCGAGGCCATGGCTCGCGACTTCGAGTCAATGGTGACCCGCCCCGGCAACAACTTCGAATGGTTTGTCGCAAGCAACGGCGGCAGCGTGGGCTCGGGAGTCGCCCAATCGCCAAATTCGGCGGATTTGATCTTCTTTACCGCGGCGACGGATCGATACGATGGCGCCATCGGCACCGCGAATGATCTTGGCGGGGACATTTCGACAGTCGGCTATTCGCTACGGTTCCAGGATCCGATGGCCGGAACCGGTGCCGGAGCCACCCAATACCCGACTTTTGTGCTGTATCGGCAACTGGTGAATCCGGATGAAACTTTCCGCAACCTGCTTGGCCAGGAAAACCTCCAGTCGGCATTTTCCCCCTATCAGGCCAACCTCGACAACATGGCGAATTTCGTCTGTGAAAATGTCCACCAGTTCTCCGTCACCTTCCACATTGAATACGACGAGGCCGGCCCTCCCTCCAGCAGAGGCGGCCCTCCGACTGTCATCAAGCGGTCCAGACCGTTCACACTGGCACAAGGTCATACCACCGAAATGCGTTTGCGTGGAAACGGCATGCAATCCACACCGGCCAATGCCGAAATCGGGACCAACAGCCGGATCACAGCAGTGGAAATCTCACTGACCGTGCTGACCGACCACGCGATGAACGCCGTCCGGAACAACCAGAACGTCAGCCAGGATTTCATCACGCGCAATTCATTCCAGTATTCCAAACGCGTCGACGTGCCACGCATGTGACACGGACCGGATGGAGCATGCCGCCTCCCATTTACGAGCGTCGGCCCTCGCCGACGGCATGGCATTGGGAGATTGAGCGGTCCCCACGTCAGGATGGCGAGGGAATTTCCAGCCGCGCGTGGCGATCCGCCATCTTCCATGCCGCCTCGGGGACCAGATCACGCCAGGATTCGTCGCCACGCAGTATCATTCTGCAGACATCCCGCCCGGTGCATGTGGGAATCGCCTCATGCGGGAATTCCACCGGGATAATCCTTCGGTTTTCCAGGAAATGTCGGTAGAGGTGGACGCTATCGTCGGGCGCGCGAAACGTATCCGCCGTGACGATTTCACCGCTGGCACGATTTTTCCAAGGGAACACGTGCAGGGTAACACCCTGCTTGAAGAGCCGCCCGAAGGATTCGAGGATCCCCCCCGCGAGATTCTCCGACCACTTGGGTTTGAACAACTCGTTGAGAAGGCCGATGCTGAGGATGATGCCCACCCGCTTGTCGGTGCAACGACTCAGAAAGGCCGCGATGCGGTGGAATTCCGGACAACGCGAAATCAACACGGTTTTGCCGAGCGCCTGCAGCGCGTTGGCCCGGTCGAGAAAATCCACCGGCCCGACGCCATCACCACGCAGCAGGTTGTGCAGCGAAATCTCGCAGATCTCCATGAGCCGGCTTTCGTCATCAGGGGACACCATTTCGCGGAAACCGGTGCGCGCGTTTTCCAACATGTCCAGGTGCAGCCTCATCACCGGGTCGAAGCTGCCCCGAAGCAAAAGCACCGGCCTGCGATAGAGTGTTTCCGCAGGTTGGACGACCTCGCCGTCGGGCAGGAACATCGCCGCGTCGGTCAGCCCGCTTTCAACCAGTTGCAAGGCACAGAGCCGGTTGTCGAAAAACCCGTACCCTTCGCCGGAAAATTTCAGCAGATCCACCTCCACCCTGCCGCCCGCAAGGTTGTCCACCAGAGATTCGGTGAAACGGCGCAGGTGGCCACGGTGGCGGTAGGCGGCATGGATCAGGTTGGTGCCGAGAACGCCGAGCGCCTCCATCTGGTCGATCGCCTCGTGATCAAGCAGCCGGGCATGGAGGACGATCTCGGATGGCGGGGCGCCTGGTTTCATCTGGAAGCGGATGCCTAGCCAGCCGTGGCACTCGCCCTCGTCCTGCCAACCCCGGGCGCGCACCGTGTTGCAGTAACTGAAAAACGTGGTGTCCGCACCGCGTTCCGGGCCGAGGCGTTGGATGAGCGTGCCATATTCGTGATCGAGCATGGCATCCAGGCGTGCGGGTGACACATAGCGATCCGTGTGGCCGTAGATGCTGTCGCTGACCGTCATGTCGTATGCGGAGATCGATTTGGCAACGAGTCCCGCCGTACCGGAAGCCCGGAAGAAGTGGTTCGCGGTTTCCTGGCCGGCACCGATTTCGGCGAAGGTGCCGTATATGCGCCTGTCGAGGTTGAGTTCGAGCGCCTTGTCGTATGTGGTGGGGGTCATGGCCTGGCGATCATGTCGGGGTGGGTCCAGTTCTGCGAGATCACGTCGGTGACGAGCACTTGGCGTCCGGATGGATCCTCGCTGCCGGGAAATTCCACCTCGACCATGATCTTTTCTATCTCCGAGTCGAGGGCTTCGCGCACCCGGATGTGCGTGGGGGTGCCACGTTCCGCGTAGCCGAACAGCGAGTGCTCGCCGTCGGGCGATCTCAGCCGGAACGATTGCCAGACGAGGTCGTCGGCGAAGCCGAAATTGTAGTAATCGACCGAGCCGAGCCGGATCCGGAAAACGTGACGGCCGGATGGGCGTTGTTCAATGTAATCCTCCATCGGCGGGTCCGCCCAGCCGACCCAGCTCTCCCAGTCCACCTTGAGTCCGTCCCGCCCTTCCACGAATGTCATCAACCGCGCGATGTGGTTGGCCGTGTGCAATTGCACGGTGACGAAGGCCTCGGTGGTCTCCATTTGGGTGAACTGGCTGTAATCCGCCAGTCCCGGAGGATCGATCATGCCATCCGGATGGTGGCGGCGGATCTTTTCCTCAACACGCCCGGGTCGCGCCACCACCTCCAGGATTTCCTCCACGGTGGTCGCGTAAAGGAAGGTGGTGACGACGGAGCGTGCCTCCGTGACAAATTGATTCAGGGTCCGGCGCGGTGTATGCGGCTCATCAGCTTCCGGAGGCTCGGCGGCTTCCGGCACGGTAAGGACCTGCCCGGTGGCGGGCAGCTCGGTGGTGGCTGCCGCTCCGTCCGTCCCGCCGTCCATCCGTACGAGGAAGATCACCACAATCATGATGGTGGCGAGCAGCATCAGGCCGGAGGCCATCGCCAGCTTGCCCGCCGGGGTGATCCCGCCACTTTTCTCATCGCGCCGCCGGGTGCGTTTTCCTCGCGGGCGAGCCTGCGCTTCGTTTTCCCAGTCGGGTGCCTCGTCCCGGTGTTTGCGCCGCTTCCGTTTCATCCTGACCTGTTGCTTTCCAGAATCGGGGCTGCCGGTGTCTCCCGGTGTGGTCGAGGCGGTGGCTTCGTCCGGCATTGGCGCGGCCAGCAGCGGCGGCACATTGTCCCCGGGAGCGGGCAGCTTCAACAGCCGGCGGCAGCTCGGGCAGACGACGCCACGCCCGTCGTGCTCACGCGGCACCCTGAACACAAACCGGCAATCCGGACATACAAATCCTCTCCAACGGCGGGTGCTTTCCTGGACATCTGGCACGCCGCAATCTGCCCGGACAGCCCGGCGATGGCAAGAATCATGGCGGAACCGCAGCTGGAAAATTCCCTCTTGCATCACGAGCGCGGCGTCCGTATGCCTCTCCCGCATCCTCGACAGGGGAGCGTTTCGTCGCGCGACACGTGGCGATCCGCTGAGACTTCCACCCGGAAGGACCCTTGGAACCTGATGCGGTTAATACCGCCGAAGGAAGTCGGGT
>SLAV01000253.1 GCA_007126655.1 Haloferula sp. | reverse complement strand
TAACGAGGAGCGCGGGGATGGGGACGCGGCCGGGGTTGGCGGCGCGGTCGGAGAGGATGAGGATGCCGGAGTCGGCATCGACGGCGTCTTCGGCGAGTTTGCAGAGTTCGTCGAGGCGAGGCTTCAGGCCGGCCTCGCCTTCGGCGGCGGGCCATGTGCAGTCGAGGATGGTGGCGGGGAAGCCGTGTTCGCCGAGGTGTTTGATTCGCTCGAGCTGGTGTTCGTAGAGGATGGCGCTGTCGAGGTTGATGGTGCGGGCGTGCTCCGGGGTTTCGTCGAGCAGGTTGCGCTCGGGGCCGAGGCCGGCGCCGAGCGACATGACGGCCCATTCGCGGATCGGGTCGATGGGCGGGTTGGTGACCTGGGCGAAGAGCTGCTTGAAGTAGGTGTAAAGAAGGCGCGGGTAGGTGGAAAGGGCGGCGAGGGGGATGTCGTCGCCCATGGAATAGACGGCTTCCTGCGCGCCCTTGATCATGGGCGGGAAGACCATGTCGAGTTCCTCAATGGAGATGCCGTGGGCGACCTGGAGGCGGGAGCGGTCGAGCGGCGCGTAGTCGATCTCGGGGACGTGGGCGGAGGGGGAGACGAAGTTTTTCAGCGCGAGCGCGTTTTCGTCGAACCAGCGGTGGTAGGGTTTCTGGTGGGCGAGTTCCTCCTTGATCTCGCGGTCGAGCTTGAGGGTGCCGGTGGTGGTGTCGGCGGAGAGCATCTGGCCGGGGCCGAGGCGGCCCTTGCGGGTGACGGTGGCGTCGTCGAGGATGACGGCTCCGGCTTCGGAGCCGATGTAGAGGAGGCCGTCCCGGGTCAGTTTGTAGCGGGATGGGCGGAGGCCGTTGCGGTCGAGGGAGGCGCAGATTTTGAGGCCGTCGGTGAAGACGAGGCCGGCGGGGCCGTCCCAGGGTTCGGAGAACGAGCGGATGTAGCGGTAGAAGGCGCGGAGTTCCTCGGAGATGTCGGCGTCGTTGCGGTAGGCGGGGGGGACGAGCATGCACATGGCGTGCTCGGGGCTGCGGCCGGAGAGGACGAGGAGTTCGAGGGCGTGGTCGAGCGAGGCGGAGTCGGACTCGCCGTCGCGGATGAGGTTTTTGACGAGGTCGATGTCGTCGCCCCAGAGCGGGGATTCGAAGAATTCCTCGCGGGATGCCATCCAGTTGCGGTTGCCGCGGATGGTGTTGATCTCGCCGTTGTGGCACATCATGCGGAACGGCTGGCCGAGGGGCCATGCGGGGAAGGTGTTGGTGGAGAACCGCTGGTGGTAGAGTGCGATGGCGGTTTGGAAATCGGGGTCGGCGAAGTCGAGGTAGAACGCGCGGAGGGCGGCGGGCATGGCGAGCGCCTTGTAGGAGACGAGTCGGCTGGAGAAGGAGGGGATGTAGAGGCCGGGGATGTCCTTGGTGCGGTTCTCGATCTGGCGGCGGCAGAGGTAGAGCTGGCGCTCGTAGGCGTCGGCGTCCATGCCTTCGGGGCGGGTGACGAGCAGATGGTGGATTCCGGGGCGTGTGGCGAGGGCGATGGTGCCGAGGGCGTCGGGATCGACGGGAACTTCGCGCCAGCCGACGAGGTTGAGTCCGCGCGTGGTGACGATTTCTTCGGCGATTTGGCGGATTTTTGCGGTTGCGGCAGGGTCGTCCATCGGGGTGAAGAAGACGCCGACGCCGATGTCGGTTGGGTCGTCAATGTCGTGGCCGAGTTCTGACGCCGCTTTTTTGAAGAGCGGTAGGGGGATTTGGGAGAGGATGCCGGAGCCATCGCCGGTTTTCATGTCGGCGTCCACGGCGCCGCGGTGGGTCATGCAGGAGACGGCGGTGAGCGCGTGGTCGAGAATGTCGTGCGAGCGGACGCCGTTGATGTTGGCGATGGCTCCCATGCCACAGTTGTCGTGTTCTTCGGAGAGGCGGTGGAGCGAGCCTTCGACGAGCGGGGCGGACGGGTGGTGGAATCGGGAGATCATCGGATGTGGAGCGTGGGATGGAGCGTGGGAATGACGACCGGGACACAGCGCGGCGGGGCGCGCGGGACGACGGGCGGAGCAGTGGAAGTAACGCCCGTTCCGGCGGCCTGCCAAGCAGGAATTTCCGCTTGAATCCCGCGGCGCGGGCGGACATCTTGTGGGTCCGGCAGTCAAAAGGCGGCTTGGCGGAATTGGTAGACGCGCTCGACTCAAAATCGAGTTCTAACGAGTGTGGGTTCGAGTCCCACAGCCGCTACTCCGGCGGGATGTTCCGCCGCCGCGGCCCGTTTTCAGCATTACCCAACGGCATGGCAGGCACACGAACGATCGGCATCATCGCGGGCAGCGGGGTTTATCCGGAGACATTTATCAGGCACGCGCGTGCGAAATCGCCGGGCATCCGGCTGGTGGTGGCGGCCTTCCACGGTGAGACAAAGCCGGAATTGGCGGATGCGGCGGACGCAATGGAATGGTTCCGGGTGGGGCAACTGTCGAAGGTCGTGCGTTTTTTCCGGCGCGAGGGCGCGGACGAGGCGGTGATGATGGGGAGGATCTCGCCGAAGAAGTTGTTCGACCTGAGACCGGACCTGCGGGTGCTGATGCTGCTGGCGAGGATCCGCGAGCGCAACGCGGAGACGCTTTTCGGAGGCATCGCGGAGGAACTTGCGAAGGATGGGATCACGCTGCTGCCGGCGACGACATTTCTGGAGGATCTTCTTCCACCCGCTGGTCACGTTTGCGGTCCCGCACTGGGAAAACGGCAGTTGGGTGATGCGGAATTCGGATACCGGATCGCGAAGGAGACCAGCGCGATGGACATTGGACAGAGCGTGGTGGTGCGCCACGGCACCGTGCTGGCGGTGGAGGCATTCGAGGGGACCAACGAGTGCATTCGCCGCGGCGGCGCGCTGGGGCGCGGCCGGAACGTGCTGCTGGTGAAGGTTTCGAAGCCCGCCCAAGATTTGCGATTCGACGTTCCGGTGATTGGCCCGGACACGATCGAAACCTGCGCGGAGGCCGGCGTATCGGCGGTCGTGATTGAGGCCGGGCGCACGCTGGTTCTGGAAATGGAGCGGGTCGCTCGCTTATGCGACAAGCGCGGGGTGAGTCTGCAAGCGATTGATGCGATATTTCAATGATTTGAGCAGAGCCATATTTCCTTCAGGGATTCGGCGCGGGTGAGGGCTTCCCGGGCGGTGGTGGCGAGGAGGTTGGCGTGGCCCATTTTGCGGCGGCCGATGGCGCGGCGCTTGCCGTAGAGGTGGAGGCAGGCTTCGCCGTCGGCGAAGAGGGGCGACCAGTCGGGCGGGGTTTTTTCGTCGCGCCAGAAGTCGCCGAGGAGGTTGAGCATGCACGCGGGGGTGAGCAGGCGGGTGGAGCCGAGCGGCAGGCCGATGACGGCGCGGAGTTGCTGCTCGAACTGGGAGGTGGCGCAGGCGTCGAGGGTGTGGTGGCCGGAGTTGTGCGGGCGGGGGGCCATTTCGTTGACGAGGAGCCGGCCGGACCTGGTGAGGAAGAATTCGACGCCGAGGATGCCGCGGTAGTCGAGCGCCCCGGCGACGCGGATGGCGATGGCGGTGGCCTCGGCGGCGACGGCGGGATCGACGCGGGCGGGGACGATGGAGACGTCGAGAATGTGATGGCGGTGGCGGTTTTCGGCGGGGTCGTATGCGGCGGTGCGGCCGTTGGCGTCGCGGGCGACCATGACGGAGAGTTCGAGTTCGAAATCGACCCAGGCCTCGAGGATGCCTGCGGGGGCGTCGAAGGCGCGCCAGACGACCGCGGGGTCTTCGTCGCCGCGGAGTTTTCGCTGGCCTTTGCCGTCGTAGCCGAAGTCGGCGGTCTTGAGGACGGCGGGGCCGTTGATTTCGCGCATGGCGGCGGCGAGCGAGTCGCCGCCGGTGACGTGGATGGAGCGGGTGTGGGGCAGGTCGTGATCGCGGAGGAATTGTTTTTCGCGGCCGCGGTTCTGGCAGGTGGCGATGGCGGCGGGCGACGGGTGGAGCGCGATGTGGCCGGCGACGGCTTCGAGGGTGGCGCGCGGAATGTTCTCGAATTCGACGGTGGCGACGGTGGCTGTGGCGCGGAAGGATTCGAGCGCCCGCGGGTCGTCGAACGGGAGGTCGATGACCTCGTCGGCGACTTCGACGGCGGGCGCTTCGAGACCACCGGTCCAGATGACGGTGCGGATGCCCATGCGGCGCGCGGCGAGCGCGAGCATGCGGCCGAGCTGGCCGCCACCGATGACGCCGACGACGCAGTGCGGGGGATGGATCAACGGCTGGGGCGGTTGCATGGGTGGGTTCGCGGCGCGCGTTTCAGTCGCGGGGTTCGAGGGCGGGGAGTTCGGCCGACTTGACGGCGGCGTTTTGGTTGTCGCGGAAGGTGGCGAGTTTAGCGGCGAGTGTGGGGGATTCGTTGGCGAGCATGGCGACGGCGAAGAGGGCGGCGTTGACGGCACCGGCCTTGCCGATGGCGAAAGTGGCGGTGGGGATGCCTGCGGGCATCTGGACGATGGAGAGGAGGGAGTCGATGCCTTTGAGGGCTTTGGATTCGACGGGCACGCCGAGGACGGGGAGGTCGGTGATGGCGGCGGTCATGCCGGGGAGGTGGGCGGCTCCGCCGGCTCCGGCGATGATGCACTTGAGGCCGCGGGAGCGCGCGGTTTCCGCGTATTGGACGAGTTTGTCGGGGGTGCGGTGGGCGCTGACGACCTCGGATTCCCAGGCGACGCCGAAGTCGCGCAGGGTTTTGGCGGCGTTTTCCATTGTCGGCCAATCCGATGTGCTTCCCATGATGATGCCGACGAGCGGTGGTGGATTCATGCGCGGGAGCGTGGCGGGGCGGGGGATGGGAG
>SLAV01000163.1 GCA_007126655.1 Haloferula sp. | reverse complement strand
TCCAGAATTTGGTGGATCCAATCAGATCGGCGGGCGGGTGTCAGGGGGAAAGTTGGATTTTTTGGGGGGATTTTGTTGTGGTGGTTATGGGGGTGATCTCACGAACGCTCCTACGGGGGCGTGATGGCGGAAATGATGAGGGGTGATCTCACGATCACTCCTACGGGGGTTCCGAGGGAAAGGAGCCGGAGGCACCTTTTACGGGCTAGCAGTCTGTCGGATTTAGAGCAGTTCTCAAAAGCGAATCCGCATCTTGACGTGTTATCCACAACAACCACAACCCATGGTGGTTTCGCGCGCAGCGGCTCGATGAAGATCAAACATCTGTTTGATGTGTCGTTGTATTGATCTTTTTCCCTCGCGCCTTCTTTCGGTGGTTCGGTGGCTCTGCCTCGGGGCTTTTTCCCGGTTGCTTGTTCCTTGGCCTGGCGCTCCGCAAGCTTGGTCTCGTATTCCGCACGTTCCGCAACCAGCCGCTCTTTGGCGCGCTCTTCCATGGCTTGCCTGGCCTCGCGCAGTTTCTCCAAACGCGTTTTGAGGCGGCCGATCTCCTCCGGAATGCTCAAACCATCCTGCAACGGCGCACTGTCGGCGTCCTCGGCTTTTTACAGCAACTCGGCAATTTGATCTTCCGCCAGTTTGATCTGCTCGACGCAGTGACCGTAGCTCACCGCGCTGTGTTTGCTCGCATTGGCGAGAATCTTCGTGCCGTTGATCGATACGGTCAAATCCCCCACCCGCAAAACCCGCGCGCGGGCCGCCAACTCGATCACTTGGTGGAACGCGGATGCCAGAAGCTCCTTGTTCTCCCGCCGAAACTTGCAGATCGAGTCGTGGTCCGGGTGGGTGTCGGCGGTGAGATAACGGACTGCGACGTTTTCATAAGTCTGCGTTTCGATCCGGCGGCTCGAAAAGGTGCCGGTAGCATAGCAGTAGATCAGCAGGCCAAGCATCATGGACGGGGGATACTGTGCCTTGCCGGTTCCGCGCTCATTGGTCTGGGCCAGCCTCAAATCCAGCGCGGCGACTGCATCCATGATGAAATGCACCATGTGATCCGGACCCACCCGATCGCGAAGGTCCGGAGGAAGCAACAGTGGGGTGGCGTGGTCGATGTTGACGAACCGCGCAGGCATGAAACCGCTGCACGCGCCCGGAACGGATTTTTCAACGGCCTTGCTCTAAATCCGACAGGCTGCTAGGTTGTTCTTGCATACTCAGCACAAAACCACGCATATCAGGCACAATTTGAATCAATTCACCTTCCCGATTATCGCCTCCACCGATCAAACCGGACCTACGGCTTTCCGGGAGGGATTCATCCGCCTTCACGCTTGCCCGGCCGGATGCGCGGGGCGATCCTGCGTTACACATGCAGAGGGTGAGCCAGACCAACGATTTCAGCGACCGCGCCGACGTCCGTGACGGCCGCGAGCCGGAATTGCTGGGTCTCGACGATCTCGCCGCGCTGCCCGGCCCACTGCATCTGGCGATCGGGGTGTTCGACGGCATCCATCTCGGCCACCGCGAGGTGGTCGGGCGGGCCTCCGCCGCCGCGGCGCGCGAGGGCGGCCGCGCGGCGGTGCTTACGTTCGAGCCGAATCCGATCCGCGTGATCGCGCCCCACGCCGAGCCGCCGCCGTGGCTCGGCACGCCGGGGCAGACGCACGAGTGGCTGGCGGAGCTTCCCGGCTCGCCCGGGTTGCTTCCGCTGCGCTTCGACGAGGCGCTGGCAAGGCTCGAGCCCGCGGATTTCCTCAACGCGCTGACCCGCGCCGACGTCCGCACCGTCGCGGTGGGTGATGATTGGCGGTTCGGCCGCCGCCGCGCGGGGGACTCCGGCTTTCTGACGCATCACGGGCGGAAGCGGGGATACGCGGTGGAAGTGGTCGGCGCGGTGGAGATCGACGGCGGCCGCGTCAGCAGCACCCGCATCCGCAACGCCGTGCGCGACGGGCGGCTCGACGAGGCCGCGCGCCTGCTCGGCAGGCCGCACACGGTGCGCGGCACCGTGGTGCGCGGGCGCGAAATCGGGCGGGAAATCGGATTCCCGACGGCCAACGTGGACACCGCCGGCGCCTGCCTGCCGCCGGACGGCGTGTGGGCGGTGGAACTCGGCTTCGCGGGCCGGGGCGCGGAGGCGATGCTCCGCGGCGTGGCCAACCTCGGCGTGCGGCCCACGGTGGACGGTCGGGGAAGGACGCTGGAAGTGCACGCGCTCGACTTCGAGGGGGATCTCTACGGCGCGCGGATGGATGTCGTTTTCCGGGAATTCATCCGCCCGGAGCGGAAATTCGCCGGACTCGAGGCGTTGCGCGCAAGGATCGAAGAGGATGTGCGGGCCGCGCGCGGGGTGTTCGAAAGGGCACATCCGCGAGGGTGATTTGCGGGTTGCAAATCCGGGCGCGACGGGATTAGCGTTTCCTTCGCGTCGCGCGGAATCATCCGTTCCGCCGCATGCCGAGCCTCCCGAACCGAAATCCATCAAACACGTGGGATTTGTCGATGCCATCAAACGCTGGAGACTGGCCCGCCAGGGCTTGTCCTCGGGGAAAAAGCGGCGGGTTCACGGTGAGAGCCGGGTGGTCACCGCGCTTGAGGCAAGTCTGGGGGTGAAGTTTTCGTTGTTCGGATTTTTCACGGTGCTGATCGCAGGGTTGGTGCTGAACTCCTCGAAAGGGACGATTTTCGCGGAGAACCAGACGCAGGGCGCGCTGTTCGCGCTGGTGGTGTCGGTGATGGCGATGCTGATGTATCATCTGAGCCTGGGACCGGGCAGCGGATGCCACCGCAACAGCCGGGTGGTGCTGGTGCTCGGCACCTGCGCGGGACACATCGTGATCGTGCGGCTGATCATGGCGATGGTTTACGCCGGGACCATTCCGGAAATGTTCCGGTTCCTGTTTGTGCCCTTCGCCTTGGCGCCGATGATCCTCACGGTGCTGCTCGGACGGGGCGTCGGCGCGCTGGCCACGGTGACGGTGAGCCTCGCGGGCGCGTTCTTCGTGCCCAGCGAACAGGTCTTCGGTTTCATCATGATCAGCATGGTGTGCGGGATGACGGCGGTGCTGCTCACGCACCACGTCCGCAAGCGCGTGCAACTGCTGCGCGCGGGAATCCTGATCGGGGCGGTCACGTTGTTCATGACCGTGGTCGCGGGCTTTCTGGATGTGAGGGAGTGCCTGGAAATCGGCTGGCTCCCGGGACTGCAATTGATCGGCAGCGGCAGCCTGGCCGCCTTCGGCACGGCGGTGATCACGGCCCTGTTCATCAGCGGGCTGCTGCCGCTCTTCGAAGGCATGTTCAAGCTGACGACCGACATCAGCTGGCTCGAGTTGAGCGACCTGAACCACAGGCTGCTGAAGCGGATGCAGATCGAGGCTCCCGGCACGTTCCACCACAGCGTGGTGCTGGCCTCGCTGGCGGAGGCCGCCGCGGAGAAAATCGGCGCAAACGCACCGATGTGCCGGGTTTGCGCGTATTTTCACGACGTCGGCAAGCTGGCGAAGCCGGGGTATTTCATCGAAAACCAGATCGATGGCACGGAGAACCCGCACAACACGCTGACGCCGACAATGAGCGCGCTGGTCATCATCGCCCACGTCAAGGACGGGATCGACCTGGCGGTGAAACACAAGCTCAACCCGCGCGTGATCGACGTGATCCAGGAACACCACGGCGACTCGCTGGTGGCCTATTTCTACCACAAGGCGCGCGAGCAGAAGCGGGCCGAGATGGAGAAGATCGACCGCAAGCTGGAGAACCCGGAGGACCTGCCGGTGATCGAGGAGAAGAATTTCCGCTATCCGGGGCCGCGCCCGAAAACCCGGGAGAGCGGCATCATCGCGCTGGCGGACACCATCGAGAGCGCGTCCCGCACGTTGCGCAAACCCACGCCGGGCAAGGTGAAATCGCTGGTCGAGGATCTGGTGAAGGCGAAGATCGAGGACGGCCAGCTCGATGACTGTCCGCTGACGGTGCAGGAGATCGCGCTGATCAAGCGGAGCTTCTGCGACACGCTCCGCAGCATGCTCCACAGCCGGATCGATTACCCGGCCGATGGCAAGGACGGCAAGGACGGCAAGGACGGCGGGCGCGCTTCGCGCAAAACCACTGCTTCCGCAGGCGACCGGCGGACGCCGGTGTCGGCGGCTCCCGAGGGTTCAACCGAGTCGCGCGATCCGCGCCACACGCGGCGACCGAAACCCGCCATGGGTTGATCCGTTTTTACCCACAGGCAGTCCGCCATTCACTCATGTCCCCCGACGTCATCATCGGCAACCACCAGCAACGGGTCGGGATCCCCGAGGCCTGGCTCACCGCGCTGGAGCAGACGGCTGGTGATGCGGTGCGGCTGGCGCTTGAGCGCGCCGCCGGGGATGAATCGCCACTCGCGTTGCTTGGCACGGTCGAGGTGGCGCTGGTGGACGACGCCATGATCGACGGCGTGCACCGCGAGTTCATGGACGTCGAGGGGGCGACCGATGTGATCACCTTCCACCACGGTGAAATCGTGATCAGCGCGGAGACGGCCCTCCGCAACGCGGCGGAATACCACGAATCGCCGGCGCGGGAGATCCTGCGCTATTTCGTCCACGGCCTGTTGCATCTGGCCGGGCACGACGACCGCGACGCCGCCTCGCGGACGCGGATGGAAGCGGCGCAGGAGGAAATCGTCGCGGGATTGTGGACGAAAACGCTTGCCGACCGGATTGGCTGAACCGGAAATCCGGCGGGGGAGGGGGATGGAATGCCTCTCAGTGCGCGGTGGCGACGAGGGCGTCCTTCGAGATGCCGAGTTCCTCCATCACCACGTTGCCGGGGGCGCTGAGGCCGAAGCGGTCGATGCCGACGACCTTGCCTTCGGTGCCGACGTATTTCCACCACAGGCCGGTCACCCCTGCCTCGATGGCGACACGTTTGGCGCAGGCGGCGGGGAGTACGGATTCCCGGTAGGCCGCGTCCTGGCGGTCGAACCGCTCCAGGCAGGGTGCGGAGACGACGCGCACGCCCCCGCCCAGCTCTTCGGCGGCGGCGATGGCGTGCTGCACCTCGGAGCCGGTGGCCAGGAGGATGGTGGCGAGCGCCTCGGTTTCCTTGCGGGCGATATACGCGCCCCGGGCCACGCCTTCGCGGCGGGTGGCGGCGTCGATCCCGTTCATGACGGGCACGCCCTGGCGGGAAAGGATGAGGGCGGTAGGGCCTTCGGTGCGGTCGAGGGCGGCGAGCCAGGCTCCTGCGGTCTCCTCGGCGTCCGCCGGGCGGATGACATCGAGGTTCGGAATCAGGCGCAGGGCGCTGACGGTCTCGACCGGCTGGTGGGTCGGGCCGTCCTCACCGACGCCCACCGAATCGTGGGTGAAGATCCAAGTGACGGGCAGCCCGGCGAGGGCCGACAGACGGAGCGAGCCGCGCATGTAGTCGGCGAAGACGAGGAAGGTGGCGCCGCTGGCGCGGAAGATGCCGTCGTATGCGATGCCGTTGCAGATGGCGCCCATGGCGTGCTCGCGGATGCCGAACCAGATGTTGCGGCCGAGCGGATTGGCGCCGGAGAAGTCTCCGCCGTCCTTGATCAGGTTCTTGGTCGAGCCGAAGAGGTCGGCACTGCCGGTGAGGAGCTGCGGCACGGCCTTGGCGAGGGCGTTGATGACGACGCCGCCCGCGCCCCGGGTCGCGTCCTTGTGGTCCCGGGCAAACGCGGGGATTTCGGCGGATAGGTCGGCGGGAGTCTCGCCGGCGAGTTCGGCGGCCAGCTCCGGGTTGGCCGCGGCCCAGGCGTCGAATTTCGCGGTCCATTCGGCGTGAGCGGTCTGGAGCGCCTGCTTGCGCCCGGCGAAGAACGCGCGGGTCTCTTCGGAAACGTAGAACGACTCACCCTCCGGCATGCCGATGCCGGCTTTCGCCGCTTCGACGAATTTCGCGCCGCCCTCGCCGTGGCCCTTGGCGGTGCCGGCCACCTCGGGAATGCCCTTGGCGATGGTGGTGCGGGCGATGATCACCTTCGGGCGGCCGTTGTCGTCGGCCTTGGCGTTGGCCACGGCGGCGGCGACGGCCTCGATGTCGTGGCCGTCGATGGTCACGGCGTCCCAGTTCTGCGATTTGAAATAGGCCTCGGCGTGCTCGCTCTGGGTCACCTCGGCCATGGCGTCGAGGGTGACGTCATTCGAGTCATAGATGAGCACGAGGTTGTCCAGGCCGTTGTGGCCGGCGAAGGCGACGGCCTCGCGGGCCACGCCTTCCTGGAGGCAGCCGTCGCCAAGCAGGGCGATCACATGGTGGTCGAAGAGGGTGTGCTCGGCGGTGTTGAAGCGTGCGGCGGCGCGTTTCCCGGAGATTGCGTATCCCACGGCATTGCCCACGCCCTGGCCGAGCGGGCCGGTGGTGGCCTCGACGCCCGGGGTTTCGTGGAATTCGGGGTGGCCGGGGGTGATCGAGTGGAGCTTGCGGAAGTTCCTCAGCTCGTCCATCGGGACGTCGTAACCGGCGAGGTGCAGCCAGCCGTAGAGGAACATCGAGCCATGGCCTGCGGAAAGGATGAAACGGTCGCGGTTGAGCCACTTGGGCGCGCCGGGATGGTAGTTCAGGGACTCACCGAAAAGCGCCGCGCCGATCTCGGCGGAGCCGAGCGGCAGGCCGAGATGGCCGGAGTTGCAGGCGTGGACGGCGTCCATGGCGAGGCCGCGGGCCTCGTTGGCGGCTTGGGCGAGAATCGGGGTGTTCATTTCGTATGGGTCGTGATTTGTGCGGCGCGAACCGTCGGAGATGCCCGGCCCGTTGACAAGCCGACAATCCGCAAATCGTCGCAAGCCAGCCGTGCTGCCGGGGCCCGGTTCGCGGACCTCCGCGCGCGCTTGTGAAAATTTTCACAAAGCCCTTGCGGACCCCCGGGGGATGGGTGCTTATTGCGCCGACCCGAGGCATGAGCAGAAATACCAAGGAAATCGAGGCTCCCGACGCGCAAACCGCCGCCGCCATGGCCGCCGAAAGCTACCACCAGGAGGCGGGCGACCTCGTCGGCGAGCGCATGACGCTCAACATGGGGCCGTCCCACCCGGCGACCCACGGGGTGCTCCGCCTGGTGCTCGAACTCGACGGCGAGGCGATCGAAAAGGCGGATCCGGACGTCGGATTCCTCCACCGCGGTGACGAGAAAATCGCCGAGAACATGCACTACAACCAGTTCGTGCCATACACCGACCGGCTCGACTACCTCGCCCCGCTCGCCAACAACGTGGCCTACGCATGCGCGGTGGAGAAACTCATGGACTGGGAGCTGCCCCCGCGCGGGCGGGCGCTGCGCGTGTTGTGCTGCGAACTTGCGCGCATCTCGGCCCACATGCTCGGCGTCGGGGTCTGTGCGATGGACGTCGGTGCGATGACGGTCTTCCTCTACACCTTCACCGAGCGCGAGAAGGTGTATAACCTCTGTGAGCAATTGACAGGCGCGCGCTTCACCACCTCTTACACCCGTGTCGGCGGCCAGTTGCGGGACATGCCGGATGGTTTCGAGGAGTCCGTCCGCACCTTCCTTGAGGAATGCGAGGGCACCATCGACGACATCGCCAAGTTGCTCGACAAGAACAAGATTTTCCGCGACCGGATGATGGACGTTGGCGTGATTTCCCGCGAGTCCGCCATCGACTGGGGCATGACCGGGCCGAACCTCCGCGCCTCGGGCGTCGCGCGCGACCTCCGCAAGGACCGCCCCTACCTCGGCTACGAGAAATACGATTTCGACGTGCCGATCTGCGACGACGGCGATTGCTACGCCCGATACCAGATCCGCATGGAGGAAATGCGCCAGTCGATCCGCATCTGCCGACAGGTGCTCGACACCATGCCACCCGGCGCGGTGAACCTGGCAGACACGAAGAGCATGCTGCCGGACAAGGAGCGGGTGCTGATGTCGATGGAGGAGCTGATCCACCACTTCATCGTCGCCACCCAGGGCATCGACGCTCCGCCGGGTGAGGTGTATTTCGCGGCCGAGAATCCGAAAGGAGAACTTGGATTCTACATCCACTCGAAGGGAGGCGGGGTTCCCTACCGCCTGAAAATCCGCAGCCCGTCCTACTGCAACCTTTCGATCGTTTCGCGTCTGCTGCCCGGTCACGTGGTCTCCGACATCCCCGCAATTCTCGGATCACTCGATTTTGTGATGGGCGAGTGCGACAGATGATGCCATAATCAAACCGCAATGAAAAAAATGCTCACCACCATGTTGGCCGCCGGTATCTTTGCCGGTGGTGCCGCCGCCGAATTCGAGAACTGGACCAACCAGGATGGAAATACCGCGCGAATGAAACTGATCGAAGTCGTCAGGGACGGCGACAAGGCCACCGGAAAATTCGAGCTGGAAGACGGCCGGACGGTGGAACTCGATGCCGCTTCACTTTCCGATGAGTGCGCGGAACGCGTTCGCGGTTGGGAACCCGCACCCGAAAGCGTCTTCGACGAACTGCTCGACGGCAATCTCGTCCGCCTTGAAGGCCGCAGGCTGCGCGACTTCGATTTCACGGAAAAACCGTCCAAATACTATGTTTTCTACTACACCGCATCCTGGTGCCCGCCCTGCCGCGCCTACACTCCCGACCTTGTGGAATTCTACGAGCGCATGAAGGAGAGCCACGGCGACGAATTCGAATTGATCCTCATAACCAGCGACCGCGACGAAAGGGCCATGACCGGATACGCCCGGGACGCGAAGATGCCCTGGCCGCAGGTGAGTTTCGACAAAGCCCGCGAAGTCCGCGAGGAACTCGGGCACGGGGTCCGCGGTATTCCATCGGTCATCATCACCGATCTCCAGGGAGAGGTGATCAGCCGCGACCGCAATCTCGAGAATGTCGAGCGCGTCCTCACCCAGTAGTTCCGATACATGTCACAGGCCATCCTCGATCAAAATACCGCCTCGCCCGACACCCCGGGTTCGCGATACTTCCCGAAGTTCGCGATCTCGCCGGAATTGGAGTCCGAGGCGGACGAGCGGATCTCTCATTACCCCGACCACAAGCGTTCGGCCACGTTGCCGTTGCTGCACATCGTCCAGCACAGGTTCGGGTTCATCTCCGCCGAGGCGATCGATTGGGTGGCCGCCAAGCTTGATTTGGAACCGATCAAGGTGCTGGAGGTGGTCTCGTTTTATCCGGGCTTTCGGCAGACCGCGCCGGGAAAATTCCACATCCGCGTCTGCCGCACGCTGTCATGTGCGATGGGTGGATCCCATGAACTAATGGATAAGCTTTGCGAACTCACCGGGATCGACCGGTCTTCGATCGATTCGCACCATCACCCGGTCGCTGTCTCGCCATGCGGGAATTTCTCAGTGGAATTCGCCGAGTGCCTCGCCTCATGCGGCACCGCGCCGGTCTGCCTGGTGAACGATGATTTCCACGAGGGCGTCGCCCCGGAAAAGGCCGGAAAGCTACTGGAATCATACAAATCCTGATGTCTTTTGACCCCATCATGAGCGCCATCACCTACACAAAACCACCTCATCCGCTCGAGACACGCCTCATTTTCAAAAACGTGGACCGCGAGGGCTGGAATCCGTCCATCGGGCGCTACCTGGAGGACGGCGGGTACGAACAGCTCAGGAAGGCGGTCAAAATGGAGCCCAAGGCCATCACCGAGGAGGTCAAGAAATCCGGCTTGCGCGGGCGCGGCGGTGCCGGATTTCCGACCGGCGTGAAGTGGACGTTCATCCCGCCGAACAACACCAAGCCGGTGTATCTCATCTGCAATGCCGACGAATCCGAGCCCGGCACCTTCAAGGACCGGTACATTCTCCACCAGGATCCGCACCAGATGCTCGAAGGCATGATCATTTCCTGCTTCGCCGTCGGCGCGCACATTGCCTACATCTACATTCGCGAAGAGTTTCCCGAAGCCGCCAAAATCGTCGAAAAAGCCATTGAGGAGGCCCGTGAGCACAATTTTCTCGGCAAAAACCTGCTCGATACCGGCTTCGATCTCGAAATTTACGTCCACCGCGGCGCCGGAGCCTACATCTGTGGCGAGGAAACCGGCCTCATCGAGTCGCTCGAGGGCAAGCGCCCGTATCCGCGCATCAAACCACCGTATTTTCCCGCCGCGCTCGGGCTATACATGTGCCCGACAATCGTCAACAACGTGGAATCCCTCTGTCATGTGAAACACGTTATCGAAATGGGTGGTGATGGATACGCGAAACTCGGCGCGCCCCGCAATACCGGCACCCGTATTCTCTGCGTCTCCGGCGATGTGAAAAAGCCGGGCTATTTCGAAATCGAAGTCGGCAAGGTCACCATGCGCGAGCTGCTTTACGACATGTGCGGCGGCCCGAAGGACGGGCGCGGGATCAAGGCGGTGATCCCCGGCGGATCGTCCTCGAAGATCCTCCGCGCCGATGAATCCTACAAACTCCGCAATCCGGACGGCAGCGAGCGCGAACTCGGTTTCTGGGACATCCCGATGGATTTCGACACCCTGGCCGCCTGCGGTTCGATGGCCGGCTCCGGCGGCGTCATCGTCATTGACGATTCGCGCAGGATCTCCTGGGTGCTAAACAACATCAATGCGTTCTACGCCCACGAATCCTGCGGCCAGTGCACTCCTTGTCGCGAAGGATCCACCTGGATGCAGAAAATCACCGACCGCCTGGTCGAAGGCAAGGCCACGCCCAGGGACATCGAAACCCTTGAAAGCGTCGCATTCCAGATCGACGGCCGCACCATTTGCGCCTTTGGCGAAGCCTCTTCCTGGCCGGTCGAGGCGATCATCGCCAAGTTCCGCGACGAATTGATCGCCGACACCTGCGAGGACGCGGGAAAAGACCCGAAAAACCCGGAGGCAGAAGCGCAGCGACGTTACCTGGCGGCTTATTGACCCGGGAGTGCAGATAGCCGGCACATCCTCGAAGAGGACCGGATTATCGCCGTGCCCGTAAGGCATGCCGGCGCCCGGCACCTTCATCGGAAGAATCGCAAGGCGGGAATTGCAGATGGACTCCCAAGCCAAATGCTCTTGGTCCCGTCCATGGCGGATTTAAGGTTTTCACGGCGGCGGGTTCCTGATTTCCTGCCGCCCTGCCATGGCTCAGAAATCCGATCCCTCCAAAGACCACCCGCTGGCCAACGTCCTGATCAACGTGCTGATTCCGGTGCTGGCGTTGAGCTATCTGAGCAAAGACCCCGAATTCCAGCGGGAGATCGATCAGGCGGTGCGTGTGTGGCACCTCGGGCCGGTGAAGGCGCTGGTGATCGCCCTGGCTCTGCCGATCAGCTACGGGGTCTGGTTTTTCATCCGGAACCGCAGGGCCAACTTTTTCTCGGCGCTCGGCTTGTTCTCGGTGCTGCTCACCGGCGGACTCACCCTCTACCTGTGGAACGAGGACGGCACGGTGAAGCAGAACGCACACATTCTATTCGGCTTCAAGGAGGCTTCGATTCCATTCATCCTGGCGCTCGCGGTGATCGGCTCGCACTGGACGCCGACACCGCTGCTGCGGGTATTCCTTTACAGCGATTCGATATTCGACGTGCGCCGGATCGACAAGGTGGTGGCCGAGCGCGGCGCGCAGGAGGCATACGACCGGGTGCTGTTCCAGGCGACGTTGTTGTTCTCGGCCTCGTTCCTGCTGAGCACGGTGCTCAATTTCGTATTGGCGCTGTATTTCCTCGGCGGCATCGACCACGCGGCGAGCAACGCGCGGGAAATCTACAACTCGCAGGTTGCGAAGCTCACCGGGTGGGGGTTCGCGGTGATCGGCCTGCCGATCCTGGTGTTCCTGTTTTTCACACTCAGGCGGCTGATGAAGGGGCTTGGCGAAATCACCGGCCTGAAGGACGAGGAGCTGCTGCTGCCGCGTTAGAACCGCATGAAGGAGGTCGTTGACGAGCTGGAACAATGGGGCGCCGACGTGATCTTCGGCCGGGCGAAAGGATTCCGCGCGGCGCTGATGCGGTTGTTTCTCGGCACGATGTCCGGCTTGTTCCGCCTCGGTGTGTGGCTGCGGCTGTGGCGCTACCGCAACGACTGGAAGCCGCGCCACCACCTCGGCACCCAGGTGATCTCGGTGGGCAACCTGACGGTCGGCGGCACCGGCAAGACGCCCGTGGTGGAGCTGCTCGCCCGCACGCTGCGCGGGCGCGGACGGCGGGTGGCGATCCTCTCGCGCGGCTACAAGAGTAAAAAACCGGAGCACCCGCAGAGCTGGACGTCGCGGAACGGGCGGTCCGTGCCCGGCCACGAGATGCCGAGGGTGGTTTCCACCGGTGACGAGCTGATGCTCGATTCGAAATACGCCGGCGACGAGCCATACATGCTGGCGAAGAACCTCGATGGCGTGCGCGTGGTGGTGGACAAAGACCGGGTGAAGGGCGGGCGCTTCGCGGTGCGGGAGCTGGAGGCGGACACGCTGCTACTCGACGACGGCATGCAATACCTCGATCTCGCGCACACACTCGACATCGTGCTCGTCGATTCGCGCGCGCCGTTCGGCACCGGCTGGCTGCTGCCTCGCGGCACGCTGCGCGAGCCGCCGCGCAACCTCAGGCGCGCCGGGTTCATCCTCATCACCAAATGCGACGGCTCGTCGAACGCGGACCTGATCCGCCGCATCCGCCGCCACAACCGCACCGCGGAGATCATCGAATGTGCGCACGGGCCGGTGCGGCTGGAGAACGTCTTCACCGGCGAGACCCGGCCGCTCGAATTCCTCAAAGACAAATGGGTCGGCGCGATTTCCGCGATCGCGGTGCCGGAGGCGTTCGAGGGGTCGCTGCGGGATCTCGGCGCGAAGGTGGAGATCAGGCGTCGTTTTTCCGACCACCACCGGTTCGGGAAACGGGACGTCGAGCGATTCATGCAGCGTTGCGTCGAGCGCGACATGGAGATGATCGTCACCACCGAGAAGGACGCGGTGAGATTTCCCCGACCCGCAAGCATCGACGTGCCGGTCTATTTCCTGCGAATCGAGGTGCGCCTGCTCTCGGGGCGCGACGCGTGGGAACGGATGATCGATCACATCTGCGATCCGCAGCCCGCGCTCGACGGCATCCTGCGCCACCGCGAGGCATACCGGCCGTGAGAGATGGGTGATGAAAACGCGTTGTCGATGGCCGCCCGCCTGCCGTCCGCATTCCGGGACAAATTCCTGGTATATGGATTATGGTCGGCGATATGGGCATCGGTGGGTTCATGCCACCCGCCCTATCCGTCGATGCTCCAGAAATAGCTGTTCCCGAATTCCTGGCGGTCGGTTTGTTGTTGGCCGTCCGCATCGATGTAGGTAAACGTGCTCGTCTTCGAAACTCTCGCCGAAATGGATCTCCGGAATTCGTTTCTCTCGCAGTCGTAGGTGTAGGCATACTGGAAAGTGAACTCCTTGGTGATCACGCGTTCGGCCGGCCGGTCGTTGAATAAAAAGGTTTCGGCACGTCTCTGGCTGATGGAAAAGATGGTGGCGTTCGCCACGGCGAGATAGCCCGCGCCGCAGGCCTCCTGGATCATTTCCGGTGATGGCGGTGGCGGCGGATTCATGAGTGAGGAGCGGACGCGGTCCGCGATGGTGGGTTCGAGCGGCTCAAGCCAGGGCGTGAGATCGAAGCTGATGGTCTCCTCTCCGACGGACACGGTGTTTCCCGTGATGTTGATGTTGCTGCTTCCGTGCCTGCCCGGCAATCTGACGGAGGCCGGAGAGTCGCCCATCGCCTCCAAGGGTGCTTCAGGGGAATGCACGGTTTCATCGCCGCCGTCGGGAGAGGATGGTACCTGGGGGGAACCCTCAAGGAGAAACGCATCCTCGTAGGTGGCGTAGGTGCGGGACACCTCGACGGTGGCGTCATCTTCCGTGAATGTATTGGATTCCCCGGTCGGTTCGACCCAGTTGACAAGATCCAGATCCCCGGAAGAACCGTCCGCGACCGCCTCCTCAAGCTGTTGCAAATCGGCGAGCAACCCGGCCTCGTCGAACGAGTCCGCTTCCGGCGCCTGCTCGTCCGGCTCTCTTCTCGCGAACCGGTAAAACGACTGTTCCCCGTCCACCGGCATTTCCACCCAATGGGGCGATTCAAGCGTGATGATTTCATCGACAGTCGTCCACGAATCGAGGTCGTTCGAGCGCTCCAGTTGATAAGGGCTTGCCAGTTCCCCGCGGATTCCCAGCCGTATGGTGTCCGTGTCGTCCGTTGCTTCGATCAGCGCGACATCCGCGGGTTCGGCACCGCCCGTCAACGGAGCGAACAGGAAGAGGCAAAGTCCGAGCATGGACGCGGGCGCGGCCATCCATGCCGGGGAAGTCGTGGAATGCCCGGATTGCGGCGTGGGATCCGGCTGGCGCATGCCGGAGTTGTCGCCGGCGCAAACCGGGCGCGGTTTTTCCGGAGAGTCGGGTAGGGCAAGGATTCGGAGTTTCATGGGTTTTATGGGTGGGATTAAATGCGTCTGCCGACATGGGCGCGGGAACGAAATATCTGAGCGTATCATGGCCGCATACCAAAACCGTAAGATTGAGTCAAGTATGTTCGACGGAGAAAACGGGTTTTGAGTTATGGGTAACCGGGTGATTTCCCTAGCCGGAGGTCGGGGGTTGCCGAGGCGGCGGGATGGAGCGGACCGGGATCCTTGCGGTATCGTTTCTTATGGTTGCGGGAAATCGGTGCGGCTCACTTGTCAGGATTTACTGCGCGCTTTCCGGATCGGATCCGCCAACCACACGCATGAGACCACGTTCCGCCTGCGGGTTTGACAGCCGGACGCACGGTAGAGATGTTGGTCGAATGCATCATGTCAAACTTCACCAATCCGGGCGGCTCTTGCTGATGCCGGCATTCACCTGCCTGCTTGCCTCGCCAGGCGATCTCCCCGCCGCACCCCCCATCAGCCCGGAGGCCGCCGGACTCACGGAAACCTTCGGGCCGGTCATTGCCAGGCCCGTGGTTTCCGGACTGACCCAGCCGCTCTTCCTCACGGCCGCCCCCGGCGATGACACGCGCCTGTTCATCCTCGAAAAAACGGGTGCAGTACGGATTTACGACACGGTCGAGAAGGCTCTTCGCCCGACACCCTTTCTCACCCTGAGTCCGATTTCCACCAACAGCGAGCGCGGCCTCCTCGGCATGGCCTTCCATCCCGATTTTGAGGATAACGGATACTTTTTCGTGAACTTCACCAATCCCGCGGGGGATACCGTCGTGCGGCGCTACACCGTGTCGGAAGCCGACCCGCATGTGGCCGATCCGGAGAGCGCGCACGACATCATCACGGTGCCGCAGGACTTTGCCAACCACAACGCCGGCTGGATGGATTTCGGCCCCGACGGCTACCTCTACATCGCCCTCGGCGACGGCGGCAGCGGCAACGACCCCAACCGACGGTCGCAGGATCTGACGAATCTCCTCGGGTCCATGCTGCGCATCGACGTGGACGGCGACGGATTCCATCGAAATCCCGACCGCAACTACCGGATCCCCGCGGACAATCCCTTCGCGGACCACGCCACAGCCGAACCGGAGATCTGGGCATACGGGCTGCGCAATCCCTGGCGCAACAGCTTCGATCGGGAAACCGGCGACCTCTGGATCGCCGATGTCGGGCAGTCCGCGCGTGAGGAAATCAACTTCCAGCCGGCGGACTCCGCCGGCGGAGAAAACTACGGCTGGCGCGCCTACGAGGGCACCCGCTTCACCGGTCTCGAGCCCGAGATTCCCGCCGCCGACCGGGTTGATCCGTTTTTCGAATACGACTTCTCCGACGGTCGCAAATCCGTGACGGGCGGTTACGTGTATCGCGGTGAAGCCATGCCCCACTTGCGCGGCTTGTATTTCTTTGCCGACTACGTGGACGGATTCGTCCGCTCCTTCCGCCCGGGAGCGACCGCGCCGGAAACCGACTCGCTTGTCGATTGGACGTCCGCCCTCGGCGGCATCCCTTCCCCGGCTTCCTTCGGCGAGGATGCCGACGGCGAGCTGTATGTCGTGAGCCTGGCGGGAAGCGTGCACCACATCACGCAGCCCAACCGCTACCTATGGCGCAACCGCAATTTCAGTGAGGCGGAACTGGACGATCCGGAAATCAGCGGGTGGGCCGCCGCTCCCGCGGGCGATGATTTGCCGAACCTGCTCAAGTATCTGTTCGGCTTCGAGGCCGGGGAGAACGCCCGACCGCTGCCGATTAACCTGGGCGTCGAGACCACGGGGGAAGGCACGCAGACCGTGGCCATCATGACGCGCGACGGGCTGGCCGACGATATCGAAGCATGGATCGAGTTCACGGCGACCCTCGGGGATGCCAAGAGTTGGACGACCGACGGGATGGAAATCCTGGAAGACACTCCCGAGCTGCTCCGCGTCCGGGCCACCGGTCCCGGGCCGCTGTTTTTCCGTGTGGGAGCCCGCTTGGGGGATGAGGAAGCCCAGGATATTCCGTTATCCCT
>SLAV01000255.1 GCA_007126655.1 Haloferula sp. | reverse complement strand
GTTCCTCTCTTGGTGGTAAAAAACGGTTGCAGAATTTTTCCTTTGATCTCATCCGGAATACCATGTCCATTATCCTCTATTTCAATGATAATGCTACCATTTTTTCTTATCGAGCGGACATGGAGAACCGCAAGACGTTCATTTGATAATTCCCGCATGGCATCAAATGCATTATTGCAGAGGTTCAAAATTACCCGGCTAAAATCTTCTCCTACCAGATCCACCTTATCAATGGATTCATCGAGGTCCAATTGAATATCGACATTGATTGGGTTCTTACTTGCTCTCATCCCATGGAAGCTTAGATTGACGTACTCCTTGATAAGAGTATTCAGGTCGGTAGGTTCCTTTTGGCCGGTTCCTCCTCTAGAGTGCTGCAGCATAGAAGACACTATTCCATTGGCACGGGAACCGTGATCGTGGATTTTTGCGAGATTGGATTTGATGTCAGAAAGGATTTCTATTATGTCTTCTTCAGGTGAAGGCGCAAGGCCTTGTGCCTTCACTTCATCTATGGCCTCATCAATCATTTCAATGCTCACATCCGAAAAGTTATTCACAAAATTCAGGGGGTTCTTGATCTCGTGGGCAATACCAGCGGTAAGTTGACCGAGGGAGGCGAGTTTTTCCTGTTGGATTAGTTGATCCTGAATAGACTTGAGATTTTCCAATGAATCTTTAAGCTGCCTCGTTCTTTCTTCCACTTTCTTTTGTAGTTGTTCTTTCTCTTCCTGCAACTTTCGCTCACGCCATTTGCTGAATATTCGAAGTGCCAGTAATATCAATAGAACATAACCTATATACGCACACCATGTATGCCACCACGGAGGGCGAATGGTAAAGGTATATTCAAATGGGTCGCTCCATTCCCCACTCTCTCCAATGGCTCTGACCTGAAAGGTGTAGGTGCCAAAAGATAGATTCCTGTAATCTGTTTTAGCTTCGTTTGTCGGATTACTCCATCTTTCATCAAGTCCCAACAAACGATAACTGTATTGTATCTTATGAGGTGCTGCCCAGTCTATACCGACATAATGAAATGTGAGGTGGTTTTTATAATAAGGTAAACTTAGGCTAAGTGGGTAGTTTTCAAAACTTTTGACTTCACTAAACCTAACATCTCGGAAATTGCTATCATTCAGATTATAATAGTCAATATAGTTTTCATTAATAAACAATTGCTTAAAGTGGAGAGAAGGGGGATTTTCGGAAATTTTAAAATTGTCTAAGTTTAAATTTACAGGAGACTCACTAGTACCCCACCATGCACGGTTTTTTTTGTCTATAAAAGCACTGTTAACCAGAAAGTCCATCGCTTTTAAACCATCATATTTTGTAAATCTTTGTAGATTGTAGATTTTTGATGAAGACATGTTTTTGATATGGTCGCTGTCAGATTTCTTTTGATTGTTAGATAATTGAGATTCCGTCTGTGGATTATTTGATTCTATATCAATCTTAGTGATTCCTATTAAAGTAGCTACCCAAATTTGACTCTCTTTTGTGTTTTTAGAAGATTCTAGAACAGATCTAACTTTATTGCTACTCAAACCTTCTTTTTCAGTGAAATATGTAAATGAGTTTCCGTCAAAAACACTCACACCACCATTTTCAGTGCCGAACCATAGGTGTCCATATTTGTCTTCTATCATCGACACGACGTTATTATCACTCAGACCTTCTTTTTCGGTAAAATGGGTAAAGGAAACTCCATCAAAATGTACTACACCACCGCCTTTGGTTCCAATCCATAGATTTCCGGATTTGTCCTCAAGTATCGACATTATTACATTGAGATTTAGCCCACCGTGTGTGTTAAAAACGGTAAAATTTTCTCCATTAAATTGCACTAAACCACGACCCCTGACACCAAACCAAATATTCCCCTTTTGGTCTTCAAAAATACAATTGACAATACCATCAATCAATCCTTGTTTTTCGCTATAATGAATGAAATTATTTCCATCATACTTTGTCACACCACCACTCCATGTTCCAAACCAAAAATGTCCGTTTCTATCCTCTAATATAGACATGATTCTATTATCGCTCAGTCCCTCCTCTTTCTTTAATTGAGTAATAAACTCACCATCATAATAAATTATTCCGTCCCTGAAGGTGCCAAACCAAAAGTTCTCATTTCTATCTTCTATCATTGACATTGCCCTGAAAATATTGAGACCTTCTTTCCTTGCAAAATGAGAAAAAGACTGATAATTAAAATACCCTAAACCACCTCCATTTGTGGCAAACCAAATATTACCTTTTGTATCCTCATATATTGAATAAACAATATTATGGGGCAATCCCTCATTTTCTGTAAAATGAGTAAATGATTCTCCATCATATAAACAAGCGCCACCTCCATAAGTGCCTATCCATATATTTCCGAGAGAGTCTTCCAATATAGACATTACAACATTATGGGGCAATCCCTCATTTTGCGTAAAATGCCTGAAGCTTTTACCATCATATATACTTACACCACCCCCAAATGTTCCAATCCAAATATTGCCTGACTTGTCTTCTATTATTGACCTTACATTGTCTGAAGAAAGCCCATCATTTTTCTTAAAGTGTGTAAATGATTCTCCATCATAAACACTAATGCCCCCTCTCTCTGTGCCAAACCATAAGAGACCGTCCCTGTCTTCATACATTGACCAAACCCTGTCATCACTCAAACCTTCTTTTATACTAAAATGAGTAAAAGTTTCTCCATCATAAACACTTACACCTCCTCCAAAAGTGCCGAACCAAAGCCGTCCTTTCTTATCTTCCAAAATTGATAATACATAATTACTTGACAAGCCTTCTTCTTCAGTAAAGTGAGTGAATGATTCCCCATTAAAAACACTCAAACCACCGCCATTAGAAGCTATCCAAATATGACCGTTCCTATCTTCTAAAATAGAAAAGACATAGTCATGATTCAGTCCTTCTTTGGTAGTAAAGTGAGTGAATGATTCCCCATCATAAAATCCTATTCCCCCAAGAGCTGTAGCAAACCAAATATAACCGTTTTTATCCTCTAAAATCGAAAAGATATATGAGGATCTCATTCCCTGATCTAAATCCAGATATTTTAGATTTACCGTTGAGGCATCTTTTGATACCATAGGAAAAGCTTTTACAAGTTCGGGATACTTTACTTTCACAACATTGCCTTTTGCCGGTATGGGAATTCCTGTAGGTATGGTATCACCTGTGGAACTAAGTAAAATAAAATCCGGATTACCTTCACCTACTTTTACTGTTTTTAATTGGCTGTGGTCAATGGGGGTGGAAGTTAAATGATCCGGAATTCGGTAGTAATTGGGATGAGCTAAATATCTTTTGAGAGTTTCAAAATCTGGAGCTTCAACAATCTTTGGTGCTTCTACACTGTCAAGATTGATGCGCTTACCTTGCGCTGAAATGGGTGCACCCGTAATGACTGTATCGCCTGTAGAGTTGATAATTGGACGAATACTATCACCTGTTACTTGATTTACGGCATACCCTCCTTCAGGATTAGCCTCTACACTTTTGGGTTGTGGAAAAAGGGGAGGTGGGGCTCTGCCATCGTCTTCAGGAGTCATATTGCATCCTGCAAAAAGACATACCCCTAAAACTAATACAGCTACTTTGTTAATTGAGGATTTCAATTTTTTATTTGTCTTCATACACTCAAAGTTAATATGAATTTTGTTCCCTCACCAACTTTGGACTCAATTTCTATTACACCTCCATGAGCTTTTACAATATCATTAGTGATAGATAAGCCCAGTCCCGTTCCTTCAGTACCTTTTTTCGTGGTAAAAAACGGCTGCAGGATTTTGTCCTTCATCTCATCTGGGATACCCGGGCCGTTGTCTTCTATTTCTATGGTGATGGTATCCTTTTGTTTTTTTGTTCGGACATTAAGGAACCCAAGACCTTCCGGATTTGCAGTCCGCATTGCATCAAATGCATTACTACATAAATTCAAAATCACCCGGCTAAAATCTTCTCCTACCAGATCTACCTTATTGATGGATTCATCCAGATCTAATTGGATATCCACATTGATAGGATTCTTACTAGCTCTCATCCCATGGAAACTTAGATTGACGTACTCCTTGATAAGAGCATTTAGATCGGTGGGTTCCATTTTTCCACTACCGCCACGTGAGTGCATCAGCATGGATTTCACGATACTGTCTGCCCGGGAGCCGTGTTCGTGGATTTTCTCCAAGTTAGATTGGATATCTTCAAGATTTTCTTGGATGAGTTTCTCGTCTTTCGCCGCTTGCTTGCTCATTTCTTCCAAAGTCTCTTCTATTATCTCGATGCTCACATCTGAAAAATTATTCACAAAATTCAGCGGATTTTTGATCTCGTGGGCTATGCCTGCGGTGAGCTGACCGAGGGAGGCGAGCTTTTCCTGCTGAATTAGTTGAGCTTGGGTGGATTGGAGCTTTATCAAGGACTCTGACAGATCATCTGATTTTTTTTCAAGTTGTTGGGTTCTTTCTTTTACTTTTTCTTCCAGTTCCAAATTCACCTTCTTTAGTTTTTGTGTCCTCCACCAACTGAACAGATAAATTATCCCTAAAAGAATAAGCAAATACATAATATTAGCCCACCACGTCATATACCATGGCGGTAAAACTATGAATGAATAAGAAGCAGGTAAACCTTCAATTGCTCCAACATCCATTGCCTTTACCTTAAAGGTGTAAGAACCAGGTGACAAGTTTGTAAACTCCCTGTGGGTCTCTGTGGCCCAGCCTGTCCAATTATCATCATAACCATCCAAAAAAGTGGAAAAACGAAGTAACCCCCGGTCTTCAAATCTTGTAGCAGAATAATCAAATCGTATGGAGTTATTGGAAAAATTAATTTCCACAGGTGTTAGATCGGAAACTTTTCCTCCACCGTAATAAAGGATTGAATCACCTGAAACAGCAACTTGTCTAATCAAAGTGGGAAAATCCGGGTGTATTTTTTTTGCTTTACTCAAATCATAACGCACTAACCCATTAAATGTATTAAACCAAAACAACCCATTTCCTTCTGAAAAAAGATGCGAAAATCCTTCCTCGATAAGTCTATTAAAAGGAGTAGTAATCCATTGGTACTTTTCACCATCTTCGATGGTACCCAGTGAAATTCTTTTACTACTATAAATCCAGATATTGCCAAGGTTATCCTGTTCTATATCTTTACTACCGTCCGAACCGGTAGGAAAATCAGTGAAATATTTAATTAATGGATTACCAACATCTGATATGAAACGATTTTTAACTGAATCAAAAACGTAGAGACTATCCTCAGAGGCAAAATATATCTCATCTGAAATTTTTAATGGTCTTACTTTACCCTTTTGGAGTCCATAGCCTGTAGTAAAATTTTTTATCACATTTTCGGTCAAAACTAACTCACCAGTATTATTATTAGTAGAATATTCCAATAAAAACAATCCTTCACTAGTGCCTACCCACATTGAGTTCTCGTCAATTTCCGCTACAGACCATACTTGTGCTTTTGTTTCAAAAAAAAGTCCCTCATCTACCCAGTGTTTACCATCATTTCTTATAATCCAAACTCCTCGAACAGAAAATAAAAAAAATCTGTCGGAATAAAAATCAGAAGGTCTCATTTTAAGACTCCATGGTAGCCTTATACCATCAGAGAACATGGAAACAATTTTGTTATCTTCTTTAAGGATTTTTAATCCATCTGAGGTAGAAAGTATCAGTTCATCTTCTAATTGAGAAATCCAGTTGATTTGAGTATTCTTCAACTCTTCAATAGCTTCAAATTGTCTAGAAAGTTCATTGTAAGAAAATAATGCCCCAACATAACCTCCAGCATAAATTCTATCATCATGTTTGAAGAAATTACTGATATAATTTGACAGACCAGATCGTCTGTCAAATGATAGAATCGGCGATGACATGACCAATCTGGATATCTCATTTTGTGTTGAAACCCATATATCACCAACTCTATCCTTGAATAAAGAGGATACTAAATTACTCCCCAATCCACTTTCTTCATCGTATTTCCTAAGTTCTTTTCCTTCAGAATTGATTTCAAAGACACCCGTATTAATCGTGGATAGTAAAATATTCCCATTGTTAAGAACCACTCCTGAAGTAAACCAATTCTCTAAATTTGAAAAATTGGTTGTAAAATATGGGCTAAAGGTGTTACCATCATATAGAAATATGCCCTCTTGAGCAGTTATTACCAATATATCAGTTGAACTGTTCTCAGATGGGATTATGTCCATAATAATTCGTTCGGCAAAAGTCTCTCCATCATTTAAAAACACAAATTCATCCCCCACTAACTGTTTTAACCCCTTTCCATATATTTGCTTATAAATAACATCATTAGCTAAAAAAATATGGGCAGGGAACTCTTGAATCATTATATCGCTAAACTCCTCAGATACTGTATCCCATACAGCAATTATATTGGCAGTATAAAAATTAAATGTTTTGAAGTAAACTTTACCCCCTGCCTTATATACACTTTGTATTTGCGAAAAATTTTGATGTTCTTCAGGTAGGTGTTCTTTTATCGAATAATACTCTAACTTACCTAAATCATTTCTCTTAAAGTAACCTAAATCCCCGTAGGCACCAACGTATATTATGTCATCATCTCCTATAGCAAGAGCAATAATGTTAATATTTTTTGATGTCAAATGTTGTCGCCAGCTAACACCATCATACTCTAATAAGTAATGATTATTACCAAAATACATAACCCCTCGACTATCCTGAACAATACCTCTATTGCCCTGAGATCCACCAATATCTTTTTGATTAAAATTGGTAATTATCGGGTACCCGATATCTGTAGCATTTTGACTACCAAGGTAAAAAGTGGAGAAAAAAAGAAGAATAAAAAGAGAAGAAAATAATTTCATACTTTTTTAAATTTTTTGAAAAGCTTTCAAACATGAATAAACATAACCAATAATATTTTCTCTCTTCATTAAAATCTGCCCCCTATTTATCCTCAAAAATTAATAGTAAAGGCTTAATTCCATAAGTTTTCCGGAGGGCTTTTCATTAATAATTGGCTGTAATTGAAAATCCATTAATTTATAAGAAAATCCAAAGTCAATGTCAAAATCGAAAATATCAAATTTCCTGACCTTTTTAGGGGTGGTTGCCTTTTCAAAAACCGGAATATTTAAAGAAGTAACTAATAAGAAGTAGTTACTAAATTTTTTTATTAATACCTGGCTGAAAACATCTACCGAAAAATAAATATGTAGTTTATTGGTCAAACGAAAAAGAATAAAAATTAAGCATGTACTTTTATTGGTCAAAGTTAGTCGAATTATCTTTTGTTTCCAAAAAAAGTTTTAAGCTTCCATTTTCTAACTTTTTTCACTACATAAAATGATACTGAATCGGAAAGGAATGAATTACTGATAAGATGTTTTCAATACAGTATTTTAAAACACTTCATCTAATTTCCAGGGTTTTGAATATCGCCCCATTATTCCAAACCGATAAACTAAATCCAAAATTCCGGGCAATTAAGAATTTAGCCATAAAACTACTTGCCCATCCTAATGTAAGATTATTTTGAATTTTGTTCCCTCACCAACTTTGGACTCAATTTCCATCACACCTCCATGAGCTTTTACAATATCGTTAGTGATAGATAAGCCCAGTCCCGTTCCATCAGTTCCTCTTTTGGTAGTAAAAAACGGCTGCAGGATTTTGTCTTTGATTTCATCTGGGATGCCCGGTCCGTTGTCTTCTACTTCTATGATGATGGTATCCTTGTGTTTTTTTGTGCGGACATGAAGAGACCCAAGACCTTGGGGATTTGCAGTCCGCATTGCATCGAATGCATTACCACATAAATTCAAAATCACCCGGCTAAAATCTTCTCCCACCAGATCCACTTTATCGATGGATTCATCCAGATCTAATTGGATATCTACATTGATAGGATCCTTGCCGGCGCGCATTCCGTGAAAGCTTAGGTTGACGTATTCCCTGATTAATGTATTTAGGTCGGTAGGTTCCATTTTCCCTGTTCCACCTCGGGAGTGCTGGAGCATCGATTTCACAATACCGTCGGCTCGGGATCCATGTTCATGAATTTTGCCAAGGTTCGATTTGATGTCAGAAAGTATTTCCAGGATATCATCCTGCGGCTGAGGAGCAAGGTCCTGCGCCTTTACTTCATCTATTGCTTCATCAATCATTTCGATGCTCACATCTGAAAAGTTATTGACGAAATTAAGCGGATTCTTAATCTCATGGGCTATGCCTGCGGTGAGCTGACCGAGGGAGGCGAGTTTTTCCTGCTGGATGAGTTGGTCTTGGGTGGATTTCAAATTCACTAAAGAATGTTCAAGCTGTTCAGATTTTTTCTTCAAATCTTGGGTTCTTTCTTCTACTTTTTGTTGTAATTTTTCCTTTTCATGTCGAAGGTTTCTTTCCCGCCAAAGACTGTAAACTCTCAATGCACTCAAAAACATCAATAAATAAATACCATAAGCCCACCAAGTATGCCACCAGGGAGGACGAATGGTAAAAGTATATTCAATGGGTTCGCTCCATTCTTGAGATTCACCAATGGTTCTTACCTGAAAGGTGTAAGTCCCAAAGGATAGATTCCTGTAATCTGTTTTAGCTTCGTTTGTCGGATTACTCCATCTTTCATCGAGTCCCAACAAACGATAACTGTATTTTACCTTATGAGGTGCCGCCCAGTCTATACCCACAAAATGAAAAGTAAGGTGATTTTTGTCATAAGGCAGCTCTAAATTGAGTGGGTAGTTTTCAAACCGCTGTACACCCTTAAATTCAATTTCATTGCCCAGACTATCAGTGATATTCCGGTAATCAATAAATTGCTCGTTGATGTCCAATTGTTTTAAATAAATCACCGGTGGCTTATGTGCTGTTTTAAAAGCGTTAAGATCTAATGTCGCCAAACCTTTGCCACCACCCCACCAGGCATTGTTTTTACTGTCTATAAAGGCACTGTTTAAAATGAAGTCTAAGCCCTTTAAACCGTCTCCTTTTACTAATGAATTTATTTTAAATTGTTCCGAATTTACTCCTCCAACTTTGAGCGTGGATGGTAGTATGCTAAAATAGTTTAGCCCTTTTTCTGTACCAAACCATAGATTTCCGCTCTTATCTTCAAGGATAGACCAGACTTTATTATTGCTTAGGCCCTCTTGTTTGATATAATAAGTAAAACTACTCCCATTGTATTTCGTTACCCCGCCACCTTCTGTACCAAACCATAGATTTCCGCTCTTATCCTCATGGATAGACAAGACACTATTATTGCTTAAGCCCTCTTGTTCGGTATAATAGGTAAAACTACTCCCGTTGTATTTCGTTACCCCACCTCCATTTGTACCAAACCATAGATTTCCGCTCTTATCTTCATGAATAGACCTGACTCTGTTATTGCTTAAGCCTTCTTGTTCGGTATAATGGGTAAAACTGCTCCCATTGTATTTCGTTACCCCGCCGCCTTCTGTGCCAAACCATAGATTTCCGCTCTTATCTTCATGGATAGATAAGACACTATTATTGCTTAAGCCCTCTTGTTCGGTATATTGGGTAAAACTGCTCCCATTGTATTTCGTTACCCCGCCGCCCCAAGTACCAAACCATAGATTCCCGTTCTTGTCTTCATGGATAGACAAGACTATATTATTACTTAAGCCCTGTTTTGCGGTATAATGGATAAAACTGCTCCCGTTGTATTTCGTTACACCGCCGCCCCAAGTACCAAACCAAAGGTCTCCGCTGATATCTTCAAGGATAGACCTGACTCTAGTATTGCTTAAGCCCTCTTGTTCAGTATAATGGGTAAAACTACTCCCATTGTATTTCGTTACCCCGCCACCCCAAGTAACAAACCATAGATTTGCGCTCTTATCTTCAAGAATAGACCTGACTAAATTACTGCTTAAGCCCTCTTGTTCGGTATAATGGGTAAAACTGCTCCCATTGTATTTCGTTACCCCGCCTCCTTCTGTACCAAACCATAGATTTCCGCTCTTATCTTCATGGATAGACCTGACTAAATTACTGTTTAAGCCCTCTTGTTCAGTATAATGAGTAAAACTGCTCCCATTGTATTTCGTTACCCCGCCTCCATTTGTACCAAACCATAGATTTCCACTCTTATCCTCAAGGATGGACCTGACTAAATTATTGCTTAAGCCCTCTTGTTCGGTATAATGGATAAAACTACTCCCATTGTATTTCATTACCCCGCCTCCATTTGTACCAAACCATAGATTTCCGCTCTTATCTTCAAGAATAGACCTGACTCTGTTATTGCTCAAGCCTTCTTTTGCGGTATAATGGGTAAAACTGTTCCCATTATATTTCGTTACTCCGCCTCCATTTGTACCAAACCATAGATTTCCGCTCTTATCTTCAAGAATAGACCTGACTCTGTTATTGCTTAAGCCTTCTTGTTCAGTATAATGAGTAAAACTGCTCCCATTGTATTTCGTTACCCCGCCTCCATTTGTACCAAACCATAGATTTCCGCTCTTATCTTCAAGAATAGACCAAACTATATTATTACTTAATCCCTCTCGTTCGGTATAATGGGTAAAACTGCTCCCATTATATTTCGTTACTCCGCCTCCCCAAGTACCAAACCATAGATTTCCGCTCTTATCTTCTAACGCGCAAAGCACATAAGAGGAAGGCATCCCTTGATCCACATCTAGGTATTGTATGTTGGCAATGGCGGCATCTTTAAAGGCAGGTGGGAGGGCTTTTTTTGGTGTCGGCTGTTTTGCTATCACTACCTTTCCTTTTACGGGTATGGGTATTCCGGTTGGTATGGTATCGCCTGTGGAGTTGGTGAGCACAAAGTCTTGATTCCCTTCGCCTATTTTCACCGTGTTAAGTTGGCTTTGGTCAATTTGAAAAGTTGGAATATTTTCAGAAATTTTATGTCGGTTTGGATGGGCATTCACTTCGACAAAATGCTCAGTGCTCGTCTTTATTACTTTAGATTGGGCTACGCTATCATGATGGATAATTTTTCCTCTTGCTGGTACAGGGATACCGGTTCTCAAGGTGTCGCCCAATGAGTTTATCAAGGGTTGGATGGTATCTCCCGTTACAGGATTTACGGCATGTCCACCCTCAGGATTAGCCTCTACACTCTTAGGTTGTGGAAAAAGGGGAGGTGGAGCTGTACCATCGTCTTCAGGAATCATATTACATCCTGCAAAAAGACATATCCCTAAAACCAATACAGCTATTTTTTTAATAGCGGATTTCAATTTTTTCTTTGCCTTCATACTTTCAAAGTTAATATGAATTTGGTCCCCTTACTAACTTTAGACTCAATTTCTATTACACCACTGTGAGCTTTTACGATATCATGAGTGATACTCAATCCGGGATCTGTCCCTTCAGTCACTTTTTTTGGTGGTAAAAAAAACGGCTGGAGGATTTTGTATTTGATCTCGTTTAGAATAATTGAAGAGGCAATAAATTATAAGTACATGAGCCGTACTATGGTAATCAATGAGCTCCACATTTGAATTCTTACAGCCTTTGCTGATGTGCCTAATAATGGTTTTCAGAGTGGGCTCATCAATGGCCGGAAAAAACATACTGGTTCAGAACATGAATTTGATCAAGGTCAGGATTAAACCAAGGCGACGTTTTATCTAAAAGGCAAGTGGGCATTGTCTGGCACTTTGTCGGCACCATGTTGGCATTAATGCCAACATGGGTGGAAAATATTAACCTAAGTTCGATTATTCTAAGTCAGGTAATAGAATCCTTCCTGAATATTCCAGTTAACTTTTGTTCGAGACATTTTATTTCATTATGTGGATATATCGAGAATGGATACTTCTGTACATCACAAGGCATCCAAAAACTGAGATAAATCTTCATCTTTATCCAATTCCAGTTTCTTTTTCAGTCTGTATTTTGACTTGAGTACACTATCAGGCATCACATTTATGAGTGAAGCAATTTCCTTGGTGGATAAGTTCATTCTTAAAAAAGAAGCCAGCCGGATGTCATTTTCTGTGAGGTCATTAGCTATCTCTTTTATTTTAATATCAAAATTGTTATGGACTTCAGAGAAATAAGATTTAAAGACTTCCCAATCATGATCTTTCGCACTTTCTCTTTTGATCAAAGCCAATAATTTACCCATCTCGAAATTGGATAAGTCGGGTGAGGATTTCATCTTTTCTAAACTTTCTCTCAACTCCTGGATAAAAGTATTTTTTTGGACCAAATGTAAGGCCTGTGATGTCAACTCCTTCTGCTTGAATTCTATTTCTTTTTTGTAGATGGCTTCCCGCTTTTCACGTGCTATTTTGTTGTTTTTTATCCGTTGATTATACACAAAAAAGATCAGTCCTGATATGGTTAACAATGAAAACATTCCGACTCCGTACAATGTCTTTATAAGTTTATCAAAGCTAGCTTTTGCATTAAGTGCATTTATTTCTTCCTTTTGCAAAGCCAATTGGGTGACTTTCTGTTGGGTATCAAAACTGATTTGAAGTTCATCAAATCTTGCGGCTCTATCGAGGCTAAAAAGGCTATCTGAAAGCATTTTATACTTTATGAAATTGTCATAAGCTTCCTTAAAGTGCCCTTTTTGGTATAACATTCCTGCCATGGTTTTGGTGGCCTCAGTTTTACCTGCTAACAACCCCATTTTACCTTTTAATTCTATAGCTTTGGTTAATTCATTTTCAGCTTGATCGAAATTCCCTTCTGCAAGATAGATTTTTCCGAGGATGAGCGCAATATCAGAAAGCCCGAAAGTATCTAGTATTGATTCTGCCAAATCGTAAGCCTGACGAACTGCTCTATCAGCTTCATCAAGGCGATTTATTTTATACAAAAATTTAGCATAATCAATCAAAGATGTGGTTTCAAGAGATCTGATTTCAATTCTTTGGGCGATATCTATAGCTTTGTGGAAATAGACGGCAGCGCTGTCTTTCTCAACGGGGTTTAAATTTGAAAATGCAATCCCCAATTTCCTACAGGTCTCACTTGTAAAAAACAGATCATCATTTTTCTTGTAAATCGCCAGACTTTCCCTAAAAAAATCGATTGCCGTATTATGATTTTTCAATGATTCATTGGCATCTGCTATGGTTAATAATTGATCTGCATACCCTATGTCATTCTGAAAGTATTTGTTTATCTCTGCAGCAGCCACGGCATTTTCTAGTGCTAAATTGTATTGTCCTCTGGATAAATAGATGTCGGCTTTTGCACCCAGAAAATGAGAATACAATACGCTATCAGCTTTACAACACGACAGGTCTATATAGTTTTCTGACAATTGGATATAATACAGGGCACTGTCCAATTGGCCATAGCCCTTAAAGTTGAGGCCCTTGTTGATCAACAAACCACCAACACGCCTCAACTCTCCATATTTTACATGCAGTTTTGTAGCAATTTTATAGTGCTCATTGGATTTCTGAATTTCGGAAATATTGGCATAAGAAATGCCCAGACGCTCATGTGCACGAGCTAGTTGCTCCATATTATTACTTTCCTCTGCCAAATTTATAGCACTATATGCGTATTTAATAGCCTCCTGCTCATTGTCATAAGCAGTTTGTTGCCAAAGCTTTTCCAAAATCAATAATTTTTCATCGGCACTGTTGGACCCCAGAAGCTGATTGTTTAAATCTGCTATTGTGCTATGGTCCTGAGCAAAGAAAAAATTAACGGAAAAAAAAAGAAGTAAAAAGAGTAGTATCCGGGGCATAATTATGTCTTTTAAGAATCAAATGATAATGCTAAAGATAGTTAATTTAAAAGAAGAATTAACCCGGCTGTCCACAGAATCTAAACCTCAATTTGCTATAGTATCGTCCTAAATTAAATATTTCCACATACTAATCTTTTATATAAAATTGTGATAATCAGCATATAAACTCAAATTATTCTTGAGCATTGGATCTCAATAAAATAAATTAAACTTTCAAATTTTTTTTCTGCTGTCTATACTTTGTCCATGCCCTTAATTAGATATACTATCTGGTAGAAAGTAATTTTGCACCATAAATATTTAATAAAACAAAATAAGCTATGAAGACGAAATTCAAACTCAGTACTTTCATTATATTTATTGCTTGCTTAATGGTGTCATGTAATAAAGATGATATGCCATCTCATGAGGGAGACGGAAATATTGTATCGGAAGATGGCATAAGTGCCGGGGATCTTGAAACCTATAGCGGCGATTTAGGGATTATAATAAATACCAGAGATTTAGCGAAAAAGGGATACAATCCAAAAAAAGTAAAAATAACAACCACTGCTATTCATGGAAATTACGATGGAGAGCTGCTTGTTGACCCACTCACAAGTCTGGCCCAATTGTCTATGTCAACCGATGATCTTTTGGCTAGTGCAGAAGCAGAACTGAGACATGGTGTTGGATTGGAAATTAAAATACTAAATGAAAGTAATGCGGTAATAGCAGAAAGAACATTCAGCATCCTCTCATTTATTGAAAATGGGAACCGAATAGACATTGATGCATCGGACATGGAATATATTAATCAAGAACTCAGTTTTAACTACAACACAAAATACTTTATACAGCCTGTGGACGCAAATGGGAATTACAGCAATAGTGTTGTGTGGAAACCATCTAGTGCACTTGATAATGGAGTTAGGATGACTGAACGTTCATCCTCTTTTAATGCAGGTACCACAACCGAGCAGTATATGTTTTACAAATATCCTAACGAACCCAATGTCTTTGCAATTTATTCTGCCAATACAAATCGGTATCTGAGGATTGGCTTGACCCAAAGAAACCTCAGACAATCCGGTGCTTATTCCTATCCCTCCACCAGTCCGAATTCATTGGGAGAGGATTTAACATTCACCATCCAAAGAGAACCCAATGGATTGTACACGATCCGGGGAAATGCCAATGGCAATCCTTTAAGAAGAGGTAACGATCATGGAGGAGTATTCTGGCATACCCATGATAATGGAAACATACAATATTTTAGAATAATAGCCCTGGATCTGGACTGGGAAACTCAGGTATTGAATACCGAGCACCAAGCTCCCATTTTTCCGGCAGCAAATACTTCTTTTGGATTTAACAGCACATTGAAAAATTGTGGTTCAGGGGAGCTTCAACAACAGGTAGGGATGGAAAGAGAAGTTACCACGACTCATACCTCCTCATTTACAGAAACGATAGGCTTAAGTGGTCGGGTAACGACCAGTGTGGATGTATCTGTAAGTGCTACCACAGAAGCCAATTTCTTTGGTACCGGGGGATCTGTAACAGGTGAAGTATCAACGGGATTGGAAGTTTCGGTTGAAGCCAGTAAATCCTCATCCGCAGGGAGCGAGCAATCTACCAGCGAAACACATACTTTTTTTTCTACCAGAACCGTCTCTGTTCCTCCCGGCAAGGCCTCATTGGTTTATGACGCCTACCAAACCTATTCCAATGTACGAGTTCCTTATGTTCAATTAATAAGACTAAAAGCCTGGGACAACTGGGTTTCTGAATATATATCCGGACAGGATATAGCCACTCAACTCAAGATGTCGAGTTTTACCGGCACCATAACCAATATTGGTTCAGATTTTGTTGAAGTAGCAGTGCGAGGTGTTTTAATTTTTGATAATATCGTAGATACTCAAACAGAGGTACGAGATGTCCCGGCGAATTGTAACTAATTCATATTTCCCGTGTTTTTTACCCAACTTTCTGTTTGTATTTTACACTTTCCACTTGTGCAGAGTCTAAAGATTCTATCGTTCTGTTTATATGTGTTTTATTCAATCCAATAACCCTCAAGCATCACGCGGTTGATACTTTGGGTATTGCGGATATCTTCTAATGGATTGCGGTCTAAAAGTAGAAAGCTGGCTGCTTTTCCTACAGTTATGCTGCCCATATTTTCATCCATCCTTAAAAAGTGAGCAGGACCTATGGTAGCTGACCTAAGTGCCTCTGGAATCGGCATGCCTTGTTGTACCATAAATTCCAACTCCTTGTGAGCACTATAGCCGGGTATGACTGAAGGGTTTCCTGCATCGGCTCCCATCAGAATAGGCACTCCGGCCTCCTGAAAGAGAGAAAAGTTGTGTAACATATTCTTTTGAAGGGCGTCCGTATCAAATCCTGCACTTTTCACCATCAATTGACGTATGGGCCAGTTTTTCAGACTTCGGTTTGTTCTTTCAGAACTGTATTGAAGCAAAAATGGATCATCGAGAATCTCAGCAGATACTACATACTGATACATATAGGCTATAGAAAGGGTTGGCGTGTAGTAAATGGAATGATTCCTCATTTTTTCAAATAACTGATCTGCATTGGTCAAAATCTGATCTCCCACGGTGTGTCCAATCACATTTACCCCGGCATTAATTGCATCTTCAAAATCAGTCTGAACTGAGATATGTGCCATTACAGGAAAATTGT
>SLAV01000183.1 GCA_007126655.1 Haloferula sp. | reverse complement strand
GCGGAGGCAATAACAACAATCGCCACGCTTTCTTCGACGATGTGACACTGACTGTGATTCCCGAACCCTCCACCGCAGGCATCCTCGCCATCTTCGCGGGTGCGGCGCTTCTGCGCCGGCGCCTGCACACGTGAATCTCCCGTGCTCTCGATTGACCGCATCCACTCATCCAAAACCGGTGACAATTTTGGATGAATCAGAATCGCGGGATAAACCATATTCACTAAAATCCTATGGCGAACAAGAGAACATTGCCATCCGCCCTGGCCTTATTCGTGTGTTTGTTGCCACTGGATGCCGCGGAAATCCGGACCTGGACATCGCGACAAGGCGGCACCATTGAGGCTCAATTCGGATCAATCCACGGCGAGGACGTCACCCTCATCCGCACCGACTCCCGAGACCTCAGCCTCAAGACGAGCGATCTGAGTCTGGCTGACCGTCAATATCTCGTTGAGTATTGCGGCGCACCCGCTTCCATCATCACTTCCGGTGATTCAGGCGTCGTGGAAAGAGACGTGCGCCTCGACACCTCCGAATTCAGCCGCCTTGATGACAACCTGCAGCTCGGAGACAACCCGTCGGAAGGATACGATCTTTTCGAGACCCCCCATTTCCTCATCGCCTCCTCCGGGCGGGTCAGACCGCAGGCGACCGCCGAAACCGCGGAACGCCTGTGGTTCGGCATGGCCTTCCACCACATGAACTTCCGCCGCGACTGGGGCGACAAACGCATGCTCATCCTGCTCGTCGAGGATCGTGATTCCCTGGAAGGCCTCGGCGCATGGTACATGCAACGCCTCAACAGGGCCAACCAACAGGAATTCGCCGCACGCGTCTCCGCAACATGGGGGCAGGCTGGCTCGACCGTGATCCATCTCGATGAGGAAACCATCAGCAAGCACAATTTGCACCCAACCGCCCTTGTCTTCAATGTCACGGACAACTCGCGCTTCCGTCGAGGGCCCTCACCATTCGTGATTCATGCCATCTCCGGCCGCTTGCTTGCCCACCAAATGGGTGGAATCTCCTCGTTTGGCGACGAGGGATACTTCGCCATCACCACCGGCCACGCTTACTTCAAGGAAATCAGCTTCGGCGGCGAGGCCGAGACCCAATTGCTCACCGTCAGCGGCACCGCCAACGATGAAATCGGGTCGCAACGGGGATTCGATGACGGCTCCTCATGGAGCCGCACACTCCGCCGAATGGTGCGCCGGGGCACAGTCGAGCCGGAACTCGAACCCATGCTGCGGTGGAGATCCGAAGAGCTGAATCCCGAGCGGCTCGTCTTGATCTACTCGTTCGCATACTACATGCAGAGCGACCTCCAGCGGCTCACCGCCTACGCCAACATGATTCGCCGGATCGAATCATCCAACCAAATCCCGCCCGCAATCGAAATCGCCAAAATCTTCGGTTTCGAGACGGTTGAAGAACTCGAAAACGATTGGAAAGCGTTCATCATCAGCCGGGATTTCCGCTAAACCAAAGGCATGTCCATGCTCCGCAACATCGCCATCGCCGCACTGGTTTGCGCCGGCACCGTCTCAGCAGCCAGCGATCACGAATATCGTGAGTTCACCTCGAACGACGGCCGCGTCATCCAGGCCGTGCTGATCGACAAATCCGATGACGAAGCCGTGCTCCTGATGCGCAACGGCCAGCGCGCGACCGTGCCTCTGGAGCGTCTCTCCGAGGATGACCAGCAATACGTGACATCCTGGAGCCGCGAAAAAGCGATCTTCCTGCAAAAATGCCGCACCCTCACCATCCGCCAATGCCTCGAACTGCGCGGCTACGAGTCGTTTGAATTCCGCTTCAAGAACAACTCAATCTTCATCGATGGGAAAATCAACGGCGAACCCGCGCGCGTGTTGATCGATACCGGAGCGGGCATCAGCCTCCTCCACGCACCCTATGTCGAGGAAATCGGCCTCACGGTGGGCCCGCTCACCGAAACCGTCCGCGGCGTCGCAGGCGAGGCCAGGGCGGGCTGGACCGACATCCCGACTCTCCAACTCGGCGAGGCCGTCTTCAATGACCAACGCATCCTCGCCACCGACCTTCTCAAAGGCAAACCCGAAGGCGCCCGCTCACGCGAGGATTTGATCCTGGGTGCCGAATTCATGAGACAGCTCGATGCCGTGATTTCCTATCCCGAGCGACGCATCTTCCTCCGGCCCGATCGATCCGACCAGGACGAGGCCGGACTTGGTGATGGCACAGGGAGCACCGATTTTCGAATTTTCCGCCTCCGTGATGGCACCGTGGTGCGTGGAAAAATCACCTCCAAAACACCGACTGTGGCCACCTTCCAACTCGTCAACGGCCGCAGCCAACCGTATCCAATAGATCGTTTCACCGACGAGGACGCCGCATTCATCCGAAACTGGACGGAAGCCGGCGCCCTCTTCCTCGAGCACTGCCAGGGACTCACCATTGAGGACCTGCTCACACTCCGGGGTTATCAATCGTTCCAATTCGAGCGCCGGGGGAATCACCTCTTCGTTGACGGCACACTCAATGAACAACCCGCCACTTACATGATCGATACCGGTGCGGACAGCAGCCTGCTCAACCTGCGGGCCGCCACCGATGCGAACTGTGCCGTCGGTCCGATGGACCAGGAAGTCTGGGGGATTGGCGGCTCCGCACCCGCCGCGGTGACTGAAATCCCGATTCTCACCATGGGAGACGCGGTGCTCACCAACCGCAGGGTGCTAGCCACTGATCTCAACCGCAATGACCCGGATCTCGATCTCGGTTACGTTGGGCTCTTCGGTGCCGATTTCATGCGTGAACTCGATGCCGTCCTCACCTATACTGAAGACCGGATTTTCCTCATCCAACGCTGATCACAGATCACTGTCTTCATTGCGAATGGGCATCCCCCATGGCAATGCCCAAGGGTTTTGTTTGTGCACGACGCGGCCGGGCAGGCATCCGGACACGAACCGCTTTTTCCTAAAATAATTTCCGAAAGCCGGGCCAGCGGGAGCCGGTTGCAAGACGTGATGGGCTCGTGGAGCTAATCCGCGTTGCCCAGGAGCCAGTCGCGTAAGGCCGGCCAGTCGGATGGAATCCTGGCGGCGCACTTTTCGAGATTTGCGAGGCGGGCAAGGCGGGCGGGGATTTCGACGACGCCGGGGCCGAGGACGGCATCCATGGTGTCGATGAATTTCGACGGGTGGGCGGTGGCGAGGGTGATGGTCGTGGTGCCAGGGTGGGTGGCTCGATAGTCGCGCGCGGCGAGCCAGCCGACGGCGGTGTGCGGACAGAGAACCCGTCCGGTGGCGTCGAATACCCCGCGGATCGCGGCGCGGGTCTCTCCGTCGGAGTGGGCCGCCCCTTGGATCTGGTCGCGCATCCGCTCGCGGGAGCCACCGAATAGGGCCATCATGCGGGCGAAATTCGAGGGCGCGCCGACGTCCATCGCGTTCGAGATGGTGGGAATGCTCGGGCGGGGTTCGTAGTTTCCGCCGGCGAGGTAGGCGGGGACGACGTCGTTGGCATTGGTGGCGGCGACAAAACCGGCGACGGGCAGGCCGAGGCGGGCGGCGAGCAGCCCGGCGGTGAGATTGCCGAAGTTTCCCGAAGGAACAACGAACACGGGCGGTCCATCGACCTGCGCGGCGGCATGAATGTAGTAGATCGCCTGGGGGACGAGCCGCGAGAGGTTGATTGAGTTGGCGGATGTGAGGTTGAGCCGCTCGCCAAGACCCGGCTCGAGGAAGGCGGACTTCACCAGACGCTGGCAGTCGTCGAACGAACCGGCGACCTCGAGCGCTGTGATATTGCCTCCCAGGGTGGTGAGTTGTTTTTCCTGGAGCCCGGAGACGCCGCCCTCAGGGTAAAGAATCACGACCCGGGTGCCGGGGACGTTGTGAAACGCGGATGCAACCGCGCCGCCGGTGTCGCCGGAGGTGGCGACTAGCACGGTCAGCGGCCGGTCATCATCCCGGGTGAGCCACGCCATGAGGCGGGCCATGAAACGCGCCCCGAAGTCCTTGAAGGCCAGCGTGGGGCCATGGAACAACTCAAGGACAAGGTCGCGCGGTGACAGGGGGGGATCCTGACACGGATCGAGTCCGCACACGGGCGCGTCGAAAGTGAGACTCTCCGCCACGATCGCCTCGATGTCGGTCTGCGGGACCTCATCGCCAAAAAACGCACCAGCCACGGCAACGCCGGTTTCCCGGAGGGATCGCCCGCGGCGGCCGGCCCCGAATTCCGGCGGCAGCACCGGCAGCTCGTCCGGCATGTAGAGGCCGTTGTCCGGCGGCAGCGAGCGCAGCACGGCGGTGCGGAGATCAACGCGGTGCGACGGATCGTTGGTGGAGTGGTAGGGCATGACTACACATCGATCACATGCACGCCGCGCGGGTTGATGCGCGAGACGTAGGCCTGGTTGGATAACGGCACCGCTGTGAAAACCGCCGAGACAGCGTCGGCGACATGGCGCGCGGTTCCCTCGCCTTCGCAAAGCGCGAAGACGGACGGGCCGGCCCCGCTGATCGAGAAGCCGAGTGCTCCGCCTGCCATGGCGGCCCGCTTGGCCTTGTAGAAGTCGGGGATCAGTTTCTGCCTCCGTGGCTCGGCGATGACGTCGTGGATCGACCGGCTGATGAGGCCGTAGTCCTCCTGGATGATGCCGCAGAGGAGGCCGCCGAGGTTGCCGATCTGCTGGGTGGCGTTGCCGAGCGGGATGTCGGCCGGCAGGATGTCCCGGGCGACCTTGGTGAGGATCTCAATGTCGGGATGCACGACCGCGGCCCAGAGGTTCGCGGGCGCGGGCAGTTGCGAGACGTCGAGTTCCTCGTTCGAGCGGATGAAGACGATGCCGCCAAGCAGGCACGGGGCGACGTTGTCGGCGTGCCATGCGCCGTCTGCGGAGGCCTCGCCGGCGGTGGCGAAGGGAAGGAGCTGTCGTTTGGTGAGCGGCTCGCCAATCAGCTTGTTCACCGCATAGGCACCGGCCACGGCGGATGCGGCGGACGATCCGAGGCCTGAACCAAACGGCATCTTCTTGTGAATCTCCATTTCCACGGGTCGGTCCGTCATCCCCAGGTGGCGGAGCAGGTCCATGGCGGCGACGCCCGCGGTGTTTTGGCCGGGGTTCTTGGGCAGCTTGCCGCCGTCTCCCGTGATTTTCGTAATGTGCACCCCGGGCTTCGTGCCATGGCGGACGACCACCTCGTCGCCCGGGGCGTTGATCGCGAAGCCAAGGACATCGTATCCGCATGCGACATTGGCCACCGTGGCGGGCGCAAACACGCGGATTTCCTCGGGATCTTTTTCTGGCATGATGCTGGCGGGAAAGGCGGTGGAGGGAAAGACCGGTCGGTCGGTTCGCCCTCACCGCCAAAGATTCGGGCGGGACGCAGTGATGCAGGGGCGTTCATGCCGAAGCAAGCCCGGAATCGATGCAGGCCCGCTCGGGAACCCAGCCGCCACACGGCATACCGGCTGTCCCCATATTTGGGGACAGGACAAAATGCACGAATCGGCGCATGGTTGGGTGTGTCAAGGGGATGAGTCCCCCGGTTTCAACGTTTCATGACACAATGCAAGAGAGGCCGCACACGTGTGCGGCCTCTTTTTTGTTGATTCGCCATGCGCGCCGCTGCCACGACGCGACCCAAGGCATTCAATCCCTCGCCTTGGCGGTTTTCTTCGCTGCTTTTTTGGCGGCTTTCTTTGCCGCGGCTTTCTTTTTCTCCTCCTCATCATCGTCGTCGATGGAATGGGTGAGGATGAACTGGAGATCGTCGAGATCGAGATTCGATGCGAATCCCTCGTCTCCAAGCACGTTGGTCACAAGCTGGGTCTTCTGGTGCTGCAGAATGCGGATCTTTTCCTCGACCGTGTCGCGGGTCAGCAGACGGTAGGCGATGACCTTGTTTTTCTGGCCGATCCGGTGGGTACGGTCGATCGCCTGGTTTTCGACGGCGGGGTTCCACCAGGGATCGTAGAGAATGACGTATGAGGCGGAGGTCAGGTTGAGGCCCGCGCCGCCGGCCTTGAGCGAGAGCATGAAGACGGACGGATCCTTGGTCGTCTGAAAGCGCTCGATCTCGCCCTTGCGGTCTTTCGTCTGCCCGGTGAGGTAGTGGAACGGGCGGGCCTCCACCTGAAGACGCGCCTTGATCAGATCCAGCATCGAGACAAACTGCGAGAAAACGAGGACCTTGTGGCCCTCCTCGTGAAGCTGGTCAAGAAGGTAGAAGAGCGACTCCATTTTCGCGGATTCCTCCTTGAGGTATTTCGGGTCGATCAAGCCGGGGTGGCAGCAGATCTGGCGCAGGCGCATGAGACCCTGGAGGATGGCGAAGGAGTTCTTCTTGACCGCCTCGTCGGAGTCGAGCCCGAGCAGCGCCTTCTGGATGCGCTTGAGTTCGTTCTTGTAGAGATCGAGCTGGACGCCCTCCATTTTGGCATAGACCTCTTCCTCGGTCCGCGGCGGCAGATCCTGGGCGACCTGCAGCTTGGTGCGGCGGAGCAGGAACGGGCGCAGGCGGGCGGCGAGGCGGGTTTGCGAGAGTGGATCCTTGCGTTTGTCGAAGCGCTTCTTGAAGTAGGCGCGGGTGCCGAGCACGCCGGGCATGGCAAAGGCCATCAGCGACCACATGTCGAGCAGGCGGTTCTCGATCGGGGTGCCGGTGAGGACGAGGCGGTTCTGCGACTCCAGCTCGCGGGCGCTCTTGGCCGCCTTGGAGTCCGGGTTCTTGATCTGCTGGCCTTCGTCGAGGATGATGGTCAGCCACTTGATCGCGGAGAGCTCCTCGCCGCAAACGCGAAGCTGGGCATAGTTCAGAACCAGAATGTCGATGTTGTTCTGGATGTGCGGGACATCGATGTCGTCGCGGTTCTTGAGAATCTTGACGGTGAGGTCCGGTGTGAACTTGTTGGCCTCGCTGGCCCATACGTCGAGGACCGACTTGGGACAGACAACCAGCGCCGGCTTTTTCTTCGCCTTGGTTTTCCGATGCTCCTCGAATAGCCAGAGCAGGTAGGTCAGCGACTGGACGGTTTTGCCCAAGCCCATGTCGTCTGCGAGGATACCGCCGAAATTGTTGACAGAAAGATAGGCGAGGAACTTGAAACCATCGACCTGGTAGGGTCGCAGCGTGGCATTGAGGCCGTCCGGCAGATCGACGTCCACCTCGAGCTTGATGTCGCCGGCGCGATTCTTGATGCGCTCCCAGGCCTTCGGGTCGAATACTTCGGCGGCCTTCGGATCGGCGAGTTGGAGTGCGTGCATGCGGTGCGTCTCGCCGGAGAGGTCGAACGGATCGAGGCCCAGGCGGGTCACGGCCTCCCTCTGATCGGCGTCGAGCTTGATTTCAAGACGCATCCAAGAGCCGTCATCCATGCGGACGTATCCGCCGCGCGCTGCCACCAACTGGCGGATCTGCGCCTTGCTGAGGTTGACGCCCTGGACGTCGATGACGATGCGCAGGTCGAACCAGTCGATGTCCTGGCCAACGACCTCGAACCGCACCGCGGCCGTCACGGGGTCGGCGAGGATCGATTTGAGGCGGTAATCGATGTCAAGATCGATGTCCGGCGGCATCGTGTTGATCCAGTCGGCGAATTTCTCGGGAAACTGCTTGGTAACGCGGGATTTGAACGAGAATAGCTTGTCATCGTAAGTGAGCCCCATCTCGGCGAGCACGCCCGGAACCGGATAGAGCGCCTCGCGGGCGAAGCGCAGCAGCTGCTTGCCCTTGACCGGCTGTTGCTCCACGAGTTCCCAGCCATCCTTGGCGAGCCGTTCGGTGCGGCGGCCTTTGGTCTCGATGGCGTTGACGTCAACGACGAGGTGCTCGGTCTCGGCGGCGGTGAGGCCGGCGACGAGTTTGAGTTCCAGCTTCGGCTTGAGTTCGAGATCGACGACGCGCTTGCGCAGCGACTCGGGCAGCGCCGCGCCGATCTTGCGCAGGAATTCCACACCCTCTAGCGAATCGATCACGCGCTGCGGAATCAGATATCGGGGCATCACCTCGGTATCCTCAAGCCAGCGCGGCGGACCCGGAAACACCGTCTCGTCGGATTGATAGAGTTCCTTGCGGCCCGGCAGCATGCGCACGGAGTGCGAGACGTTCTCGCCTGCGGCGGTGACGAGTTGCAGGGCGAAGCTGCCCGGATCATGCGGGTCGTCCTCGCAGACCCACATCAGCGGCTGATCGACCACCTTGAAGTGTTTTTCATCCAGGTTCACAATGTATCCGATCAGGGCCGGCTGGCGGAACAGGCGGTTCATGAACCGGCAGGATTCCTCCTGGTCGAAATCCAGGGTGGTGTCCCCGGTGTTGCGGAGAAACGAGAGGAAATGCTCCCACAGCGTCTGGCTCGGCGAGTCCATCAGCAGCGCGGCCTCGTGGTGCAGGGCGACGTATCTCTCGATGTCGTTTTTCTCCCGCAGCTGGGTCCACGGGCCGGTCTTGCGTTCGCGCACCTCGAGGCGTGCCTCATTGATGGTCGCGACGAGGCGGAACTCCACATCGAGCGGGGGATCCTGCGGCGGACGTTCGTTGACCTGTTCGATGCGATCATACCAGGCGGCGACCTCGCGCTCGCGCTCCCAGTCGGCCATCTTTTTCTGAACGTATGCCAGGTCGGTCACGACGTTCATGAACTCCGGATACGGAAGCTTCTTCTTGTAGAAGGCATAGGCAATGTAGTTCCAGAATTCGAGGATGTCGCCCGGCGGCATCGGCCACAGCTCGAGCGGCTCGTAAGTGGTGATTTCCCAGCGCGGGGTGATGCGGACCATGTCGTGGTCGTGCAGCTCTCCTTCGATCACGTAGCGGCGGTAGCGTTTCTCGATCTTGGTGACGAAGTCCGCCTCCTTGTCGTCGAGTTCGCGGCCGAGCTTGTCCTCGATGATGTCGAGGATCGGGGTGTCGTCGAACTCGTTCGGGGATTCCGGCAGATCCTCGCCGCGGTGCATCCGCTCCATCATGGTCGCATACTGGCAGGCACCGGAGACGATCTCGTCTTCGGACGTGCACGAGCCGAACCAGCGGTTGCCCTGGAGGCGGAGCGAGGTGCGATGGGTCCCGGCCTCATCCTCGACACGCCCCTGAATGAAGAGGTGGTTGCCGAAAATCTGGGTCACGGCACCGTCGCGCTGGAGCGTCTCGCCGCGCTTGCGGGCTTCTTCGGGAAAACTGTTGAGGAAATTGAGTGTCGCTCGGTCTGGATTCATCGCGAATGATGTTGGAATGGATGCGTCGTCCTCCCGGCATACGCATTGCGCCAACGCGGAAGGTCGGGAGGCGATCTTAATTCATACATTTCACCACTTGCAATAAAAACCTGTGAACTGCGAGCGTGCGGGCATCGCCGCTCACGCCGACATGATCCGTGAACTCCGGTCCAGATGTTCAAGGCGGTAGCGCAGCAAACAGCCCACCCCGCCGTGATGGCCGAGCAACTCGTCGTTCTTGCAAACCTCAATCGGGATGTCGTGCATCGTCGCAATCCGCACCAGTTCCTCGCGGTCGGGCAACGGCAGTTCCTCGGCGATGACCAGTTGGGAAGCCGCGCCGTTGTGGATCACTTCGCGGCACGCGTGAATGCCCACCACCGCCAGCCCGTCGCGGCGGATGTGCTCGTGCAGGAGTTCCACCACATTGCGGCTTTCCATTTGCTCGGCCGCAATGAAGGTGTTTACCGCTTCGGCGAGCAGTGGGGAGATGTTATGTCCGTTCGGAGCGTTGAAAATCGTCCGAAATCGTCCGCCACTCCGCCCCCTCCCGGAAATCCACTGATTGCCGGTTGCACTTCCCGGCCGGCGTGGCAATGCTGGCATTCTTAAAACGATGGACATGGAAACCAAAAGCGACCAACTCGAAGAACGCATCGCCGCGACCGGCGGCTGGCTCCAGGCGGTGAAGGACGAAATGGCGCGCGTCCTCGTCGGCCAGGAGGCGCTGGTGGACCGCCTGCTCACCGGCCTCCTCTGCAACGGCCACATCCTCCTCGAAGGCGTGCCCGGCCTGGCGAAAACCCTCGCCGTCAAGGCACTCTCCGGCTCGCTCGACGCCTCGTTCGCCCGCTTCCAGTTCACCCCCGACCTGCTGCCCGCCGACCTCATCGGCACCATGGTCTATCACCCGCAGGAGACCCGGTTCGAGCCGAAGCTCGGCCCGATCTTCCACAACCTGATCCTCGCCGACGAAATCAACCGCGCCCCCGCCAAGGTGCAGTCCGCCCTGCTCGAGGCCATGCAGGAGCGCCAGGTCACCCTCGGCGAGCGCTCATACGAACTGCCGGAACCATTCCTCGTGCTCGCCACCCAGAACCCGATCGACCAGGAGGGCACCTACCAGCTCCCCGAGGCCCAGCTCGACCGGTTCCTCCTCAAGGTGACCGTCGGCTATCCCACCAAGGAAGAGGAACTCGAAATCCTCGACCGCATGGCCACCTCCGCCCCGCAATACCAGACGCAAAACGCCGCCACTCCCCGCCAGGTCGGCGAGGCGCGCGAGGTCGTCAACCAGATCTACATTGATCCTGCGATCCGTAAATACATCGTCCAGCTCATCCACACGACCCGCTTCCCCGGCACTGTCGATGCGCCCCTCAAGCACCTCGTCCGCGCCGGAGCCTCGCCGCGCGGCACCATCAATCTCGCCCACACCGCCCGCGCCCGCGCATACATGCAGGGGCGCGGATATGTCACGCCGCAGGACGTCAAGGACATGGCCCTCGACGTGCTCCGCCACCGCATCCTCCTCTCTTACGAGGCCGAGGCCGAGGACGTCACCACCGATTCCATCGTCACCCGCATCCTGAGCAAAGTGCCGGTTCCCTGAACATGCTGACCGATTCCGAAATCGACGAAATCATGGCCCGCGTCCGCCGCCTGGAAATCAAGGCCCGGCGGCTCGTTCGCGAATCGTTTTCCGGCCAATACCTGTCGTCTTTCCGCGGCCAGGGCATCGATTTCGACGACTACCGCGAATACCAGCACGGCGACGAGACACGCTTCATCGACTGGAACGTGACGGCGCGGATGCAGCAGCCATACGTGCGGAAATTCCACGAGGAGCGCGAGGCGAACGTCATCGTCGCCGTGGACATCTCCGGCTCGGTCGATTACGGCAGCATCCAATACAGCAAGCGCGAGATCGCCGCCGAGGCCGCCGCCGTGCTCGGCTTCAGCGCCCTGCAGAATGGCGACAAGGTCGGCCTGCTGCTCTTCGCGAGCGAGCCGCTGCTCTTCGTCCCGCCGGAAAAGGGCAGCCGCCATCTGCTGCGGATGATCCGCGAAATCCTCGCCGCGAAACCCGCCGATCCCGCCACCTCCATCCGCAACGCTTGCGACATGTTGGTGCGCACGCTGCGCCGCCGGTCCGTCGTCTTCATGATCTCCGACTTCCAGTCCGATCCACTCGACAAGCCGCTCGGCAAGCTCGCCCGCAAGCACGACACCATCGCCCTGCGCGTCGGCGACCCCCTCGAGCGCGACCTGCCGGAGGTCGGCACCGTCACCATGGTCGATCCGGAAACCGGCTTTGAAACGAAGGTGAACACCCGCAACCCGAACCTCCGCATGGCCTACGGCAAAATGGCCGCCCGCCACCGCCAGGGGGTGCGCGGCGTGTTCCGCAAGCACGGGATCGACCACGCCCCGCTCCACACCGATGGCGACATCTTCATGTCGCTCCACAAGCTCCTGAAACGCCGCGCCCGCAAGCGGACCCGGTGAGAAAACCCGCCGCGCAATGCCACCCGACGAGCCATCACCCTTCCACCTGCGCGAGCCCGAAGCGGTCGAGGCACTGCTTCCCGGCTGGTGGCTGCCGCACATCCTCATCGGCGGCACCCTGCTCGTCGCCGCCCTGCTCGTCGCCATCCTGCTCGTCCGCGCAATGAAGCGCCCGCGCCCGGCAAACCCGGCGAAAATCCGCGAGGAGGCCCGCCTCAAGGCCGTCGCCGCGCTCGAATCCGCCCGCGGCGGCAGCGCCGCCACCCCGCGCGAGGCCGCCGTGCTCGCCTCGCTCGCCTTGCGCGACTACCTCTCCACCGCCGCCGAGGACCCCGCCCTCTTCGAGACCCACGAGGAGTTCATTGCACGGCGCGACTCGCTCGCGGCGCTTCACCCGCAGGCGCGCGAGGCCGCCGCCAACGGCTTCACCCGCCTCGCCGCCCTCAAATACGCCGCCAATCCGCCGCAAGACAACGCCGGCGACGTCGTCGAGACCGCCCGCACCCTGCTCGACACCCTGCACCGCGGCTTCACCGAATCATGACCGCCTTCCTCGAACATTTCCGGTTCGCCCAACCCGGCTGGCTGCTCCTGCTGCTGCCGGCGCTCTTTCTCGTGCTGTTGCGGCGCGGGCGTGGGTCCGACGCGGCCGTTGTCTTCCCCAACCTCGCGCTGCTCGTCAGCCTCGGCAAACCCGTGCGTGTCACCATCCTCAGCCTCGGTTTCCCGCTCGCGCTCGCCGCCCTCATCCTCACCATCCTCGCCACCGCCCGCCCGGTGTGGCGGGATCAATACCAGTCCCGCACCGCCAGCGGCATCGACATCGTCATCGCCTTCGACGTCTCGCTCTCCATGGACATCGACGATTTCGGCCCGCCCGAGCGCCCCGTCCACCGGCTCGCCGCCGCCAAGGAGGTCGTGGACCGGTTCATCACGCAGCGGCCCGACGACCGCATCGGCCTCATCGCCTTCGCCGGCCGCCCGCGCGACGCCTCGCCCATCACGCTCGATCACGAATGGCTGCGCCGCGCCCTGGCCGACCTGCGCCTCAACGACCGCGACAACCTCGGCACCGTCCGCGAGCAGGGCACCGCCATCGGCTCCGCCATCGCCGCCTCCGCCCGCCGCCTCGACGCCCGCGACTCGAAGAGCCAGATCATCATCCTCGTCACCGACGGCGCCAACAACTCCGGAAAAATCTCACCCCTCGAGGCCGCCGAGCACGCCGCCACCCTCGGCATCAGGATCTACACCGTGGCCGTCGGTACCAAGGAGGGCCGCGTCTCACGGGCCATCCAGCGCTTCCCGCGCCAGGAGTTCGACCTGCCGACCCTGCGCCGCATCGCCGACATGACCGGCGCCGAGCACTTCTGGGCGCAGACCCTCGAGGATCTCGACAACACGTTCGATTCCATCGACGAGCTGGAGAAAACCGAATCCTCCAGCTACACCGTCATCGACGACACCGAACTCTTCCGCGGATTCGCCGCAGCCGCGCTGCTCTGCGCCCTCCTCGCCGCCTGGATCATCGCGCTCAACCCGCCCCCGTCTCCGCATCCCCGCGCCGCCGTCCGCGGTTGAACCGCCCGCGACCGTCTCTCACCGCCATGTCCTTCCACAACCCGCTCTGGCTCTCCCTGCTGCTCACGCTGCCCGCGCTGCTCGTGGCTGCGGTCGTCGTGGCCCTGCGGTTCGGCCGCAAGTGGGACGCGTTCCTCGCGCCGCGCCTCCGCGCGCGCCTGCTCCGCCGCGCCTCCGCCGTACCCCGCTGGTTCGCCCTGTGTTTCCTCGCCGGCTCTGGCGCGGCGCTCATCATCGCCCTCGCCCGCCCGGTCGGCGAGGGCGGTGCCGAATCGGAAACCGCCAAGGCCCGCGACATCATCATCGCCCTCGACATCTCGCGCTCCATGCGCGTCGGCGACGTCTCGCCCGACCGCCTCGCCCACGCCAAAATCATCGCCCACGACATGATCGAGGCCCTGCCCGGCGACCGCTTCGGCCTCATCGGCTTCGCCGGCCACGCCTACCAATACGCGCCGCTCACCGTCGATCACGCCGCGGTGCGCGAAACCATCGACCAGCTCGACGAGACGTGGGCCACCCGCGGCGGCTCCAACCTCGCCGACGCCATCCGCATCGCCATCTCCACCCTGCGCGACAGCGGCAACCGCAACGCCGCACTCATGATCCTCTCCGACGGCGAGGAAAACACCGGCGACTCCGCCGCCATGATCAGCGAGGCCGAACGCGCCGGCATCTACATCTTCGCCGTCTGCATCGGCACCGAGGAAGGCGGCCGCGTACCCCACCCCGACTACCCCGGAGGATACATCACCGACCGCGGCGGCGAACCCGTCATCAGCCGCGCCGAACCCGAGGTGCTCCGCAAACTCACCACCGCCACCGGCGGGCGCTTCGCCAAGGCCGGCAGCGGGTTCGATGCCACCGCCCTCATCCAGTCCGCCGTGCGCGACCTCGACGCCTTCGAGGTCGAGGGCCGCGAGCGCACCATCGTCGTCGAGTTCTTCCAATGGTTCACCGTGCCCGCCATGCTGTTCCTCTTCGCATCCATCGTCGCCGCCACCCGCTGGCGCGCCTTCGGCGCCCACCCCGCCGCGCCACCCCCGGCCGCACCTCCGCGCCCGACACCCGCGCTCCGCGACTGACGCCGATATCGTCATCCAAAAGCTCCGCTGGAGCTGCGGCGCGAAGCGCCCGAAGGATTTCGCCGATGCCGTCGCCGTCCTTCAGGTCCAGGGCCCGGCCCGCCTCGACTGGCCATACATCGAGAGATGGTGCGCCAGACACCGCAACCTCGACCTGCTGGCGGAAGCCAAATCCGAAGCCGCCCCGGCGTGGGAGATGGAGTGATAGACCTCATCGTTCCAACCGATAGGTCGGCGAGATTCCGGGCTCCCCACCCGGGGCGGCATCCTTGATGAAGACCTCACGGATGCGGATCAGCTCACCGGCCTCGTGCGGAAAGACAAGGCGGAGGGTGTCGGCCGTTACCCGCTTGTTTTCGGGAATCGTGATTTCGATCAGGTTCAATGCGTTGTCCGTCACGCGCGTGGAGGGGATGTCATGCCACGCTCCATCGCGTTGGTGTTGGAGGACAAATTGTGCAACCGCGTCCCGCCTCTGGAACCCGCTGGCCACGGCGAGCCAGCCGATCTTCTCTGGTTCGCCGAGTTTCAGTTCGAGCCAGGACGGGCCTGCCTGGTCGCGCGCCGAGATCCAGCGGGAGGCATCGGAAACGACACCGTCAATTGCCTTGTCCGGTGTATGGTTGTCCAACACCGAACTCGCACTCGCACCCGCAAAAGCGTATGAGTCGAAAGCGGTTTTGCCAACGGTTTCAAAGCGGAATTCGAAATGCTCCGTATCGACATTGATCGGAACCGTGAATTCCCAAGGGAAGCTGTCCTTCGTCATGCGCTGCTCCGATCCACCGGCGTCGTAGATCAGCGTTACCTGCTCGAAATCGTCCTGACCATCGAACAGATAGACGTAAGCCGACTTGGCGAGATTGCCGAAATTCATGATCACGGCGCGTCCCGGGGGGGCTTCGAAATCGATGCGGTCTGTGGACCACAGCGCGCCCGGATCGATACCGCTGACTTTTTGTTGGAATGAGGGAGTGATGGCCACACCATCCAGGCTGACGGCAACGAGTCCCTTGGCGGGAATCGTCACCTGGATCGTGCCGTCCGTGCCGGTCATCGAGGCACTGCCAGCATCGGAAAGCTTTCTGATGTCGAACACCTGAATCGGAACCAGCCCGGAATTGACCCGCACGGTGGCGGTGATGGGGTCGAAACTCTCATTCATCAAGCCGAGGTAGAGAGCGCTCTCTCCTCGGGCCGCGATAAAATTGACCTCCGGACTGTCGATTTCGAGAAGTCCCTTCGGCATCCAGAGAATCGCATCATCCACGTCGTAAAACCGGCCGGTCATATTGCCGTAGAACTTCGCCTGCATGTAGGCGTAGCCTTCGATGAACTGGCTGGGGAAATCGATTTTTCCGTTGGAGCGGACAAAGGCGTCGGTGACGAGGTAATCGAGCAGGAACGACATCATCGGCCAGATGTGGTTGTAGTGCATGGAGTTGAAGCCGAGCGCCTTGTGGTCCTTCAGCGGATAATCCTCCGCCTCATAAACCGTGGTGCGGGCGGTGTTCATGTGGTAGCCGGGGAAATTGCGGTAGCGCCCGATGATCGCGGAGCGGGCGATGTCGATCAGGAAGTCATCGCCGGCGAGGTGGCCGATGCGAAGCATCCACGGCGCGTAGTTGGCCATGAAAATGGCGCGGTGGCCGGTGCTGGTTTGGCTGGATTCGGCGGTCAGCCCGATCTCGGACAAGCGCCATGCAGGCACCGACTCCTCCGGTGCTCTCATCCTGGAATGGCCCATCCGGCGAAGATACCAGTAGTGCGGCGCGAATCCGCCCTGGTTCACGGTGATTTCCTCATCGGGGATGGCCGGGCTCATCCACACCATCTGGGCATAACGCCGGGCGGAAATGTGGGCGGCCTCGAGGTAGCGCTGCTCGCCGGTGGTCTCATACATCTCGAAGAGCAGTTTGAAGCGCGGGTTGATTTCCGTCCAAAAGAACATCTGCCCGCCTTCGGGGTCGCGGAAATCCGTGGCCGGTTGGTTCACGCGTTCCTCGATGTAGCGGTCGGCGTCGCGCATGGCGAATTCGAGGTATTGGTTGTCGTCGGTCACGCGGTAGAGGGCCATGGCATTCTGCCAGCGTTTGCCAAGCTCGCGTGCGTCGAGGTTGC
>SLAV01000372.1 GCA_007126655.1 Haloferula sp. | reverse complement strand
TCACCACCCGGACGCGCGTGCGCCTCGAACTCGAACGCGCCCTCGCCCACCCCGACCCCGCCGCCGCGGTCGCCGCCCTCGACGCCTTCCTCCGCGACCACCCCGGCCACCCGCGCGCCGCCGAAGCCCGGCTTGCCGCCGCCGAACGCGCCCTGCTCACCACGCCGCCGGATGTCTCGTTCGCCGCCGCGCAGATCGACGCGCTGACCACCGGGGACGAATCCGCAACCGCCACCGTGCCCGACGCACCCGCCCGCATCGCCCTCGTCCGCCTGCGCATCGCCGACCTCGCCGCCGCGGACGACACCGACGACGACGATGCGGCCGGGCGGTCCGTCGCCATCGCGCGGCGCATCATCGCCGAAAAACCGGACACCCCCGCCGCCGTCGAAGCCACCCTCACCCTCGGCCGCAACCTCTTCCAGTCCGGCAACTTCAACGACGCCCGCATCACGTTCGAGCGCCTCGCCCTCGACAACGCCGGCATGGAAAACGCCGACCCCGCCCTGATCCAGGCCGCCTGGGTCCTCGCCGCCCGCGCCGCCGCCCTCGGGGCCACCACCCAGTCGCGCGAGGAGGCCCTCGACCTCTTCGACCAGGCCATCGCCGTGCCCGGCGACGCGCCGCTCCGTGGCATCGCCAAGCTCGAAAAGGCGCGCCTCATGATCGACCTCAACCGCCACGCCGAAGCCATCGCGTTCCTGCGCGAGGCAAGGTCGGCCATGTCCGCCGAAGACCCGCTGCACCTTCCAACCGGGCTGCTGCTCGGCGAGGCCATCTACGCCATGAGCGCGGGCGAGCCCGAGGCGCTCGCCGAGGCCCTCGTCATTTACGACGACCTGCTCGCCCGCGCCGAGAACCAGCCCGCCCTGTTCCACCGCCTGCAATACCTGCGCGGCATCACCCTCGAACGGCTGCCCCGTCCCGAAGACCCCTCGCGCATGCGCGAGGACGAGGCCATCGAGGCCTATTACTCCGTCATCCGCCGCACCGGCGACGAACCGCCCGCCGAGTGGGAATGGTTCGAGCGCTGCGCCTTCGGCGCCCTCACCCTGCTCGAAAACGCCGAACGCTGGCAGGCCGCCGTCAACCTCGCCCGCAAGATCGCCTCGTTTGGCGGCCCCCGCGCCGCCGAAGCCGCCGAACGCGCCGACCAACTCCGCCTCCGCCACATGATCTGGGACGAATAGCCCCCCCCCGCCTTTCACGCCCCGCCTTTTCACTTGCCAGCCCGGCACCCCGCGCAAGCATGGCCCGGTCCGAATGGATCCGGATCATGAAAAAACGCGCCATCATCATCGTCGGATTGCTCGCCATCATCGTCGCGCTGCCCCTCGCCCTGCGCCGCGAAACCGCCAGCGTCCCGAAACGTGCGGCCGATGACCACCTCGTCATCCTCACCCCGCACAACGAATCGATCCGCCAGGAATTCGGCGAGGCCTTCGCCCGCCATTGGCGCGAAACCACCGGCCGCACCATCCACCTCGACTGGCGCACCCCCGGCGGCACCTCCGAGATCCGCATGGTGCTCGACGCCGGCTTCAAGGCCGCCGAGGACACCGGCCGCGAGGGCATCGGCGTGGACATCTTCTTCGGCGGCGGTGAACCGGACTTCAGCGGCCAGGCCCGCCGGGGCCGCCTCGTTCCGCTCGACGTCTTCGAGACCCGCCCCGAACTCTTCGGCGACGACGGGCGGATCCCCCAATACTTCACCGGCGAGCGCTACTGGCCCGACGACCGCGTCTGGGTCGGCACCTGCATGTCCCAGTTCGGCATCTGCTACAATCCCGACGTCCTCGCCCGCCTCGGCATCGAGCCGCCCGTTTCCTGGCGCTGCCTCGCCGACCCCCGCTACGCCGGCACCATCGCCCTCGCCGATCCCACCAAGAGCGGCTCCGTCGCCCGCACCTTCGAGCTGATCGTCCAGAGCGAGATCCTCCGCGCCCTCGATGAAAAACCCTCCCCCGACGCCCGCGACGCCGCCATCGCCCGCGGCTGGGAAAGCGGCCTCCAATTGATCCAAAAAATGGCCGCCAACGCCCGCTACTTCACCGACAGCGCCTCGAAAATCCCGCTCGACGTCGCCCAGGGCAACGCCTCCGCCGGCATGGCCATCGACTTCTACGGCCGCTCCTACTCCGACGAACTGCGCACCCGCGACGGCGGCCGCCGCCTCGTCTGGATCGCCCCCGAGGGCGGCACCACCCTCAGTTGCGATCCCATCGCCGTGCTCCGTGGCGCGCCCAACCCCGAACTCGCCCAGGCCTTCGTCACCTTCACCCTCGGCATCGACGCCCAGCGCCTCTGGTTCGGCGCGCCCGGAGAACCCGGCGGCCCGCAGGCCCGCGCCCTCCACCGCACCCCCATCCGGCGCGACCTCTACACCCCCGAATTCCTCCAATACTCCGTCATGCCCGATGCCGATCCCTACAACGACCCCGGCAACTTCACCTACGACCGCGACCTCACCGGCGGCGCCTTCAACACCCTTCGCCAGCTCGTCAAGATCATGTGCATCGATTCGCACAAGGAACTCAAAAGCGCCTGGGAGGCCATCATCGACGCCGGCATGCCGGAGGACGCCCTCGCCGTCTTCTCCGACGTCTCCTCCATGCCCTACGAATCCGCCGGCCGCGGCGACCCCACGCTCGACACCCGCGACGCCCTCGCCGCCGCCCGCCGCGCCGCCGACCTCGGAGCGGAATTCCGCGCCAACTACCGCAAAGCCCGCCAACTCGCCCGCCAACAATCCCCCTGACCCCGCGTTTTCTCCTTCCCCTCCCCCGGCGGATTGACCAACCTGCAACAGTCTCAATCCGGGACCACATCCACCCGCCAACCCCCATCCAATCGCGAATCCCTCCAAAAGCGGACATTCCCGACCAAGGGCGGCAGCGTGCCAGGAATTTAGAAAGTCAGAGGTCAGAGGTCAGAGGTCGGAAGTCGCAGGGGAGCGCGGGCGTCGCCGCCCGCATCAGCGAATGAAAAGACAGAGACCGGACCAAGGGACAGGGGACAGAGTGGCAAGTGACAAGTGACAAGTGGCAAGTGACAAGGCACAAAGCACAAAGCACAAAGCACAAAGTCCAAACCACAAGGCACAAGGCCCCCACATCCCATCCAACGGACTTCTCGCCCCCATCCCGCCGCCAGCCATGACATGCGTGTGAATCCGGGTCGTCTCCATGCTCTTGTGCCCAACAAATCCAGACCCGTAGCGGCAAGGTGCTTCCGGCTCCTGCCCAAGATCCACACCCGCTGCAGCAACTTCGGCTGCTAGCCCGTAAAAGGTGCCTCCGGCTCCTTTCCCTCGGAACCGCCGTAGGAGTGATCGTGAGATCACCCCTCATCATTTCCGTCATCGCCCCCCGTAGGAGCGATCGTGAGATCGCCCCCATAACCACCACAACAAAATCCCCCCAAAAAATCCAACTTTCCCCCTGACACCCGCCCGCCGATCTGATTGGATCCACCAAATTCTGGATTATCCGCACACAGGTCACTGGCAAAATCACGCCTTTTCGACCAATGGCGGCAGCGTGCAAACCCCCAACACCCGTGGCTGGGACATCCTGTCCCAGTCCGTCCAGGGGACATCCTGTCCCCTGTCCCTCACGACGCCAGAACGCGGAACTCGGAGGGGAGCGCGGACGTCCAGCCCGCATCAGCGAATGAAAATGCGGAAGAAAAAGCCTGTGGGAAGTTGGCGGTGCGCAGGGGACAGGGGACAGGGGGCAAAGCACAAAGGCACAAAACACAAAACACTAAGCACAACGCACAAGGCACTCTCCACACAGGCACGTTCCATCGAACACTTTTCTCTTGAACACCTAACTGCAAGCCGCTTTCATCCTCCCGTGAAAGCGATCCCCACATCCAAATCGCGCTGGTGCTGGAGAAAAGACCTCGCCGGATACCGCGGCCTCACCGACCGCGAGCGCGCGGGATTTCTCCTCGTCCTTGAATGGTTCGAGAACTTCCGCCTCCGCCACGACCTGCCCGCCGCCCGCGAATCCGCCGCCCTATTCTGGAAAACCGAAGTCATCCGCGATGGCCGCCCCCGCGAGGACTGGCAGCTCGCCCAATGGGCCGATGCCCTCAAATGGTATCTCGCCTGGCTCAATGCCTGCAACGAGGCCGGTGCCGACCACCGCAGCCTGCCCGAACGAGTCCGCGCCGCCGTCAAATCCGCCTGCGCCCGCCGTGGCCTCGCTCATCGCACCAAACTTTGCTACAGCGCCTGGGCCGCCCGCTATGCCGCTTTCGCCGGAGACGCCAAGGCGGTGATGCAAATCGAAACCGCCACCCGTTTCCTCACCTCCGTCGTCCGCGACGACGACTGCGCCTACTCCACACAAAAGCAGGCCCTCAACGCCCTCGCCTTCTTCTTCAAACACGTCCTCCATGTCGAGGAACCCGTCTTCGGCGTCAAACTCAGGAAAACCGCGGCCCGCGTCCCCGTCGTCCTCTCAAATGACGAAGCGCACCGCCTCTTCGACAAACTCGACGAACCCGGCCGGGGCCAGGCCCAAGGGAAAACCCACGCCGGACACGGCCTCGCCGCCCGCCTCCAATACGGTGCCGGTCTCCGCCTCTCCGAACTCGTCCGCCTCCGCATCAAGGACATCGACCTGGAGAGAAGCACCGTCACCGTCCGCGGCGGCAAGGGCGACAGGGACCGCTGCACCGTCCTTCCCAAAACCCTCCGAGACGAAATCGCCGCCCGAATCGAAGAGTCGCGTGCTCTCTGGCAACAAGACCGCGAAGCCGGCCTGCCCGGCGTCCACATCCCGGGTGCCCTCGCCCGCAAATTCCGCAACGCCTCCACCACCTTCGAATGGTTCTGGCTCTTTCCCGCGCGGCAACCATCCACCG
>SLAV01000321.1 GCA_007126655.1 Haloferula sp. | reverse complement strand
GGTCGCCATCCGCTTGTAAAGCAGGGAGTGCGGCACGATTTCGGATTTTCCACGACCTCCGCCCAAAGTGCGTTTTTCCACCACCGCCACAATCCCGAGACCCGTCACTTTCCGTTTGGATTCGCCGGAAATCCGGGATTCAGTGCAGCCACCACACGATGCGCTGCTTCTACTCCCAGGATCTTGAACTGGAACTCCCTCCCGGGCACCCCTTCCCCATGGACAAATTCCGCGTCGCGAGGGAAATGCTGCTCGCCAACGGCATCCTCCGCCCGGAGGAAATCGTCGAGGTGCGCGCCGCCGACCCCCACCGCCTCAAACGCGTGCACGACCCCGGCTACATCGGCAAAATCCGGTCCGGTGCGCTCGATCGCAAGGAACTCATGCAGCTCGGCCTGCCCGCCGGGCCCCGGCTTTACGCCCGCAGCGCCACCGAGGTCGAGGCCACCCGCCGCGCCTGTCACGCCGCACTCGCCGAGGGCATTGGCGTCTGCCTCGCCGGCGGCACCCACCACGCCTTCCCCGGTCACGGCGAGGGGTATTGCGTGTTCAACGACGTCGCCGTCGCCATCCGCGACCTCCAGGAAGCCCGCCCGGGCATCCGCGTGATGGTCGTCGATACCGACGCCCACCAGGGCAACGGCACCGCCGCCATCCTCGCCGGCGACCCGCGCGTTTTCACCTACTCGATCCACGTCGGGCGCAACTACCCCACCCGCAAAACCCCCGGCTCCATGGATGTCGAAACCGTGCGCTACGTCGAGGGCCCCATGTATCTCCGGCAGCTCTTCGACACCCTCGCCAACGCGCTCGAATCCTTCGTCCCCGACCTCGTCGTCTGGATCTCCGGGGCCGACAACCACCGCAACGACCGCTTCGGCCAGATGCACCTCTCCCTGCGCGACCTCCGGCGCCGCGACGAGGTGCTGCTCGGCGCGCTCATCCGCAACCGCATCCCCGTCGCCATCCTCTACGGCGGCGGATACAACCGCCACCCCGGCTTCACCGCGAAAATCCACCGCAACACCGTGGCCACCGCCAAACAACTCGCCGCGCGCCACCTCGGCGCATGACGCGCGCCACCGGGAAATCCGCTTGCCCTCGCCAATCCCGGATTCCAGCCTGTCCCCACATTTCACCGACCCACCCCGAGAAAAAACCCGACAAACCCACCACCCGCATGACCACCCGCGAAATCATCGACAAAGCCATGGACCAGGGCGCAGGCATCCTCCGCCTCGCGCCGAACTGGGTCCCCCGCTCGTTCTGCGTCCCCGGCCGCCGCATCAAGCTCCACCCCGACGACTACTACCACCTCGGCGGCGCGCGCGGAGGCATCGACGAACGCTGGTTCTCCTCCACCACCCCCGCCGACAACGGCCCGCTCACCGGCACCCACGAGGGCCTCAGCCAGGTCGTCTTCGACGACGGCTCCGGCTCCGAACCCGCCCAGGTCCTGCTCCGCGACGCCGTCGCTGAACTCAAGGGAGCCCTCATCGGCTCCCGCCTGTGGGACGGATACCAGGCCTGGCCCGTCTATTCGAAATTCTTCGACAACAAGGGCGCGCTCCCCCACCACATCCACCACCGCGACGAGCACGCCATGCTCACCGGCCAGCGCGGCAAGCCCGAGGCATACTACTTCCCGCCCCAGCTCAACAACTACGGCGCGGATTTCCCGTTCACCTTCTTCGGCTTCGCACCCGGCACCACCAAAGACCAGGTTCTCGAATGCCTGAAAAACTTCACCAAGGGCGACAACAAGATCACCAACCTCTCCCAGGCATACCGCCTCGAACCCGGCACCGGATGGGACGTCCCGCCCGGCATCCTCCACGCCCCCGGCAGCCTCTGCACCTACGAACCGCAGACCGCCTCCGACAACTTTGCCATGTACCAGTCCCTCGCCGGCGACACCTGCGTGCCCGAGGAACTGCTCTGGAAAAACACCCCGCCCGACCGCATGGGCGACTTCGACTGGCTCATGGAGGTCATCGACTGGGAACTCAACGTCGATCCCCTCTTCCGCGAAAACCACTTCATGCGGCCCCGCCCCGTCCGCCCCGAGGCCGAAATGCACGCCGAAGGCTACCACGAGAACTGGATCTGCTACCGCTCGCCCGCATACAGCGCCAAGGAACTCACCGTCCTCCCCGGCCGCACCGTCACCATCCGCGACGCCGCCGCCTACGGCATGATCCTCATGCAGGGCCACGGGAAAATGGGCAGCTGGGACATCGACACCCCCGCCATCATCCGCTACGGCCAGCTCACCCATGACGAATTCTTCATCAGCGAGGAGGCCGCCAAAGCAGGTGTGGAAATCACCAACCCGTCCGCCAACGACCCGCTCGTCATGCTCAAGCACTTCGGCCCGGAAAACCCGGACCTCGATCTCTGAGCACGACAGCCCCCTGCATCCGACCCTGCCGGTTTTCCCGCTTCCCCATGGAACGCGGAATGCTTAGACGTTCCGAATGATCGGCCTGCTCGGAATCGCCTGCTTCATCGCCATCGCCATCGCCCTCTCCGAAAACCGGCGCGCCATCCGCTGGCGCACCGTCGGCGGGGCCTTCGCGATCCAGCTCGGCATCGGCATCCTCGTCTTTTACATCCCCGCCGGGCAGAACGCGCTCGACTGGCTCAGCAGCCGCGTCTCCGACGCCATCGACGCCGGCCGCGCCGGCATCGACTTCCTCTTCGGCGATCTCGCCGCGGGAAGCGCCCTCATGGAACACCCGGAGGATTCGGACGTCCCGGTCCCCACCGATCCGCCCGTGAAAATCGGTTTCGTCTTCGCCCTGCGCGTCCTGCCGATGATCATCTTCTTCTCCTCCCTCATCGCCGTGCTCTATCACATCGGGGTGATGCAGTGGGTCATCCGCCTCATCGGCGGCGCGCTCCGTTTCGTCCTTAAAACCAGCCGCGCCGAGTCCCTCTCCGCCTCAGCCAACATCTTCGTCGGCCAGACCGAAGCCCCCCTCGTCGTCAAACCCTACATCCCGAAAATGACGTCCTCCGAGCTGTTCGCCGTGATGGTAGGCGGCCTCGCCAGCGTCGCGGGATCGGTCCTCGCCGGATACGCCGCCATGGACGTGGAAATGAAATACCTGCTCGCCGCCGCCTTCATGGCCGCCCCCGGCGGCCTGCTCTTCGCCAAGCTGATGAAACCCGAGACCGAAAGCCCCGACGAAGCCGTGCTTCCCTTCACCACCGGCGAGGAAGCCCCCGTCAACGTCCTCGACGCCGCCGCCGTCGGCGCCTCCACAGGCCTCAAGCTCGCCCTCAACGTCGGCGCCATGCTCCTCGCCTTCATCGGCCTCATCGCCCTGCTCAACCTCATGCTCGGCGGCGTTGGCAATTGGTTCGACGTCGAAAACCTCAGCCTGCAATGGATCCTCGGCTACCTTTTCGCGCCCGTCGCCTGGCTCGCCGGCATGCCCGCATCCGAGATCCAGGCCGGAGGCTCCCTCATCGGCCAGAAGATCATCCTCAACGAATTCGTCGCCTACCTCGAACTCGCCAGGATCCAGGACGGCATGAGCGAAAAGGCCCGCGCCGTCGCCACCGTCGCCCTCTGTGGTTTCGCCAACCTCTCCTCCATCGCCATCCTGCTCGGAGGACTCGGCGGCATGGCCCCCACCCGCCGCCGGGAAATCGCCCGCCTCGGCATCAGGGCCGTCATCGCCGCCACCCTCGCCAACCTCACCAGCGCCGCCATCACCGGCCTCTTCGTTCTCGCCACCTGAAAGACCGGCATCACCGGGAGGCCCGGAGGCTTTCACCTTCCCATCCGCCGCTGGCGCTGTTTCAATGTGGTGTAGCCACATTCGGGTTCGCTTCTCCTCCCTCCAATGGATCAAACACCACCTGCCACCATTCATTCCTCACTCCGTGACAACCGCCGCAAGCGGGGCACCGTCGGGGACTTCCTGAAGGCTGAAATCCAGCCCGGCAGCGAGCTTTCCTTCGTCTCCGCCTATTTCACGGTCCACGCCTACGAGGCTTTGGCCGCGCAGTTGGAATCCGCCGCAAAGCTCCGCTTCCTCTTCGGCGAACCCTCGTTCATAACCGAAATCGACCGGGACGACAAATCGAAAGCCAACTTCAAACTCACCGACCAAGGCATCACCATCGCCCATGCCCTCACCCAGCGCCCCGCAGCCAAAGCCTGCGCCGAGTGGATCGAACGAATGGTCGAAATCCGCTCAATCCGCCAATCCAATTTCCTCCACGGCAAGGCCTACCACATCGAAAACGGCAACGCATCCAGCGCCATCCTCGGCAGCTCCAACTTCACCGTCCCCGGCCTCGGCCTTGGAAACAACAGCAACATCGAACTCAATCTCGTCGTCGATTCCGACCGCGACCGCAAAGACATTAAAAAATGGTTCACCGAAGTCTGGGACGACGAATCACTCACCAAAGACGTCAAAGAGGAAGTCCTCACCTGCCTCCGGCGCCTCGCCTCCCCCAATTCCCCACAGTTCATCTACTTCCTCACCCTCTTCCACCTCTTCCGCGACGAACTCGATGGCACCGATCAGGTCGATGACTCGCTCAAACGCACCACCCTGCTCGAATCCCAAATCTGGAAAATGCTCTACTCCTTCCAGCGCGATGGAGCCAAGGGCGCGATCAACAAGCTCCTCGAATTCAACGGTTGCATCCTCGCCGACAGCGTCGGCCTCGGCAAAACCTTCGAGGCACTCGCCGTCATCAAATACTTCGAACTCCGCAACGAACGCGTCCTCGTCCTTTGCCCGAAAAAACTCCGCCCGAACTGGACCGTCTTCAAATCCAACAGCCGCCTCAATCCACTGCTGGAAGACGGCTTCGGCTTCGACGTCGTCTCACACACCGACCTTTCCCGCACCACCG
>SLAV01000234.1 GCA_007126655.1 Haloferula sp. | reverse complement strand
GGGGGGGGGGGGGGGGTGGGGGGGGGGGGGGGGGGAGGTCCGGGTTTTCGCCGACGCGCGAGCCGCTGGCGGCGGAACCGGTGAGGGCGGCGAGGGCGTTGACGAGTTCGGCGCGGTCGCGGTCGAGGGTGACGCGCTCGGCGCGGGCGGTCGCCACTTCGGTCTCGGCGCGCGAGAGATCGAGCCCGCTGATGCTGCCGGCCTCCTCCTGGCGGCGCAACAGGCCGAGCGCCTCCTCGCGCAGGGCGACGGTGCGGTCGAGCAGCGCGCGGTCGGCATCGACGGCGCGCAGGGCCCAGTAGGTGCGGGCGGTTTCCGCGGCGATGGTGAGGCGCAGCGCATTGAGCTGCTCGGCGGCTGCCGCCTCGCGGGCGCGCGCGCCCTCGACCTGGCGGCGGACCTTGCCCCAGGCGTCGAGTTCGTAGGAGAGGTCGAGCGGGATGCGGAACCTGTTCTCGACGCCTCCGCCGCGGTTGTTGTCAAAGTCGTCCCCACGCGAGCGGAATTTCGTGCGGTCGGCATTGGTTCCGAGGTCGATGCCGGGGAAGTAGCGCGAGCGCGCGGATTCGCTCAGGGCGCGGGCTTCGTCGAGGCGGGCGGCGGCGGCGGTGATTTCCTGATTGTGCCCGAGCGCGCGCTCGACGAGGCCGGTGAGCGTGGAATCGTTGTAAAGCCTCCACCACGGCTGCGGGCGCGGCTGGGTCTCGGGCGACTCGCGCTTCCAGGTGACGCCGCCCTCGGAAAAACTCGCAGGCAGCTCCATCGCGGGAGTTTCATGGTCCGGCCCGACCGGCGCACAGCCGGTCCAGCCGCATGCCGCCGCGACGGCCGCGCCTGCAACGAGTGTTTGAAAATTCCGCATGGGCGGAATGTGGCGGGTTTTCGCCGCAGCGCAAGCCCGGGCAGGGGTGTGGTTGTTGGTTGTTGGTTGTTGGTTGCTCCGCCCTCCGGCCTCCGACCTCCGTCCAGGGCGTTGCCCTTCACTACCTTAATGCACCCCGTTGGGGTTGATGCATCTCCATCGCCTTGGCATCCACAAAGCACAAAGCACAAAGCACAAAGCACAAGGCACACCGCGCAGCGGCCTCCGGCCTCCGACCTCCGGCCTCCGTCATTCGTCTTCTCATCCGCCGCTGCGGGCGGGACGCCCGTGCTGCCGTCCGCGGATCAGTTACGGACGCATGCTCGGGCCAATGGGTAAAATGACGACGAATTCGATTGCCCGCGGCCCGCTGTCCGGGTATGCTCTTCCCCAGACTGCTGTGTGCGATGAACCGGTCGCTGGCCCGGACCGATAGATTCGTTACGGGACCATCCACCCGGATGCGCGGATCATGCCTTCACTGGACGATCCAACCACCCGGGACGGTCCCACCTGTTGAGTTCACGGAACGTGGCTCACAGCGCCGGCAACGGCACAGCGGTCCATTTTTTACCCGGATATTTCGCAATTCCTGAATTTCAGGGTTGCGAAAGCGGTTCATACGTCGGATTTTTCAACCATGAAAAACGCTTGCGCCCTTGTGATCGTGTTGATGGGACTGGCTTCCTGCAACACCACGATCGGATTGGGCCGGGATGTGCGGGATGGCTTCAACTGGACGAAGGAGAAGATCCAGCAGTCCGGCGGCGGTGGGCACGGGGATGCACACGCGCCGGTTTATTAGCAGCGCAATCCGGCTGGCGCGGTGGGTCCGGAGAGCGACCGCAGCATCGGGCCGAACTCTGAACCGGAATGCCTTCCGACCGGTCAATTTCGACGGGATTACGACCGGCGGCGGCGGAGAATGCCGGCGACGAGCAGGAGCCCGGCGAGGGCGGTGGAGGGCTCGGGGATGTAGGTCCAGTGCAAGGTGCCGCTGGAATCCATGGAGAAGGATCCCAGGGCCGGAGAGTAATTCTCACCGCCGGTGATTTCGAAATGGGCGAAGACGCTCGCAATGGAACCCGGGTCAAATGCCACGAACACGTCCCATGCGCGATCCTGCTTCCAGAATGCGAGTTGGAAATCGACCTCGTCGCCAAGGACCAGTTTGAACGTCGCATCGGGATCGACCGTCATGGTGCCGCCGGTGATGTCCACGGCGTCCCAATGGGTGCCGCGCCCTCCGGTGGTGTTGTCGATCAATTCCCAGTCGAAGACGCTGGTGCTTTTGTAATCCACGCCAGCCTTAAATGTCTGAAGGCCCGGGCTTTGACCGGGTGCGTGGGTGCCGTGGATGGTGGTGTGTCCCAACAGGGTGCCGATCCCTTCGAGGCGGGCATCCGCACCGATGGTAATGGCTCCCATTCCCGAGGTGCCGTTGATCTGCATGGTTCCGGCGTTGACGGTCGTAGTGCCGGAGTAGGTGTTGGTACCATTGAGCACCACCGTTCCCGTGCCGGTTTGGAGAAGATTGGTGGTGCCGGTGATGCCGGTGTTGCCGGATTCGTTGGAGAAGGTGAACGTCTCGGTTTGGTTTTCGAAGCGGACGGTGCCGATCTCGACTCCCGCTCCCTGGATCAGGATGTCGCGGTTCAGGTTGATCGTTCGTGTTGTGTCAACAAATTCTTCCGTTCCATCGAACAGCCGGAGGTCGGTGAAGGCGACGAAATCAACTGCCGTGATGGCGGGATTGTCGAAATTCATTCCGCCCATGAAGGTTGGTGCGTCGTCCGCCCATCGATTGCCGTCGGGTTCTGGCTGAGGCTCTCCATTTTCGTCGGGGCTCTGTCCTGCGCTGCCAAGCCAGTAACCGGTGACGTCGCGGACTTGGACTGCGTTGATGCGGATGTTGTTGCTACAGCCCACCCGAAAGTCGAAGGTGTTTTGGCCGGTGGTTGTGGAAAACGAAATCAAGCCATGTTGTCCCAGGCCGGTATCTGTGTTGCTTACGTTACCCTTCAATGCGGTGTGCAGTCCCGCGTCTCTGGCAGTGGTTTCATTGGCCGTGGACGCGGCGTCGGAGGAGGTGTACCAGCGAGTACTGTCATCACGTAGTGAACTGCCTCCTTGGTCTATGCTTTGGTGTGACCAAGCTTGCAGGACGTATGCCCGGTTTGCTTCCAGTTGATGAAGAGTGATTGTTCCTTGTTGTCCTGCTGTGGAGCCATTAGTCAATAATGAGGCGTAATTCGCATCGAATCCTACAGGTCCAGGAGGAAGAAGATTATCTTCTGTATCCTTATTACCTAGATGCTGTTGTGGAGTAACTGGCTTGCCGCCCTCTTGGTCATAGGCCAAGTAAGTGAGACTTCCATTCTTCCAGTTGAAGAATCCACCTGCGCCACCTCCGCTTCCATCAGCATTGCCATCGAGGAACGTGAGGCCGTTGAATGTCACCGCGCCGGTATTATTGACCGCCCACTGCGATGTGCCCGCGAGAAAGAGGTCGTCGTTGTCCGTAATTTTCTGTGACGCGCCGAAGAATGGATTGGGAGGCGTTGGATCGGCCATTCCGGGCTGCGCGATGGCGCATGCGAGGCAGGCGGCGGCGAGGCCGACGGGGTGCGGGGTGCGATTTAGGCGGGCGCGCCGACGCCCTTGGTGCGGCCGAAATATAAGTGTATTTCGGAGCTTCATGAATTAAATGGATGATTTGGTTTTGCCGAGGCAAATTCACAAACACATTAAAATGAATTAAGGCTTTTTGCTGCGCGGATTTTATTGGTTCTTATGCAGATTTTGACTTTCTTTCCGTATCAAACCCTAAGCCACGCAGGGCCATAGTGATACCCACCCGTGCTGTGGGCGGATTGGTCCACTCCCTGCGAGTATGCGTCAAGCCGTTTTTGCAGCCTTTTCTGGCGGGTGCAATCCGCGGCTCGGATGGTGATTTGGTTGATTCGATGCGGATTCGGGCGGCTCCAAGCCAGGCATGGGCATCGATGGGGACATCGTTCCCCCCGGACTCGATGAATGTCGCTGCTGCGGGGGACAAGGGCCGCAATCACGATATTCAGGACGACCGGCACGAGCATCGCTTCGCTTCAGAGCGCATTCCGGATCATGGTGAAATGGCCGTCGCATTCGAGGAGTTCCACCTGGTGGCGGGTGGCGCAGGCGTGGATGAGGATGTCGCCGAACGGGACGTTGATGCCGACGCGGAGGCATGCCCGGGCGCAGGTGGCGGCTTCGGTCCAGCAGGTTTCGTCGAAGTCGAGCCAGATGCATGCCCGCCTCGATTCGGCGAGACGCGCTTCCTCGCGTTTGCTCCGGATGCCTTGGTAGAGTTCGACCCATACGGGTGCCGTCATGGCCGCTCGTCCGGTTTGCAGGAGGCTTCCGATTTCCGCGGCGACTTCGGGATCACCGCCATGGCGGGTTGCGGAGATCCATGCGGAGCTGTCGATCAAGACGAGGTCTTCCATCATTCCTCAGTCGTCCAATTGCCGGTTTTGTGTCCGCGCGATTCGATCTCCTGCATGTCGCCCGCTTCGATTTCGTCGTTGGTCGCGATGTCCCAGGTTCCGAAGGTGGCGATGATTTGGTTGACGCGTTGGAGGCGGTTGAATTCCGCGAGGGCCTTGACGACGGCTTCACGTTTGGTTTTGGCCCCGGTGTAGCGCATGGCATCCGCCAAGGCATCTTCGGGAATATCGATGGTGGTCTTCATGGAATCCAAATTAGAGTGAAATTGGATCCCTGCAATAAGCAAAATGGAATCATTTGGTGGTGGCTACGCGGGGGGCAAGCCGACCGGCCCGGTGGATCGCGGTTTCACGACCGCGCCTACGTTGGACGTAGGCTCATTCGTGAGAATGAGGGGGAGTGGACGCCGAATGGCCTGGTGGATCGCGGTTTCACAACCGCGCCTACGTTGGAGGTAGGCTCATTCGTGAGAATGAGGGGGAGTGGGTGCCGAATGGCCCGGTGGGTCGCGGTTTCACAACCGCGCCTACGTTGGAGGTAGGCT
>SLAV01000025.1 GCA_007126655.1 Haloferula sp. | reverse complement strand
GGCGAAGGCGTCGAGCACCTTGCGGGCCACCCCGGGGGTCATGGGCGCGCCGCCGTCCATCACCTGGCGGATGGCCTCGCTGATTTGGTCGATGCCGGCCGACTTGAGGACGTATCCCGTCTCGCCCGCATATGTAAAAAAGGCCATGTAAAAAAGGCCAGGCCTTTTCCGGATTGGTGAACGCGGGGTTCGTGGAGAAAATCCACGCCCGTTACAGCTACCGGATGCACGATCTGAGCGAGTTCATGAAAGGGGTGATGCAACGGTTCACGCAGTGGCATAACGGGAAGCACAAGCGAAGCGGGACGCTGTGGGAGCGACGGTTCAAAAGCGTGGTGGTGGAGGACGGGCTGGCGGCGCGGACGATGGCTGCGTATATCGACCTCAATCCGGTGCGCGAGGGGATGGTGGAGGATCCGGCGGATTACCGGTGGAGCGGATACGGCGAGGCGGTGGGCGGCGGTGCGAAGGGGGACGTCACTCGGCCGGAATGCCGACCTTCGCGCGAGGGCGCTCGAAGGACACGCGGGGGCGCGTGTGGTGCCCTTGCTCCGGGTGCGTGGGGTGGGAATGGGTTGGAGCAATTGGAAACCAAGGTAATACAACATAAAACGCGCGCTTGGCAGGTATGGTTTCTCATGGTTATCCGTTGTCCGCCGGCGCGGTGTTGTCGGGGGGATAATCGTTTTCCGGCCCGACGGACTGGGGCTGGAATGCGGGGAGCGGGCGGACGAGCGGGGCGGGCAGGGGGAAGACGCGTTCTTGGATACCGGGGGCGGTTTCGCGGGCGGTGAGGTATGCACCGCGGACCATTTCGAGCTTTGCGTCGAGATTGTCGATGTAATGCAGGGCGAAGGCCTCGGGCGTGCGCGGGAGGGTGGGCGAGCCGAATTCGTGCTGGCCGTGGTGGCTGGCGATGAGGTGGAGCAGGTGGAGCTTGACGATTTGGGTGGGCGGCTTGAGCTTGTCCCAGTTGTCGGTGTTCTGCCCGGCCTGCACGTCCTGCCAGAGTTTGTTCGCGAGTTCGATGCCGAGCGGGATGTGGCCTAGCATTTCGCCATAGATCGATTGCTGCTGGGCGAACCCCTCGGGCGGATAGGAATTCTCCCAGAGCTTGCCGACGTCGTGGAAGAGTATGGCGGTGACGAGGAGGTCGCGGTTGAGTTCGGGATAGACGGGGCAGAGGGCGTCGGCGGCGCGCATCATCTGGGCGACGTGCTCGACGAGGCCGCCGCGGCGGGCGTGGTGGTTTTTCTTCGCGGCAGCGGTGCGCGCGAAGTGATCGCCCATGGTTTCGAGGAAATGGAAGCAGAGCGCGCGGAGGCGGGGGTCGGTGACGGAGTCGCAGAATGCCCGGATGTCGGCGATGTCGCGAGCCTGGCGGGCGCGGGTGTCGGGGTCGCCCTGGAGGAAATCCGCGATGGCGTCGTCGTCGAGCGCGTGCCAGCGGAGCTGTTTCACGTCGATGCCGTATTCGCCGTGCGTCCAGCGGCCTTCGAGAAGGAGGAACGCGCCCGGGGCGAGGGCCTCGGCATCGGCGTAGAGCCGGGAGTCCGACCACAGTTTGATGGTGAACCGGTCGGTGGCGTCGGCGAAGGTGAGTTCGAGATACGGTTTGCCGGCCTTGGTATGGCGGACGGAGGACGCCTCGAATTGCGCGGCGACCGCGAACTCGGCGGCTTCCTCGCCGGTGGCGGTTTTCAGGCGGGCGATGGTGGCGGGTTCCATGCGCCGGATGCTGGCATTCCCGACGGTCCGGCACAAGCTCGCCATGGCAGCCCGCCATGGCGGGCCGCGGCGCGCGGGCGCGGTGTGGCGTGTCGCCCGGGTGATAAACGTGGGACGGCACCTTCGTATGACGTTTCGTCAAAATGAATCGAAACCTGTTTTCACTGCCTTTGGTCGCGATGCTTCTCGTGTCATCCGGCGGCATGGCGGATGAGTCCGGACCTTCGGTGGAGGAGCTGCAAGCGCAATTCCGCGATCTGGGTTTCGGCATGTTCATCCACTACAACATGGCCACCTACCATGATGCCCAGTGGGTCGAGGGGTATCCCTGCCCGTCCACGTTCGACCCCGGCGGCCCGGTCGATACCGATGCCTGGGCGGAAGCCGCGAAGGCCGCCGGGATGACGTATGGCGTGCTCACGACCAAGCATGTCGCCGGGTTCTGCCTGTGGGACAGCGACCTCACGGAATACGACGTGATGCACCCGAAGAGTCCGGTAAGAGAGGACATTGTCGCGAAATTCGTCGAATCCTTCACCAGCCGGGGGCTGAAGGCGGGCCTTTATTACTGTTGGCGCAGTCCCGGCTTCGAGGATCGGTTCAAGGTGCTGCCGCCCGAGTGCGATCCGGCGAGACACACGCTGGAGGAGCAGATCGAATTCCAGAAGAAACAAATCGCCGAGCTGGTCGGGAAATTTCCGGAAGCGTTCTACATCTGGAACGACGCCCTCGACGAGATGATCATGCCCAGAGAGGAGGCGATCGCGTGGACCCGCAGCCTCGGGCCGCACATCATCGCGAGCGGGAATTGGTGGGACTGGGGGAAGAAAGGCCGCCCGTATCTCGATGTCGCCGTCACCGAGACCCGGCATTTTCCCGAGGGCAACACGCATGCGGGCGAGACCTGCTGGAAAATCGAGCGCGGTTGGGTCTGGCAGGAGGGGGCGCGGCCGGTCGTCACCGCGGAGGCGGTCGCACGCCACATCCGCACCGCGCGGTCACGCAATGCGAACTTTCTGTTGAACGTCGGCCCGGATCGCCGGGGACGCATCATTTCGGAAAGCCTTGAGGTGCTCAAGGCCATTCCCGCTGCGCTCGATGCGCTGGATGCCGGAGAGTGAGCGGGAATTCAGGCGGCCGCATCGCACAAGCGAACGAGAGGGCCGTTGCTCCCGTCTCCGTCAGCCACGGAGGCGTGCCATCCACCCGTCCGGTTGTCCGGTGTTTTCCGTGGCCGGGTTTCCTTGAAATCCGGAGTTGCCATCCGGCCCCGGAAACTGGTAATGATGCCACGCTTCAGGCGTCAACGAGCATCAAACCCATGGAAAAATCCACGTTTTCGTTCCACCGGATGGCATCCGCGCTTTCGCGGCGCGCATGGCTGGCGGTGGTGGTGTTGTGTCTGCTGGCTCCGCTTTCCGCGGATGCGGGGCCGGGGGGCTGGGGATGGGAGACGACGAAAATCGACGGGCGGGAATATGTTTCCGCCGACAGCATCAAGCGGTTTTACAACTTCCGGAACGAGAGCCGCTCGGGCCGGATGCTGGTGCTGGAGAATCCGGAGCGGCCGCGCGTGGAAATCCGGCTGGAGACCGGCGGGCACACGTGCCTGATGAACAATCTGAAATTCGTCCTCAGCCATCCGATCATTGATCGGAACGGCAAGGTGTGGGTGTCGCGGATGGATCTGGCGAAGCTGATCGATCCGGTGTTGCGCCCGAGTTTCATCGCGAATGCCGGGGCGTTCAAGACAGTGATCCTCGACCCCGGACACGGCGGCAGGGATCCGGGTGCGCGCAACCGGCTGGGAACCGAGGCATATTACAATCTCAAGCTGGCAGGCCTGGCGAAGCGCGAGCTTGAGGCGAGGGGATTCCGCGTGGTGATGACGCGCAGCTCGGACCGCTATCTCTCGCTCCAGGAACGTGTGGACTTTGCCAACAACGTGCGTGAAAACGCCGTGTTCATCAGCATTCATTTCAACTCCGGGGGCAGCCACGCGCGCGGCATCGAGACGTTCACGCTCTCGCCGCCCGGAGTGGCCCACTACGGACGGGGCGTGCGGGCCGGCGACCAGCGCGCCCGCCCCGGCAACCAGCAGGATTCCGCGAATATCGCGCTTGCCACGGCGCTTCAGGGGTCGGTGATGACACGGTTGAGGGCCGCCGAGATCGACACGTTCGACCGCGGCATCAAGCGTGCGAGGTTCAGCGTGCTTTCGGGCGTGCGGCACCCGGCGGTGCTCTTCGAGGGCGGCTTCATGAGTCATCCGCAGGAGGCGAGGCTGATTCACAGCCGGGCATACCAGAGGGTGCTGGCCACCTCCATCGCGGACGCGGTGGTCCGCTACCGGGCGGCGGTCTCCGCAGGAGCGAGCCGGAGACGTTGAGGGGACGCGCGCGGGTGCCTGCCGTGGATTGCGGGTTTCAATCCTCAAACCGCAGTATGCCAATGTCCCGGCGGCGTTGCATGCCGTCGAACCGGATCCGGTCGGCCGCGTTGTGGGCGGCGGTGACGGCGGATTTGCGGTCGTGACCGCCGGCGACGGCGGCGAGCACGCGGCCCCCCGCGGTTTCCCATGCACCCGTGGCATTCCGGCGCGTGCCGGCGTGGTAGATGCGGTGGTCGCCCGGCGCGTCGAGTCCGGTGATGACGTCGCCGGAGCGCGAGCTTTCCGGGTAGCCCGCCGAGGCGAGGACGACGCACACGCTCCACCCTTCGTCGAACGAGAGGCGGGAAGGATCGAGCCGGCCTTGTGCGCCCGCGTGGCAGAAGGCGGCGAGGTCGCCGCGAACCAGCGGCATCACCGCCTGGCATTCGGGGTCGCCGAAGCGGCAGTTGTATTCGATGACCTGCGGGCCGGTCGGAGTGAGCATGAGGCCGAAGTAGAGGAAACCCCGGTAGGGCATGCCGTCGGCGGCAAGGCCGTCCACCGTGGGGCGTACGATTTCGCGTTCGATGCGCGCGAGCGTCTCTCGTGGGACCAGTCGGCGGCTGGCGACCGCGCCCATGCCGCCGGTGTTCGGTCCGGCATCGCCATCGAGCGCGCGCTTGTAGTCCCGCGCCGGTGTGAAGACGAGGTATTCGCGATCCACGATGGCGGCGAAAATCGAGACCTCGGGTCCGGTGAGGAACGATTCCACCAGGAGCCGGCCGGGGCCGAAGCGGGATTTGATGAAGACCTCGTCGAGGAACCGAATGGCGGATGCCTCGTCCGGGCATACGGCAACGCCTTTTCCCGCGGCCAGTCCGTCGAATTTCAGCACCACCGGGTAGGTGCCGCCGATGGCTGCGACGGCCTCGTCCCGGCTGGCCGCGGCCTTGGCGGTTGCGGTGGGGATGCCGTGGCGGACGAGGAAGTCCTTGGCGAATTCCTTGCTGGCCTCGAGCATGGCCGATTCGCGCGGCGGTCCCCAGCACGGGATGCCATGGCGGGCGCAGAGGTTCGCCAGCCCCTCGTCCTTCACCAGATAGCTCTCCTCGCCCGCGACGCAGAGGTCAATCCCCTGCTCGCACATCCAATCGACGAGCGTGTGCAGGTCATTGGCGGTGGTGGGGGAGGCGGTTTCGAAGATGGCATCGCTGCCGGGGAAACAGAACAAATGCGGGCGGCTGGGTGATTCGGCCAGGGCGCGGACCAACGCGTGCTCGCGTCCGCCTTTTCCGACAACAAGGATTTTCATGCACGCCGCTTGTGCCCGAATCCACCCCCACGGACAACCCCGAAGTCGCTCGCGGACGCAGCGGGTTCCGGCCTGTCCGTTTCCCGGATCCCCACGTAAAATCAATACATATCACGCAATAATGAATTTCCTGGAAATTTATTTGCGTAGCGGCGGGGTAAGATATGATGCCGAAGTTTGGAGTAACGGTTCAGGGTTTGTCGGTGGAGGTGCCGGCGGTATCGACCGTGGCGAGGCGGAGGGCGCATTGCTTCATCTGGGCGGCCATGAGGCCGAGGGCGTTGGCGCGGGTGGGGGCGAGGTGTTCCTTGAGACCGGTTTGCTCAACGAAATCCATGTCGGCCTTGAGGATGGCGTCCGCGGTTTCGCCGTCGAGCACGCGCACAAAGAGGGCAATCATGCCCTTGGTGATGAGCGAGTCGGAATCGGCGTGGAACTCGACACGGGCGGCATCGCCGCGGCAGTCGAGCCAGACCTGGGACTGGCAGCCCTTGATGAGTTTTTCGGGCACCTTGCTTTCATCGGGCATGGGCGGGAGTTGTTTGCCGAGGCCGATGACGTATTCGTAACGCTCGGTCCAATCCTGGAACAGGGAGAGTTCATCGAGAAGTTCGCGCTGCCTGCTGGTGATGGAATCGCTTGCCATGAGGGAAGTGGAGCGCGGGAGCGGGTGGTGTGCAAGCGCGCATGTGTTTGAGAAACCAGAGTTCGGAGTCCGGAGTGTGTGGGTGCTGGTCAAACCGGAAGAACTGACCCCATCAAGAGTGAGTGACCTCCACCTTCCCGCCTTGGCGGTGGCGAATGATGCGAAACTCGCGACTTTCGTTGCGGGAATTCCGGCGGATGCCATTGCGGGCGGGACACCGCCCAGGCAGCGAGCTTGGGCTGGCTTTCCGAGTAGGTTGTGACGAAGTCCTTGAGACGTTCCCCGGCGTGGGGCAAGGTCGTCAGCGTTGAAGATGACCCTGATGACGGCGGCGAGAGGTTAGAAAGCAAGGTGGCATTGCGACAAGCGGGGTGCTTGGTGCCAAAAACAAGTGCGAATCGCCCAGCATTCAGGCCAACTCCCCACCTCACTTCAGCTTCGGTCCCAGCAAGCCCAGTCGAGCAGCGGCGGTTTCTCTCCGCGCCCGTAGGCACCCTGGATGTGACGACCGTCGCGGGTGAGTCGGAAACGAACCGCTCCGGTGCGGTCGTTCTCCATCCAACTCCCATGCAGCTCATCGCCCCGCACCACCAGCTCGCATTGATGTCCGGCACCGTATTCCGCCCTCCACGCGCTCCCCTCCCCGTATGCCTCAGCTTCCTGCGGAAGAAAACGGATCTGACCGAAACGGCTCTGCCATGTGCCGACGAAGCCTTCCACCGCTGCCACCTCGCGCAGGTTGGTCTCGTCGAAGGTCAGTTCTGAAAGTTTCACCTGCCAGCGCAGCCTCTCGCCGCCCTGCTCGTCAAGCGTGCGTATTATCTATTTTGGGTCTGGCCTTTTGTTTACAATGGAGTGATAAAAGCGGCAACAACGACATGTCGTCACAAGCCGTCGGTGTCCTGGCACTTTGGGGGGTGGTTTTTTATGAGATTTCAAGGATGATGGCGGAGAGGGGGGAGAGGGGGGGCAGGAGGAGGCCGGTTATGGGGAGGTCGGACGCGGCGGCGGTGCCGGACCAGGAGGTGGCGAGGCGGTCTGTGAAGCGCCAGGTTTCGCGGTCCGCGCGGGCGGTGAATTCGATGGCGTGCTCCGGGATGCGGACGGTGGCGTTTTCGAGGGTGCGGTCGGGATGGAAGTTGGCGACGACGAGGGCGGATTCGCCGGTGGCGTCGTCGTGGCGGAGGAAGGCGTAGAGCCAGTGGCCGGAGACGGATTCGCCATCGACGCGGCCGAACGCCGGGTTCTCCTTGTTGGCGTGGTTGAGGCCGTAGAATTCGCCACGGGTGAAGGCGGGGCCGCAGGTGGCGCGGATGAGCGAGGCATACCACGCCCGCAGTTCGCGCTGCGCGGGGGAGAGGCGGCCGCCGTCGTATTTCCCGCCATTCACCCATTTCACGAATTCGGGCATGCAGGTGTAGTCGAAGATGCTGGTGCGCGCGTTGTCCCCGCAGAAGCCCTCGGCTCCGACGGCCGGTTCGCCGACCTCCTGGCCGTGATAGACCATCAGCGGCCCGCGGCCCATGGCGAAGAGCACGGCGGAAACGGGGCGGCCGACCTCCATGCCGAGACCGCCCCAGGTGGCGGGGTTGGCGAGGCGCACTTCGTCGTGGTTTTCGGCGTAGCGCAGGCTGCGGTGGAAGCGCGGGCCGGTGAAGATGAGGTGGTCGATGTCGTTCGCCCATTTGCCCTCGTCGTAGATGGCCTCCATGACATCGTAAACCGGGTCGTCATACACGGCGTCGAAGCCGGCGCGGAGCAATTCGTCGAGGACGTGGCCGTCGGTGAGTTTCTGCGGGTCGTTGTCGTATGCCTCGGCGACGAAGAAGACGTCGCGGGAGCGCTCGCGGCAGCGGCGGACGACCCACGCCCAGAATTCCATGGGCACCATGTGGGCCATGTCGATGCGGAAGCCGTCGATGCCGAAGTCCTGCCAGTATCCGAGGATTTCATCCATGGTCCGCCAGGTGCGGGGCACTTCGGAGGGGGCCGCGCCGGGGCCGGGCAGGTGGCGGGTGTCGCGGCCGGTGGTGAAGTCGTGCGCGTAGTTGAGCTTCACGGTTTCATACCAGTCGTGGATCGAGGGAGTCCAGGTGGCGGCGTTGTTGCCGGTGACGCGGCCGTGGTCGTGTTCCGGCTTGAAGAACCCGTCGCAGCCGGGCATGTCGGCCGTCGGCAGGCGCAGGGGAGGGCCGCCGCCGGGGTGGTTCGCGCCGAGGTAGAAGAAGTGGTTGTCGCGGGCGAAGAAGGCGGAGCGGTCGTCGCCCCCGCCGAATGAGAGCTCCGGCCTGACGTCGGAGCGGTATGAGCGGGCGACGTGGTTGGGGACGAAGTCGATGATGACGCGCAGGCCGTGCGAGCGGCAGCGGGCGACGAGTTCGCGGAATTCGTCGATGCGGCGGGCGGGGTCGGTGGCGTAGTCGGGGCAGACGTCGAAGTAATCGCGGATGGCATATGGGCTGCCGGCGAGGCCCTTGAGGATGTCGGGCGGGTCGGCCGGGCGGCCGGGGTATGCGGTGCCGGAGGCCTGTTCGATGACCCCGGTGAGCCAGAGGTGGGTGAATCCGGCGTCTGCGAGCGAGGTGAGCGCGGTGGAGTTGATGTCGGCGAATTTTCCCGTGCCGTTCTCTTCGATGGTGCCGTGGGGGGCGCGGGTTTCGCAGGTGTTGCCGAAGAGGCGCGGAAGCATCTGATAGATCACCGGACGCGGGGAGGACGGGCGGGGTGGCGGTGTGATTTTTTCGGACATGGTCAGTTGCGGATGCGCTTCCAGGTGAGGAAGCATTCGCCGTGATCGTGGCGGGGGTCGAAGCGGACGAGATCGAACGTCCGCGAGGCGGGGAGGAAATCGCCGGGCACACCGGTGACGGTCGGAGCGTCGCGCCCGCCGAACAAGGTGTGGCCGGCCCAGGTGAGGTGGATTTCGTCGATCAGGTCGAGTTCGGCGAGTTCCCGGACCAGCTCGCCGCCGCCCTCGCAGTGGATGCGGCGGGCGGCGTGTGCGTGTTCGAGTTCGCGCAGGAATTCCGCGATGCCGCCGCGATGCACGACGACGCCCGCGGGCGCGTCCGGCTCGCCGCCGCCGGTCATCAGCAGGTGAATGGCTCCACCGGGGCGGGAGAAGAGCGGGTGCTCCGGATCGAGCCTGCCGGCCCGCGAGACGATGCAGCGCAGCGGCTGGCGTTCGGCATCGGGCACGGTCATCGTCATCCGGTCGGATTCGAGCGTGCCGCGGCCGACGAGCAGCGCGTCGGCGGATTTCCTCAGCTCGATGAGGCGGTTGAAATCGGCCTTGGACGTCCATCCGCTCGGCTGGCGCGCCGCGCCGGTGATTTTCCCGTCGGCGCTGACCGCGAAATTGACTGACAGATGGGGCATGGGGGCGCGCCAGATTGTGCGCGCGCCGCCGGCATGTCAAACCGCCGGACCCTTCAACGGCAGCGCGGGGTCGTGCCGCGAGCCGGAGCGGACGCCGAGCGCGGTGACGGTGAGCAGAATCAGGCCCATGCCGAGGATTTGCGGTGCGGCGAGGCCCTGGCCCAGCACCGCAACGCCGAACAGGGAGGCGGTGACCGGCTCGACCATGGCGACCACCGAGGCGACGGCGGGCGTGGTGTTCCGGAGGCCGACGATGTAGAGGATGAAGGAAAGCCCGGCACCGACGACGCCGAGCGCAACGAACCACGGCCAATCCGGCGTGCGGAGCACTTCGGCGGTCTGGCCGGGATCGCCGAGCTTGAAGAGGATCACGACGAGGGTGGCGAACGAGACGACGAGGATGGACTGCGGGGTTCCGTGCGAGGCGGCGTTCTTGAAGCCGAAGATGAAGATCGCGTAGGAGAGGCCGGCGAGCAGGCCGGTCGCCGTGGCGAGCGGGGTCACGCCGCCGGCTCCGGTTTTGTAAACGCCGGTGAGGAGCACCACGCCCGCCAGCACGACGGCGATGGCGGCCCATTTGAACGCGGTGGGGCGTTCGAGCTTGAGGGTGAACGAGACAAGGTAAACGAAAACCGGCGCGCTGTACATCAACGTGGAGGCGACGGCGACGCTGCCCTCCGCGATGCTGAGGAAGTAGAACGCGAAATTCCCGGCCACGCCGACGCCTGCGACCACCGACCAGAACCAGAAGCGTCCGCTGGAAAGCCCGCTTCCCTTAGGGCGCGCGGCGAGCCAGCCGAGCACCAGCAGGAATCCGACCGCGCCGCGGTAAAACGAGACGACGACGGGATCCCAGCCCCGTTCCGTAAGGATGCCGCCGACGCCACCGGACAGTCCCCAGCAAATCGCGGCCAGGACCACGAAGATTGCGCCGGGGATTCTCATGGGGGTGACTCCGTTTCCGCCCTGGTGGCGGAGGGCGGTGGCCCGGAAATAGAAAAGTTCACGGCGGATGTGGGTCCGTAGCCGGAGGCTCCGGCTACGGGGGCTTCAGCCGAGTTTCGAGCGGACTTTGGTGAATGCGGCGACGGCTTGTTCGAGGTCTTCGCGGGTGTGGGCGGCGGAGAGCTGGGTGCGGATGCGGGCCTTGCCCATGGGGACGACGGGGTAGCTGAAGCCGATGGCGTAAACGCCTTCGTCGAGCAGGGCGGCGGCGAAGCGGGCGGCGAGCGCGGCGTCTCCGAGCATGACGGGGACGATGGGGTGTTCGCCGGGGATGATGTCGAACCCGGCCTCGGTCATGGCCTGGCGGAACCAGGTGGTGTTTTCGCGGAGCTGCTGGCGGAGGTCGCCGCCGGATTCGAGGAGGTCGAGCACCTTGAGGGAGGTGGCGGCGATGACGGGGGCGAGTGAGTTGGAAAAGAGGTAGGGGCGGGAGCGCTGGCGCAACCAGTCGATGAGGACGCGGTGGCCGGAGGTGTAGCCGCCGCTGGCTCCGCCGAGCGCCTTGCCGAGGGTGCCGGTGATGAGATCGACGCGGTCCTCGACGCCGCAGAGTTCCGGGGTGCCGCGGCCGTCGGGGCCGACGAAGCCGACGGCGTGCGAGTCGTCCACCATGACGAGGGCGTCGTATCTTTCGGCGAGGTCGCAGATGCCGCGGAGGTCGGCGATGGTGCCGTCCATGGAGAAGACGCCGTCGGTGGCGATGAGACGGAAGCGGGCGTCGGCGGCGGCCTTCAACTGTTCCTCCAGGGAGGCCATGTCGTTGTTGCGGTAGCGGTGGCGGGCGGCCTTGCAGAGGCGGACGCCGTCGATGATGCTGGCGTGGTTGAGTTCGTCGGAGATGATGGCGTCCTCGGGGCCGAGCAGGGTTTCGAAGAGGCCGGCGTTGGCGTCGAAGCAGGAGCTGTAGAGGATGGTGTCCTCCATGCGGAGGAAGGCGGAGAGGGCCTTTTCGAGGTCGCGGTGGAGCCGCTGGGTGCCGCAGATGAAGCGGACGGAGGCGAGGCCGTATCCCCAGCGCCCGATCGCGTCGCGGGCGGCGGCGAGCAGCTCGGGGTGGTTGGCGAGGCCGAGGTAGTTGTTGGCGCAGAAGTTGAGCACGTCGCGGTCGCCGTCGCGCACGCGGATGCGGGTGTCCTGGGGCGTCTGGATCTCGCGTTCGCTTTTGTAGAGGCCGTCGGCGCGCGTTTGTTCGAGCGCGTCGGAGATGTGATCGAGCAGTTTTTTCGACATGGCGGTGGCGGGTGGATTCGCGGGGTGGTGGCGGGGTGTTTGGCGGTGGTTTCAGCGGAAGACGTTCCAATCGAGGATGACCTTGCCGCAGTCGCCCCGGTTCATGACCTCGAAGCCCTGATCGGATTCGTCGGCCCCGAGGCGGTGGGTGATGACGGGGCGGACGTCGAGCCCGCCCTCGAGCATGACGGCCATCTTGTACCAGGTTTCGTACATTTCACGTCCGTAGATGCCCTGGATGGTGAGCATGTTGAAGACGACGGTGTTCCAGTCGATGGCGATGTCGTTGGCGGGGATGCCGAGCATGGCGATCCGGCCGCCGTGGCACATGTGACGGATCATGTCGCGGAAGGCGGACGGGTTGCCGGACATTTCGAGGCCGACGTCGAAGCCCTCGCGGATGCCGAGTTTTTCCATCTCATCCGGGATCGAGCCGGTGGCGGCGTTGAGGGCGACATCGACGCCGAGGCCGCGGGCGATGCCGAGGCGGGTTTCGTTGACGTCGGTGATGACGATGTGGCGCGCGCCGGCGTGGCGGGCGACGGCGGCGGCCATGAGGCCGATGGGGCCGGCCCCGGTGATGAGGACGTCCTCGCCGAGGACGTCGAAGCGGAGGGTGGTGTGGACGGCGTTGCCGAGGGGGTCGAAAATGGCGGCGATATCGGGATCGATGCCGGGGCGGTGTTTCCAGACGTTGGAGGACGGCAGGGCGAGGTATTCGGCGAAGGCACCGGGGCGGTTGACGCCGACGCCGAGCGTGTCGGCGCAGAGGTGGCGGCGGCCGGCGAGGCAGTTGCGGCAGCGTCCGCAGACGATGTGGCCCTCGCCGCTGACGGTCTCGCCGGTCGCGAACCCGGTGACGTTGGAGCCGGTGGCGACGATTTCGCCGACGAATTCGTGGCCGACGACCATCGGGTGGGGAATGGTACGGCGCGCCCAGGCGTCCCAGTTGTGGATGTGGAGGTCGGTGCCGCAGATGCCGGTGCGGTCGATGCGGATGATGACGTCGTCGGGTCCGCACTCCGGCTCGGGGACGTCGAGGAGGCGGAGGCCGGGTTCGTCGGCGGCTTTGAGCAGGGCTTTCATGAGGCCGGAGGGTGGGGTGTCCCAGCGCGTTTGGCTTGGTGGGAAAACCTTGGGCGCGGGTCCGCGGGGGATCAAGCCCCGTTAAGGGAATCGAGCTTGGAAAGGTAGTCGTAGCTGTAGATGCCGGTGGAATGACCATCGGCCCAGAACAGTCGGAGGGCGTATCCGCCGACGGATTCGAAGCGGTTGAGATCGAAGGCTCCGGGGCCGTGTTCGACGTGCGGGCGGGCGACGCGGCCGAGGGCGTCAGGCTCGCCCTGGCAGGCGGCGCACGGGCAGGCGCGGCGGAGCATGGGGAGCGGCAGGTAGATTTCCCGCCCGTCGCTGAAGGCGAGGGCGAGTTCTTCGCCGATGACGACGGCGTTTTCGAGGGTCATGGTGTGGCGGGTGCGGGTGGTTCGTTGTCGATGCGGACGGTGACGGGACCACCGCCGACGAGGTGGAGGTCGCGCTGTGGGAAGGGGATGCCGATGCCGAGTTCGTGGAGGCGTTTGTCGATCATGATGCGCAGGTCGCTGGCGACCTGGAGGGCGTTGGTTCGGTCGTTGAACTCGACCCAGAAATACATGGCGAAGACGAGCGAGCTGTCGCCGAAGTCCTCGAAGAGGACGAGGGGTTCGGGATCCTTGAGGACGAGGCCGTGGCGGTCGGCGCATTCCCGGAGGACCTCGATGACCTTGGCGGGCGGGGTGCCGTAGGCGACGCCGACACGGATGATGCGGCGGTTGCAGCGGTTGCTGAGGGTGAGGTTGGTGACGCGGTTTTCGAGGAAAAGCGAGTTGGGCACCATGATTTCCACGCCGTCGGGGCTGCGGATGACGGACGAGCGGGTGTTGATCTCGGTGACGGTGCCGAGGGTGCCCTCGACATCGAGGATGTCGCCGACGCGGATGCGGCGCTCAAAGAGGACGATGATGCCGCTGATGAAGTTCTTGATGAGCGTCTGCATGCCGAAGCCGAGACCGATGGCGAGGGCACCGCCGAGGAAGGCGAAGACGGTGAGCGGGATATCGAGGAAGTTGAGGGCCACGAGGGCGAGGAGCAGGGCAATGGCGATCATCAGCCAGTTGCGCAGCGTGTTGGCCTGGGCCTCACCGATGAAGCGCAGAGTGAGCGAGGTGCGCTGGATGCGGCGGGCGATCCGGTCGAGGATGACGTAGGGGATGAGGAAGACGAGCAGGGCGTAGAGCAGGTCGCGAAGGCTGACGGAGCGCTGGCCTTCCTCGCCCTCGCCCTTCTGGTAGGTGAAGATTTCGAAGTCCAGGAAGCGGCGGTAGGCGACGAGGAACTCGTGGTAGCGGTCGGCGGCACGTTCGCGGATGGTGCGGTCGCGCGTTTCGTATTCGGAAATCCAGCGTGCGAGGAGGTTGCGCTGGAAGGCGACGGCACGGCCGACGCGGTGGACGGCGGCCTGGCGTTCAAGCAGGATCGCGCGACGCTCGTTGAGCGCGGGGATGCGGACGTCGCCCTCGCCGACGGCGGCGACGCGGGCCTCGACGGCGGTGAGCAGGGCGGCGACGGAGGCGATCTCGTTTTGGGCGAGGGTTTCCCACGCGTCGAGCCGGCTGATGGCGGCGCGGATGTCGGCGGCGGCGGTAGCGAGTTCCGCGCGGTCGTCGGAGTGGAAGAGGGTGTGGCGGTCCTCCTGCGCGGCGAGATGATAGGCTTCGATCTGAAGCAGCCATTCAACCGACTCGATCATGATGTCGAGGGCCTCATTGGTGGCCATGGCGGTGAAATAGCGGGCGGTGGCGCGGGCGAATTCGGGAGTGGCGGAGGTGATGTCGGGATTTTCGGCGAGCATGCGCTCGCGGTCCTCGTAAGCGGCGTCGTGCTCTTCGTTGGCCCGGCGCTGGCGCTCGCCGAGCTCGGCGAGTTCCTCTCGCAGGGTATTCTTCCTTTGCTCGGTGGCGAGGGTGACGGTTTCAAGATCCTCGTTGGTGAAAACCAGATTGCGGGACATCACCTCGCGCTGGCGGTCATACAGGGCGAGTTCGGTCTCGGCGGCTGCGAGCTGGGTCCGCAGGTTGGCGATCTGGGCGGCGAGAGCGGCCTTGCGGGCCTGGACCTGGCGGCTCTGGATGCGGGCGGATTCGGCGCGCCACGCGGCGTCCTCGCCGCCGCGGTCGGCCTCGGTGTTGCGGCGGCGGAGGTTTTCCGCGGCGGCGGTCTCCTCGTCGAGCAGGGCGTCCATCGAGCGCTCCGCGATGGCGAGACTGGACTCGATGGCGGCCTTTCTTTGGACGACTGCATCGCGCTCGTTCTCGAGATTGTCGAGTTCGAGGATTGAATATGGCGGCTCGGACTCGAAGCCGGTCCATGCGGCGAGGTACTCGCGTGCCTCCTCCTCGGCGCGCTGGTGCGCGGGGGCTGCGGCGGTTTCCTTTTCGCGGCGGTCGAGCGCGAGGAGGGTTTGTTCGAGGTCGCGGCGGCGCAGGGCGAGTTCGTTCGCGCGGACGCCCTCGGGGAGCAGCTCGGCGGCCGCGGGTTCGACCACCTGAATCAGGGCGAGCTGGGCTTCTCGACGCCATTCGGCGTATGGATCGTCATCTTCCCCGTTTTGTCCGTTTTGTGCGAAGGCAATGGGCAGGGTGGAAAGCAGCGAGAACAGCAATATTCGTAAAAGCGCGCGAGCACCGCGCACATGGCGGCGGGGCGGGGGCGAGGCCGAAGTGGCCGGTCGGGCTGGTATGATAGCTGTCACAAACTGAAAATGGTGGCAAACAAGCGTTTCATGACGGAATGATTGTGCCTAAAACAGTGAATTCAAGCAGGATCGGCAGGCGGGCGGGCCAGGTGCGCGCCTCCGCGCATCCCTGGCGATGGGATTTTTCCTTGCCGCAGGCGGTGGCGCGCGGTGGGATGCGACACGCCATGCCGCTTCTCCACGCGCCACCCTCGGTCAACGTCGCCCGGCTGACGTATCTGCTCGTTTGCGTGTTGGCTGGGATCGCGATTGTGCTGAGCACGCGGGGAACGTTGCTGGAAATCCCGATGTATTACGGCGTGGGAGGCGGGCTGCTGGTGGGTGCGTGTTTCATTCTGATGGAGAACCTGATGCGGGGGTTCACGCTGCGCGGGTTTTCGACGGCGACGTTCGGACTCGGGGTGGGGTTGTTCTGCGCCTGGCTGCTGACGCGGGTGGAGCTGTCGCAACTGCTGGAGGTGGCGTTCCGCCCGCGGGTGGAGACGGAGACGGACGCGCAGGACCTGGTGAGCCTGCTGCAGCTCGCGTTCGACGTGTCGCTATACGCGAGCCTGGGTTTCCTGGGCGCGGTTTTGGCGCTGCGGGGGAGCCGGGATGATTTCGCGTTCATCATTCCCTACGTGAGGTTCCGGCAGGACGCCTCCTCCGGGCAGCCGGTGGCGCTGGACCACAGCGCGGTGATGGACGGGCGCGTGGCGGGCGTGATGCGCGTGGGCTTCCTGCACGGGCGGCTGGTGATCCCGCAGTTCGTGATGGAGGACATCCAGGAGATGGTCGAGTCGGACCAGGCGGGCGAGCGCCAGCGGGGCCAGCGGGGCCTCGACGCGCTGGCCGAGCTGCGCAAGGCCGCGGACATCCAACTGACGATCCACGACGACCGCGGCGCCATTCCGAACGGTGGCGGACGCTCGCAGCACAGCCGCATGATCGAGGCCGCGAGGTTTCTCGGCGCGCGGCTGATGACGCTGGACGGCAATCTCGCGAAAATCGCGCGACTCCAGGGGATCGAGGTGCTGAACCTCGACGAGCTGACGGAATCGCTCAAGCCGCCGGTGGAGATCGGCCAGCGGATGCGCATCGCGCTGGTGCGCCAGGGCAAGGAGGGCCACCAGGCCGTCGGC
>SLAV01000034.1 GCA_007126655.1 Haloferula sp. | reverse complement strand
GCCCGCCGGCGACCCGCGCCGCGAGGCGCTCGCCGCCCAGCTCCTCGATTCTGGCTTCACCCGCCTCCACACCTACCAGGAATTCTCGCTGCCGCTGCGCCTCGGCGGTGCGCTCAACCTGACCCCGCGCGCCGGCCTCGGATACACCCGCTACGACGCCGTCGATTCCCCGCTCGCATCGTTCGACCGCCTCCACCTCCATCTCGGAGCCGAGGCGTCCGTCAAGTTCACCCGCCGCTACCCCGGCCCGGCATACCGTTCCTGGGGCCTCGACGGCCTCAGCCACGTCTTCCAGCCCTACACCCGCTGGTCGTGGCTCGCCACCGACTCCGCCGACGAATCGTTCCTCGGCATCGACCGCCTCACGCCCGGCACCCGCCCGCTCCCGCTCGACCCGCTCCGCTTCACCGCCATCGACGGCCTCGCCGACTGGCACACCCTGCGCCTCGGCGCGCGCAACCGCCTGCTCACCCGCCGCGACGGCCAGAGCCACGAATGGCTCTACCTCGACAGCTTCATCGACCTCTTCCTCGACGACCCCGAGAGCACCCGCGACGTCTCCAACCTCATCAACACCCTGCGCTGGAAGCCGCTGCCATGGCTCGGCCTCGACGCCACCGCCCAGTTCCCCCTCGCCACCGGCGGCTCCGGCTTCAACGAATTCGACACCCGCCTCCGCTTCATGCCCGTGCCCGACCTCGAGGTCGGCCTCGGCTACCGCCTCCTCGACGGCCACCCCATCCTCACCGATTCCAACCTCATCGACCTCTCGCTCTACCGCCGCCTCAACGAGAACTGGGGCCTCGGATCCCGCCACGTCTTCGAGATGGACGACGGCACCCTCGAACTCCAGCAATACACCATCCACCGCAACCTCGGAAACTGGCTCGTCAGCGCCGGCTTCACCCACCGCGACAACCGCGTGAAAAACGAATACGGAGCCGTCGTCAGCATCACCCTACGCGACTTCCCCTCCATCAGCCTCCCCCTCCGGATCGACGCCGACTGATTGACCACCCTCACAAAGTCCCGGAACCAGGACGCCATCCATCCAGGCAAACCCCGACCAATCGCGAATCCCCGGAAAAATCCGGCATTCCCGACCAAGGGCGGCAGCGTGTCCGGAATTTCGGAGGTCGGAGGTCGGAGGTCGGAGGTCGGAGGTCAGGAGCGCGGGCGTCCCGCCCGCATCAGCGAACGAGAAGACAGGGGACAGGGAGCACAAAGCACAAAGCACAAAGCACAAAGCACAAACAACTTCCCAAGAAAATGACCCGGCTGCTCATCACAACCATCGCCGCCCTCTCACTCATCGTCTCCTGCGACCAACCGCCCGAAGGGCCCCCATACGAAACAGCCGTCCATGAACACTTCGGCGTGTTCACGAGTCCCTCCGGCAACTGGAAGATCGACCTGAACTCGGGTGATCAGGGGATCACGGTCATGAGGCATGTTGCAACCCCCTGGTTCTCCCGAAATTCCGAAACGACGGCCTCCGTGAGTCCTTCCGAATGGAAGAACCGCGACGGATTCTTCTGCATCATCGATCCTGACGACCGCGTGTGGGCGTATGACGGGGAAGAGAGCGTCTGGATACTCGAACGAATGGAGAACGGAACCAGAACCTGGAGCCTGAACTTCCCCGGAGAGGTTCCCCCGCAGGTCATCGACCGCCTGCCCCCCGGTCTCGCCGCACAATTCCCCGCCCAAGCCGCCAATCGGTAGCAGGCGCCTCCGGCTCCTGTCCCTCCCGTAGCAGGTGCCTCCGGCTCCTGTCCCCCCAGTAGCAGCCTCCGGCTCATGTTCCCCCGCAGCAATTGCCTCCGGTACCCGCCCCCTCACCACCACCCGAACCCGCAAGCCGAATATGTAATCGGGTTCAACACAAGCTAGATGGTGATCCTGTTGATTAAAAATCAGGAAATTCAAACCAAAAACCATCAGGAAATCATGCAAACGAAATCAATCCGAATAGTTGCTGCAATTCCGAGCGCAGCAGTGGTCGCGCTGGCGCCCCTGCAAATTGCCACAGCCGCCAACGTCCTCTTCCAAGCCGATTTCAACGGAACGCCGGTCAGCGACGTGGGTAACGGGCTTTATGCCGCACAAATTACCGCGGCCAATCTCGACGCAGGCACCGCTGTCGGCAGCTGGACGGTGCATGTGCCCCAGGATGCTCCAGCGGCTGGCACGGCACGCGCGCAGAGGGGGATTCAAGGTGTTGGAGCCGCGGATGTGGAAAACAAGGCGCTGCGCTTCGGAATCAATCTCGCCGGGCAGAGTACCGGAGGCGCTGACCCCATCCTTTCCGCCAACCTGGCGACATCGGCAAGCGTTTCCACTACCATGCCGATGACTGTCGGCTTTGATTATGCGAATGGTTCGCCCGACGGCGGAAACAGGACCTTCTTCCTGCGGGGGCTGGATTCCAGCGAACGGATTCTTTTTGAACTCGCGTTCAAACACACTGGGGCCGGGGGCAGCGCCGAACAACGGCAACTGCATTACCGGGACGGTTCCAGCCAATTCGTTTCCCTGGGCAACACCGGCGATGAGAGCACCCTTGTGAACACAACTCAATCGGGCAACGTCGAAGCCGCCACATACGATCCGGACATCATGAAACGGGTCGAAGTGGTCATCGGCTCCAGTGCGTTCGATATCCTGCTCGATGGATCGATGCTCGCCGGTGACATCGCATTCCAAGACGTCGATGCCGACGGGCTGACCAAGCTGGATTTCGCTTCGACCAACCAATGGACCGGCGGTTGGTTCGACAACATGGAGGTCACCCAGATTCCCGAGCCCTCGGCAGCCGCGCTACTGGCACTCGGCGGCTTGGCGTTGCTCAGCCGCCGACGTTGAAATTTGCATTCCCGGGCAGAGACTGGATTTCTGCCGGGCGAAATCATTCGGTTACCGGCCGGGCCGCACGCGGCCGGGCCGGTTTCGTATTGATGCCCGCAGTGATCTTGGCCGGTCGATAAAAAAACCTTGCGCGCAGCGTGCGGACGTGATGAATTCCCCGCCCGCCGCAATCGCGGCAACAACTCCATTTCCCATCCGGCCATGGCCTACGCAGTGATCCAAACCGGCGGTAAGCAATACCGCGTGCAACCCGGCGAAAAATTCGATGTCGAGAAGCTCGACGCCGACGTCGATACCGAACTGAGCTTCGACGCCCTGCTCGTGGGCGAGGGCGAATCCGTCAAAATCGGCACTCCCGTGGTTGAAGGCGCCGCGGTGAAGGTAAAGGTAGTCGATCAGTTCCGCGGGCCGAAGCAGGTCGCATTCAAGTTCAAGCGCCGCAAGGGCTACCACAAGACAAAAGGCTATCGCCGCCACATGACCCGGCTTGAAGTGACCGGGATCGACGGCTGATTCAGGGTATTTCCCCATCCCACAACCACCAACCATCTCCGAACCATGGCTCACAAGAAAGGACAAGGCTCAGTCAAGAACGGACGCGACTCGCGCAGCAAGCGCCTCGGCGTGAAGAAATACGGCGGACAAGCCGTGATTGCCGGCAACATCCTGATCCGCCAGCGCGGCACCAAGGTGCATCCGGGCACGGGGGTCGGAATCGGGCGAGACCACACGCTATTCGCCTTGGTGGACGGCAAGGTGAAGTTCGACCGCGAGGCCCGCAGGGTGAACGTGGTGGCAGCGAACTGACCGAGCCATCGACGCGGCAATTTGATATTCAGGGAATCCCGGTCCGCGCATGCGCAGGCCGGGATTTTCTTTTCGGCCATCGGAAGTTTTCCGCCCCGGAGGTGAATCCAGGGAATAATGGAAAAGCTCACGCCCGCGCGACGCGGACGTGGACTTCGAGCCGGCATTGGGCGTTGCCGAAGTAACCGCCCTGGATCGGTGAGACGTCGTGATAATCCCGGCCGACGGCGATTTTGACGAAGCGCTCGTCGGCAACCGTGTTGTTGGTGGGGTCGTAGCCGACCCATCCGGCGTGTGGGAGATGGATCTCGACCCAGGCGTGGGAGGCCTGGTCCCCGATGAGGTGGTCGCTCGGGCCGTTGTAGAGATAACCGGAGACGTAGCGGGCGGGGATGCCGATGGAGCGGCACATGCCGATCATGACGTGGGCGTAGTCCTGGCAGACGCCGCGGCGCTGGGCGAAGGCCTCCTCGAGGTGGGTTTCCACGCTGGTGGAGCCGGGGGCATAGGTGAACTCGTTGTGGACCCATCCCATGATGGCGAGCGCCTGGTCGTGGATGCACGGGCTGTCCTCGATGCGCTCGATGGCGGCGCGCCAGATGTCCGGGTGTTTCGAGACGTGGCGGCTTTCCTGGAGGTATTCCCAGCATTCCTCGTTGGCCCAGATGCGGAAAGCCTCGGGGTATTTCACGGTGAGGGCCTCGGAAGGGATGTCGCTGTGGAAATTCTCGACGCGGACGCGGCTTTCGACGACGAGCCGTTCGTGCGGCCGGGGCAGCTCGAAGCGGTGGGTGATGTTCTGGAACAGGTCGGTGAAGCGGTGGAGGCGGGTGGCAGGGAGCACACGAATGATCGAGCGCAGGGTGCGCTGGGTGCGGAAGTCGCGCGGCTCCAGCCGGAGCGTGTTCTCACTGTCGCGGACAGGACCGCTGTAGAAGAACGTGGTGCGGTGGATGACGTCGAGTTTCATGCCGGGTGACGATGCCGCGGGTAAGCGGCGTTGCAATCATTGCTGTTGCTGCATCTGTGCGTCGGCTCCGGCGGTCGCATGGCTGGCGAAGGAGGGTTCGGCGATGCCGCGCGGCTGGGGCAGGATTTCATCGGGCATGAGGACGTAGGTTTCGAAGATTTCGTCGCCGATCCGGTTGAAGAGGCGCTGCATGTTGTCGAGGTATTGGTGGAGGCCGGTTTCGAAGACCTCGTCGGGCGAGCTGAAGTTGAGGTCGGCGAGCAGGCGGCCGGAGATGCGCTCGGCGGCATTGGAATAGGATCCGCGCGGGGTTCCCGAGATCCGGTGCAGGCTGATATCGACGCGGTCCACGCAATACCGGACGGCGCGGGGGAAATCCTCGGAAAAGACGAGGAAGCCGACGACGTCGCGCGGCGTGAAGCGGAGGCGCGCGGAGCGGAACGCGCCGATGGCACCGCACGAGCGGAGGATGGCGGACCAGTAAAGCGCGGCGGCCTTGTCGGCCTCGGCCTCGGAGATGTCGGCCTTCTGGTCGGGCAGGTAGCTGGAGATGTCGAGGAAGCGGGTGGTTTTGTCGGCGCGCTCGAGCTGGCGGCCAAGGTCCATGAATTCCCAGCCCTGGCTGCGGCGGGTGGTCGAGGTGGCGATGCCGTTGATGGTGAAGGCGGCGCGCCGGATGTTCTGGTAGAAGCGGGACGGGTCGATGCGGAGGAGGACGGCGGCTTCCTGCGAGCGGGAGAAGAGGTAGAGGTCGTTGAGTTCCTGCCAGAGGTCGTCGGAGAGCTGGTCGCGCACCATGCGGGCGTTCTCGCGGGCGAGGGCGATGCACGAGGCGAGGCTGTTGGGGTTCTCCGGGTCGTCGGTGAGGAAGCGGATCACCTCGCGGCTGCCGGCGTGCTCGTAGGTGCGGTGGAACGCCTCGTCGTCGCCGGTGCAGAGGATGATGGGGCGCCAGAATTCCCGGATGCGCTCGCTGTCGAGGCGTTCGGTGTCGAGGAGCTGCTGCTGGTTGACGTCGATGAGACGCGCGAGGTTGTCGGCCCGCTCGATGTAGCGGACCATCCAGTAGAGTGTGTTGGCGACTCGTGAGAGCATGGGATGTGGCGGGTTTCGGGCGGGAGGGCGGGTTGCAATCCATGAGGACCCAGGAGTCCTTGCTGCCGCCGCCCTGGGACGAATTGACGACGAGCGAGCCTTTGTTGAGGGCGACGCGGGTGAGGCCGCCGGGGACGATTTTGACGTCCTCGCCGGAGATCACGTAGGGGCGGAGATCGACGTGGCGACCGCCGATGCCTTCCTCGCACCAGGTGGGCGAGCGCGAGAGGTCGATGACGGGCTGGGCGATGTAGTTGCGGGGGTCGGCGATGATGAGTTCGCGGAACGCCTCGATCCGGGCCTTGTCGGCCGCCGGCCCCATGAGCATGCCGTATCCGCCGGATTCGTTGGCGGCCTTGACGACGAGTTCCGGCAGGTGGTCGAGGATGTATTTCATGTCGTCCGGCTCGGAGGCGAGATAGGTCTCGACGTTCGGCAGGATGGGATCCTGGCCGAGGTAGTAGCGGATGATTTCGGGGACGAAGCGGTAGATCACCTTGTCGTCGGCGACGCCGGTGCCGACGGCGTTGGCGAGCGAGACGTGGCCGGCGCGGTAGGCGCGCATGAGGCCGGGGACGCCGAGCGCGGAGTCCTCGCGGAAGACGAGCGGGTCGAGGAAATCGTCGTCGATGCGGCGGTAGATCACATCGACGCGGACGAGGCCGTGGATGGTCCGCATGTAAACGAAATCATCGACAACGACGAGGTCGCGGCCCTCGACGATTTCGATGCCCATTTCGCGCGCGAGGTAGCAGTGCTCGAAGTAGGCGCTGTTGAAGCAGCCGGGCGTGAGCAGGACGCAGACCGGTTCGCCCTCGCGGTTGGGGGCGACGTGGTGGAGCATGTCGATGAGGTCGCGCGGGTAGCTTTCCACCGGGCGGATCTGCATGGTTTCGAAGACGCCCGGGAACGCGCGTTTCAGGGCGTTGCGGTTTTCGAGGAGGTATGAGGCTCCGGACGGGCAGCGGCCGTTGTCCTCGAGGACGCGGTATCCGCCGTCGCCGCCGCGGATAAGGTCGCTGCCGCAGATGTGGATGTAGATGTCGCCGGCGACGTCGAATCCGCGGAGTTCCGGGCGGTAGTGTTTCGCACCCTCGATGTATTCGCGGCCGATGACGCCGTCGGAGATGATGAGCTGGTCGTGGTAAATGTCGTTGAGGAAGAGGTTGAGGGCGGTGATGCGCTGGGTGAGGCCGGCCTCGATGAGATCCCACTCGTCGGCGGAGATGACGCGCGGGATGGGATCGAACGGGAAGATTCGCTCGCTGCCGCGCTCGTCGTGATAGACGTTGAAGGTGATGCCCTGGCGGAGGAAGTAGAGTTCGGCGATGGCCATCCGCTCGCGGAAGCTCTCTTCGTCGAGTCGCGAGAATCTCTCTTTCAGCGGCACGCAGTGTTCGCGGGCCGAACCGGGCGCGTCGAACATCTCGTCGTAAAATTGCCCCGGATCATAACCCTCGAACATGCCCGGAACATAAGCATCTTCCGGGCCAACGCCAGCAAAATAGCGGTGGCCATGGCGCATCCGCGCGAACGGGGGATTGCGGACCGGGCCGGGCGTGTTAGGATGGCCGCCCACCTCACACACATCGATCATGGACGACCTATCCCAGAACCCGAACCAGAGCCTGACAGACGTGATCCTTGGCAACTTCGCCCTGTATGGGCTCAACGTGCTCGCCGCGGTGGTGATGCTCGTCGTGGGTTATCTCGTCGCCGGTTGGGTGGCGCGGCTGACCGACCGCTCGGTGCGGCGGGTGGACAAGATCGACCCGGTGTTCCACACGCTTCCGGGCAAGGTGGTCCGTGCCGCAATTCTGGTTTTCACGCTGATTGCGGTGTTGAAGCGGTTCGGGTTCGAGACGGCGAGCCTCATTGCCGTGCTCGGTGCCGCCGGCCTGGCCATCGGGCTTGCGTTGCAGGGCACGCTGAGCAACGTCGCGGCCGGCGTGATGATGTTCGTGTTCCGTCCGTTCAAGGTGGGCGACGCGATCAAGGTGGGCGGGGAGGTTTATATCATCGACGAGCCGGGATTTTTCGTGTGCCGGGCGCACCTTCCGGACGGTCCGTCGGTGATCCTTCCGAACTCGTCGATCTGGGGGCAGACGATCGTGAACCTCTCGGTGACGGACCGCGACATCCGGCGCATCGACGAGTCTTACGGCATCGCGTATGACGACGACATCAACAAGGCGCTCTCGATCCTGCGCGGCATCGCGGACGACGAGCCGCGCATTCTGGACGATCCCGCGCCACTGATCAAGGTGGACGGCCTCGGCGACAGCTCGGTGGACATCCTATTCCGCGTGTGGACGCGCCGGACCGACTGGTGGGACACCAAGCTCGACCTGATCCAGCGCTGCAAGGAGGCTCTTGAGGCGGGCGGGTGCTCGATCCCGTTTCCGCAGCGCGACGTGCATCTCCACCAGGCCGGTGCTCACAAGGACGGCGCGGCGTGACGATTTTACCAGCGACGCCCGGACGTAACCGGGTGGATCAGCCGCCGGGCGGGTGGTTGAGATCGTGGATCACATCCGCCTGCCAGGCCTCCAGCTCGCCGGAGAGTTTTTCCAGGATCTCCGGGTGCTCTTCCGCAACGTCCGCGGATTCGGCCGGATCGTCTGCAAGGTTGAACAACTTGTGGTTTTTGGTGCCGTCGTTTTCAACGGTCCGGTGGAGCTTCCACGGATCGCGCAGCCACGCGGCGTGACCGCCGCGGAAATCCGGCGCGCGCGGGCGGGCCATGTCTCCGGCGTCGGTGTAGAGGAGATCGTCGCGCGTTTCCGGGTCGAGCGCGTCGAGGTCGTTGCCGGCGTCGAGCAGGGTCCGCATCAGGAGTTCGCTGCGAACCGGGCGGCCCGGTGCCGGGATATACCAGAAGCCGATGCCGCGGTCCGGCGCGGCGGCGGGCGGCTCCGCGGGATTGGCGATCCACGGGGCGAGGCTGGTTCCATCGAGGGCGGGGTGCCCGTCGGGCAGTTCCACGCCGGCCAGTTCCAACAGGGTCGGCAGCATGTCGATTGTGCTTGCAGGAAATCCGACGGAAACCGGTTCACGGATCACGGCGGGCCACTGGAGCAGCGCGGGCACCCGCAGGCCACCCTGCCAGATCTCCCCCTTGTAACCGCGATAGGGGCCGGCGCTGCCGACCTGGCGGAGTGCTCCGTTGTCACTGGTGTACCAGACCACGGTATCGTCCTTGATTCCCATTTCGGCGAGCGCTTCGTTGAGCCGGCCCATGGCGGCGTCCATGCCGGTGACTTCGCCGAGGAAGTGGGCTTTTTCCCCGGAGAGGCCCATTTCCTTGTAGGGTTCGAGGAATTCGGGCGCGGAGATCCACGGGTGGTGTGGCGAGCCGAACCAGACGACGGCTGCGAACGGCCGCTCCAACGGGCCGTCCCCGTCGCCGCCGGCGCGCGGAAGCCCGGCAATCCACTCCACGGCCAGGTCCATGGTGAGCAGCGAGCTTTCCCCCTCGAAGGCGGTGGCCACACCCTGATCGGCCAGGGTGGGATCATTCTCGTAGAAGTTCGGGGCGGACACCCAGCGGTCGAAGCCGGCCCCCGCGGGGTTCGCATTGCCCTCCTTGAGAACGCTGCCGACGTGCCACTTGCCGAAATGGGCGGTGTGATAGCCCGCGTCGCCCAGCAGGTTCGCGAACGTGACGTCGCCCTCGCGCAGCGTCCCGCCCCAGGCGTGGCAGCCGGCGCGGTTCGGGTCGCGGCCGGTCAGGATGGAAACCCGGGTCGGCGAGCAGACGGGATGCGCGGCATGGAAACCGTCGAATCTCATCGCATTGGCGGCCATGGCATCGAAATTCGGCGTGATGGCGTGGGGATGGCCGGTGTATCCCATGTCGCCGTATCCCTGATCGTCGGCGAGCACGAGCACGAAGTTCGGCCGGGCGGCTTCAGCAGCGGCGGAATGAAGCGGAAACAAGGAGCAGAGCAGGAGGGATGCGGCGGTGCGGGTGGAGATGCGGGTCATGATGGCTGGCTGGCTGGGGTTTGCAAGGGAGTGCACTGGATGGGCGGGAGGTCTCGCCGATGATGACGAGGGGGAACTTGCACTCCCGGCCCGGGGTGGCGCAAGCGGGTAGTTTCGGAGGAGGGTGGGGGCATCAGGGAGTTTGGCTTGAGAGTTGATGGAAACGGGCGGGCGTTGAGAACCGGTTCGACCGCAAATCGCTTGCAATCACGATCATTCCCGGCCCCCGACGGCCGGTTCTTCTTCTCATCGCACGGAATGATCGCCAATGGCGCGTCGCTCTTCAGTGCGGGATTCCAATCCGACGAACCCAACGGCTTCTCCGCCGGGCCAGGCAAACCATGCGGCAGCCATCGGATTCTCAACTTTCCTGAGGACAACTTTTGTCTCGATCGCGACAAAAGTTGTCTCCACGGAAGGAACGGCGGCACTTGGGTCATCACGCAATTCTTGTCTCGGCCGGGACAAGAATTGAAATCCTCGAGGATGAACTGCCAGGGGCGGCTTCCCACCTCGCGCCCGGCAGCGGGCAAGGTGATCGTCGCCAGGCATGGCATGGGCGATCCGCCAATCCGCGGGAAGCCCGGCGGTGCGGAGCGATGCGATGTGGCGTCGGCCGGGGCACGGTGTGTGGTCGTGCGGTTTTCATGGCAAGGGCAACCGGGCATTTTCGTGCTTCTTTGGTAAGCGCGAAATTTTTCCCAATTGTTCCGATCTCCGCCCAAGCTCGAGCAAAACGCCCAGGCGGAGGCATGGAGCGGTGGTTTCTTCATAATCCGTTTCTTACGAAAAACCGAATCGACATTCCGATATCACCTCACAAGGATGGACCATGAATTTTGTAAAACATCCTTTCCTGCAATGGAGTTTGTGGTTTGTCATGACCCTTGTATCCTGCCCGCCTATCCACGGTCAGGCTCCCCCCACGGAGGACACCGAAATCCGCGATTTTTCCGATGCGCCAATCCGCACGGTCGGAGCAAACATTCATCTCGGAACGCCCGGATGGAACTCCGGGGAGCAAAAAGCCGCCGGACCTGCGGTGAACATCAACTTCAGCGCCGCCGCCGCGCCGCTCGACCAGGTCGGCCAGACCGTCGAACCCGGCCTCATCCGCATGCAGCCCGAAGTGCAGGGCGAGTGGCAATGGCAAACCGCCAGCCGCCTCGTGTTTTTCCCCGCCGCCGGTTGGATGCCGCCGGGTAGCTATCGATTCCAAGCTAGAAACGGCCTGCTCGCCGCGGATGCCCAGATCGCACCGAACACCCACTTCAACCGCATCCGCCACGCCCCCAGACTCACCGCCACCTTCGGCCAGCGCGATTATTACATCGACCCGACCACGCCCGACCTCCAGCAACTCGTCACCACCGTCACCTTTTCCCAACCGGTCACCATCGAAGAAGCGCGCCGCCAATTCTCCGTCACCAGCGCCACCGGTACCGACGTCTTCCAACCCGGCAGCGCCGCCACCCTGCTGCCCGACCCCGAAGACCCGCGCCGTTTCCACCTCCGCTCCCCCTTGATGAAACCTGGGGAAAAAGAAGACCTCATCCTGTTCACCTTCGCCCCCGGCATGAAGGCCGCCACCGGCGGCGCACCGACCACTGAAGACCTCGAAGGCAAACTCACCGCCTACAGCCGCGACTCGCTCTTCTTCATCGATTCCATCGGCAGCATGCTCCGCAAAACCGCCGACGGCGAACCGGAACAAGCCCTGCTTGTCCAACTCAGCATCCCCGCCCCCCCCGAAACCATCACCCCCGCCATCGAAGCCTGGATGCTCCCACCCGAAGAAACCGACGAATACGGACGCACGATCTGGTGGACGAAAGACAACGTCGGCGAAGCCATCCTCGCCCGCTCTCAAAAATTGCAACTCGACCGCGTCGTCACCCCCGGCGCGCCGCCGATGGAGCAGGCACTCGCATTCCGCGTCCCGCAACAACCCGGCGGCAGGGTCTTCCTCCGCATGCCTGCCGAAACCGCCGGCCCCGGCGGCTTCGTCACGCCCGAAGAATTCCGCGGCGTGACCACCCTCGTCTCGATCCCGCGCGAAGCCTCGCTGATGGGAAATGGCGGCCTGCTCGCCCTCAGCGGCGAACGAAAAATCAGCGTGCGCTCGCGCGGCATCGAACACCTCCGCTACACCGTCGCCCGCGTCAAACCGGCGGAAATCAACCACCTCGTCAGCCAGACGCACGGCAGCTTCCAGTCCCCACATTTCTTCGGCGGCTTCGGGTTCGATGCGATTTCGGAATACCAGCAAGCGATCCAGCCGATCGTCCTGCACGACGCCTACGCCGTGAACCACTCGTCGTTCGACTTCGCATCCATGCTCGATGCCGAAAGCCCCGGCGGCGCCGACGCCCGCGGGTTGTTCCACCTCACCGTCGAAGGCGTCCGCCCGCGCGCGCCCGAAGACGGCCAGGCCCCCGCGCACTCGCCCAACCACGAATGGCTACCGCTCACCCCCGTCGGCAATCAGAACTTCGGCTACACCTATCGCCACGGTTCCGAAATGAGCTACCCGCCCGGCGACCGCATGCGCGACGGTCGATTCATCCTCATCACCGACCTCGGCCTCATCATGAAGGAAGCCGCCGACGGCAGTCGAAACATCTACGTCCAGTCGTTCAGCGAGCGCGGCCCGGTCGATGACGTCCAGCTCTCCGTCCTCGCGAAAAACGGGCGAGTCCTCGAAACCGCCACCACCGATGCCACCGGCGCCGCCACCATCCCCTCGCTGTACGGGCTCCAACGCGAACACACCCCCGTCGCCCTCGTCGCGAAAAAAGGCGACGACCTCGCATTCATCCCATGGGCCAGATACGACCGCCTCATGGACCGCTCGCGCTTCGACGTCGGCGGCGTGCGCTACAGCGAGGCCACCGCCCTCACCGCCTCGTTGTTCACCGAGCGCGGGATTTACCGCCCCGGCGAGGACATCCACGTCGGCGGCATCGTCCGCCAGCGCGATTGGGCCGGCGAACTCGACGGCCTGCCCGTCGAGCTGGTCGTCCTCAATGCCAAGCAGGACATCGCCGGCCGCCACCCGATCCGCCTCGGCCCCGGCGGCGTCTTCTCCCTCACCATCCCTACCTCCGAATCCGCCCCCACCGGCCCATGGTGGATCTCTCTCGAACGCCCGCGCGAAGACGTCGGCACCCGCCAGCGCAACGCCCTCGTCCTCGGCCAGACCGTCGTCCGCGTCGAGGAATTCCAGCCCGACCGGCTGAAAATCGAAGCCCGTTTCCAACCCGACGCCGGCGACGGCTGGTGCGCCCCGGAAAATCTAACCGTCGCCGTCCAGCTCGACACCCTGTTCGGCACCGCCGCCGCCAACCGCCGCATCGCCGCCACCCTCCACCTCACCCCGGTCTCGCCGCGTCTCCCCAAATGGCCCGGATGGACCTTCGGCGTGGCCAATCCCGACCGCCAGGAAACCCAGGAAATCCCGCTCAACGACGTCACCACCGACGCCGACGGGCGGGCGACCCTCGCCCTCAACCTCGACGCGCACACCGCACCCATGCTGCGCGCTCGCGTCGAAATCGAAGGCTTCGAGGCCGACGGCGGGCGCGGCGTGCGCACCGCCATCCACACCCGCGTCTCGCCGCAATCCCACCTCATCGGCTACATGGCCGATCGCGGGCTCGGCTACCTCGACGCGCGCCACCCCGTCGAAGTCGAAGTCGTCGCCATCGGCCCCGACGGCGCACCCGTCGCCGCCGCCGATCTCACCCGCGTGCTCATCCGCACGCAACACGTCTCCGTCCTCACCCGCCAGAACAACGGCACCCTCGCCTACGAATCGCAAGCTCGCGACGAAGTCATCGCCACCACCCAACTCTCGCTTCCCGCCGCACCCCAGCCGCTCGCCATCCCGATGGATGCCGCAGGAAATTTCCGCTACGAATTCCGCAATGCCGCCGGCCAGGTCTTGTGCGCCATCCCCTTCCACGTCGCCGGCACCGGCGATGCCACCCAAAACCTCGAACGCAGCGGCGAACTCGACATCCAATTCGCCGACCGCGAATGGCTCCCCGGCGAAGAACTCGAATTCTCACTCACCACCCCGTTCACCGGCGCCGGCCTCATCACCATCGAGCGCGACAGCGTGCTCGTCTCGCAGTGGTTCCAGGTCGATTCAAAAACCTCGGTCCAGCGCATCCGCCTGCCGGATTCCATCGAAGGCGGCGTCTATCTCTGCGTCGTCATGGCCCGCGCGCTCGATTCGCCCGATGTCTTCCTCAACCCGCTCGCCGGCGGCATCCGCCCGGTCCCCGCCGCCCGCGGCAATCGCGAAACCACCGTCACGCTCGACGCCCCGGCCCGCGTCCGCCCGGGCGAACGCCTCGCCATCCACTACCAAGCCCCGGAAAACGCCCGCGTCGTCGTCTGGGCGGTGGACGAAGGCATCTACCGCGTCAGCAACTACCAAGCGCCCGATCCACTGCGCCACCTGCTGCCATCCGCCGCGCTCGAAGTGGACACCTATCAGCTCATGGACGTCCTCATGCCCGAGTTCACCCTGCTCCGCAACGCCATGGCCATCGGCGGCGATGGCGATGGCGACGGCGGCGCGGCCATCCCCACCCTCGACATGGGCCTCAACCCGTTCCAACGCCGGCGCGACGCCCCCGTCGTCTTCTGGAGCGGCTTCCTCCCCGCCGACCAATCGCCCCAGGTCGTCCACTACGACGTGCCCGATTACTTTGCAGGAAACCTCAAGATCATGGCCGTCGCCGTCACCGAAGAAGCCGTCGCCGTCGGCCAGGCCGAATCCATCGTCAAAGGCGACTTCGTCCTCCAGGCCACCACCCCCTTGTTCGTCGCCCCCGGCGATGAATTCACCGCCTCCGTCACCATCACCAACCTCCTCGAAGGCGACGACATCACCGACCAGATCACCCTCGACGTCGAAACCCTCGGCGGCGTCACCCTGCTCGACACCGCCTCCGCCATCCACACCATCGCCGTGGGCACCGAGCAGACCGTCAGCTTCCGCTGCCGCGCCACGGAAACCCTGGGCAACGGCGAGCTGAAGTTCACCGCCTCCGCCGGGGAGGCCCGGCAGGTCACGCGCAATTCATTCAGCGTCCGCCCCGGCGTCGCCCGCGCGGCGAAAGTCCGGAGCGGCTGGTTCCGCAACGGCTCGCACGACGTCGCCGTCGATCACGAGATGTTTGAGGATTTCGCGGAACGCCATGCCATCGTCTCCACCACCCCGCTCGGCCTCACCCACGGGCTATCCGCCTACCTCCGCGAATTCCCGCACCGCTCCACCGAGCAGATCACCAGCCGCGCCTTCCCATGGCTGGTGCTCAAAGACGACGCCAATTTCGGCATCGACCCCCAGGAAAGCGCCGCCGCCATCGCCGAAGTCATGAACCAACTCACACTCCGCCAAGGCCCCAACGGCGGCTTCGGCTGGTGGTCGTCCGGCTCCCCCACGGGCTTCGATTTCGTCACCATCCACGTCGGGCATTTCCTCATCGAATGCAAAAGCCAGGGCTTCGACGTGCCCGCCCGGTTGTTCCAGCAAACCATGCGCCGGCTCCGCTTCATGGCCGATGCCGAAGTCGCCAGACCCGTTGGCGATCGCTACCGCTACCACCGCACCCGCCGCGAAGCCGAACTGCGCGCCGCCGCGATCTACCTGCTCACCCGCAACGAAGAACTCACCACCAACTACGCCGTCAAATTGCAAGACTTCATGGAAACCCACGTGCCAAAACAACTCTGGCACCGCGATCCCACCGCCGTCTTCCTCGCCTCCGTCTGGCGGCTGCTCCGATTGGAAACCTCCGCCATGGACCTGCTCAACGCCCATCGCCAGGAAGTCGCCAAACCCCACCCCGATAACTGGTTCCATGGCGATCATTTCCACCAAACCCTGCTCACCCGCGAAGCCATCACCTTCACCCTCATGTGCCGCCATTTCCCCGACATCGCCAAGCAGTTCACCTACGAGGAAATGAAGCCGCTCACCCACATGATCGAGCAGGGCGACTTCCACACCCTCTCCGCCGCATGGAGCATCCAGGCATTGAAAGCCTACTCCAACCTCGCCCATGACCACCAAGCCATGGCCGGCATCGCACTGCCCGATGGCGAACAAACCCACGTCCTCGCCGGCCCCGCCACCGGCCAACTCCAAGTGCAGATCCCCGAAGGAAACGTCCGCTTCTTCTTCCCGCCCGACGCACCGGAAGGCCTCGGCGCGTGGTATCAAACGATCGAACAAGGCTTTGCCTTGGAAATCCCGAGCGAACCAAGCGGCAAGCACATCGAGATCCAGCGCGAACTCCTCGATGTCGACGGCCAGCCGGTCGCTCATGGCCGACTTGGCGACACCATCACCGCCCGGCTCACCATCCGCAACCTCACCAAAACCGACCTGCCCCACCTCGCCATCACCGAGTTGCTGCCCGGCGGCTTCGAACTCGCCCCGCCCGGCGAGACCGATTCCCTGCGCCCCGGCCTCGCCACCCGCCAGGGCACCGATTACATCGACGTCCGCGAAGACCGCGCGCTCATCTACTTCGGCCTCCGCCCGGAAGGCACGCTCACGCTCCAATACGCCATGCGCCCGACCTGCCCCGGCACCTTCATCATCCCACCCCCCTACGCCGAAGACATGTATGAACCAACCGTCCGCGCCAACGGCCCCGGCGGCAACATCACCGTCTTCCCAAGAAACTGAGCCGGCCACGACATGCTCACCCACTGGATCAGACACCCTGAGGCTGCGGGCGAGACGCCCAATACCGTCACCGTTAGCGGGATTCCCAACAGTATGCGCGATTGTAAAATCGCGGCTCGTCGGGCCAAGCGGCGTCCACCCACCCCATTCTCACGAATGGGCCTACGTTTTTTGTGCCAAGCCAACAGTAGGCGCGATT
>SLAV01000248.1 GCA_007126655.1 Haloferula sp. | reverse complement strand
AGTGATCAGTGATCAGTGATCAGTGATCAGTGATCAGTGATCAGTGATCGGTGATCGGTGATCGGTGTTCAGCCCCAACGGGGCGTGATGTGGTAGCGAAGGGCAACGCCCTGGTGGTTGGTCCGAATACCGGGTTACTCACGGTTTATGATCCGCGATCCATGATCTTTGACCGGAGGAGGTGGAGGGCGAGGGTGGCGACGATGAGGACGGAGAGGCCGAGGATGAGGAGGCCGAGGCGGCCGTCGAAGATGGCTCCGCCGGTGAGGACGAGTCCGCAGACGTGGAAGCCGGTGGTGGGGATGGCGAGTGCGAGCGAGAGGCGGAGCGGGGTGCCCAGCAGGCCGAGGCCGTAGTTCTGGACGCAGAGCGGGACGCCGGGGGTGAAGCGGACGATGGTGACGAGGCGGACTTGGTCGGCGGTGCCGAGGTTGCGGAACCGTGCAATGCGGGGGCCGACGATGCGGGTAAGGAGCCGCCGGGCAGGGCCGGCGGCGAGCAGGTGGCTGCCGATGATGTTGATGGCGACGGCGGTGAGGGCGATGGCGCAGGCCTGCCAGGTGGCGCCCCAGACGAGGCCGGCGAGTATCAACAGGGGCGAGGAGGGAACGGCGAATGCGGGAAGGATGGCGATGGCGAGGAAGATCCATCCGGGATTGTCGCGGAGCCATTGGATGACGGGGTCCATGGGGGAATCCAAGCGATATTGGAGATGGCGGAGGACAGGATGTCCCCTGGACGGACTGGGACAGGATGTCCCAGCCACCATGGGCATGTGATCGCGGAGTAATGACGCCGGGCCGAAAGCGGGGATATCCCGGCCACCATGGGGCGGGCTGGAGTCCGCTCCGGTTTGCAGGAGCCGCAGGCACCTTGCTGCTACAGGATCATGCCTGCGGCGACGGTTTCGTTGGTGCCGGGGTCGATGAGGACGAAGGAGCCGGTCTGGCGGTTGCGGCGGTAGGAGTCGTGGATGAGGAGGGTGGCGGTGCGGAGGTGGATGCGGCCGATTTCATTCATGGAGAGGGTGTCAACGCCTTCGATCTTGTGGAGGGTGTTGATGTCCACCTGGTAGCGGACCTCCCGGATGACGGCCTGGGTCTCGCGGGTGGTGTGGCGGAGGACGAGTTTGGCGCGCGGGGGCATGGATTTCGCCGAGAACCAGCAGATCATGGCCTCGATATCCTGGCCGACCTTTGGCGGGTTGTTGGCTTTGACGAGCATGTCGCCGCGGGAGATGTCGATCTCGTCATCGAGGGTGATGGTGGTGGACTGGGGTGCGAAGGCCTCGGCGAGTTCGCCGTCGGGCGAGTGGATGGCCTTGATGCGGGTGTTGAAGCCGGAGGGGAGGACGGTGACCTCGTCGCCGGGCTTGAAGACGCCGCCGGCGACGCGTCCAGCGTAGCCGCGGAAGTCGTGCCATTCGTCGGACATGGGGCGGATGACCCACTGGACGGGGAAGCGGGCGTCCACATGGTTTTCCTCGCCACCGACATAGAGGTTTTCGAGGTGGTAGAGGAAGGTGGGGCCTTCATACCAGTTCATGTTTGTGGATTTTTCGACGACGTTGTCGCCATTGAGGGCGGAAATGGGGATGGCGGTGATCCCGACGATGTTGTCGAGGCGGGAGGCGAATTCCCGGAATTCGCGGACGATGTTGTTGAAGACTTCCTCGGAGTATTCGACGAGGTCCATTTTGTTGACGGCGACGACGAGGTGCTGGATGCGGAGGAGGTTGGCGATGAACGAGTGGCGGCGGGTTTGCTCGATGACGCCTTTGCGGGCGTCGATGAGGATGATGGCGAGGTTGGCGGTTGAGGCACCGGTGACCATGTTGCGGGTGTATTGGATGTGGCCCGGCGTGTCGGCGATGATGAATTTGCGCCTGGGGGTCGCGAAGTAGCGGTAGGCGACATCGATGGTGATGCCTTGCTCACGCTCGGCCTTGAGGCCGTCGGTCAGCAGCGCGAGGTTGACATTCTCGTCTCCACGCTTGCGAGAGGATTCCTCCATGGCGTCGAGCTGGTCCTCGAAGATGGATTTCGAGTCGTAGAGGAGGCGGCCGATGAGGGTGGATTTGCCGTCATCGACGGAGCCTGCGGTGGTGAAGCGGAGGAGGTCCATTTTTAGTTTGAAGGTCGCGAGGTTTGTTTTGAGTTCCGAGTTGCGAGTGACAAGTTCCGAGTGGTCGTGGTTGCCGAGTGGTGACGGGGGACAGGATGTCCCCCGGACGGACTGCGACTAGAAGTCCCAGCCACGGGGTTGGCGGACCAAAGTCCGCGCTGCGTGAGGGCTCGTGCGGTATTGCAGTGCCGGGCGAGGGTGGTGATGTGGTGGCGGATGAAGGGTGGTTGTGGCCGGATTTCGGCGAGGGTGCCCAAATCGACGCACGAGGCGCGTGTGGTCCCCTTAGAAATAACCTTCCTTTTTCCGGTCTTCCATGGCGGTTTCGGAGCGTTTGTCGTCGGCGCGGGTGCCGCGTTCGGTTTGGCGGGCGGCTGCGACTTCGGCGATGATGTCGTCGAGGGTGGTTGCGTTGGATTCGACGGCTCCGGTGCAGGTGGCGTCGCCGATGGTTCGGAAGCGGACGGTGCGGGTGTCGGTTTTCTCGTGGTCCTGGGGTTTGAGGAATTCAGTGACGGCAAGGAGCTGGCCGTTGCGTTCGAAGACCTCGCGCTGGTGGGAGAAATAGATGGAGGGGAGGGGGATCTCCTCGCGCTTGATGTACATCCAGATGTCCATCTCGGTGAAGTTGGAGAGTGGGAAGACCCGGAAGTGTTCGCCGGGATTCATGCGGCCGTTGAAGAGGTTCCAGAGTTCGGGGCGCTGGTTTTTCGGGTCCCACTGGCCGAAGTCGTCGCGGTGGGAGAAGAAGCGTTCTTTGGCGCGGGCCTTCTCCTCGTCGCGGCGGCCGCCGCCGAGGCAGGCGTCGAACTGGTGTTTTTCGATGGTGTCGAGGAGGGTGACGGTCTGGAGTTTGTTGCGTGAGGCGTTGGGGCCTTTTTCCTCGACGACGCGGCCGGTGTCGATCGACTCCTGGACGGATCCGACGACGAGCTGGGCGCGGAGCAGGGCGACGAATTCGTCGCGGTAGTGCATGGTTTCCCCGAAGTTGTGGCCGGTATCGATGTGGACGAGGGGGAACGGCGGGCGGGCGGGCCAGAAGGCCTTGCGGGCGAGCCACGCCATGACGATGGAGTCCTTGCCGCCGGAGAATAGGAGCGCGGGGTTCTGGAACTGGGCGGCGGTTTCGCGCAGGATGAAGATGGCCTCGGCTTCGAGTTGGTCGAGGTGGGAGAGCTTGTAGTTCATGGAGGTGAATTCTGGGATTCAGGGATTTTGAGACCCGGGGGCTTCGGGTGGCCTGCTGGCGGGTGGAGCCGGTTGGCTTCGGGGGCCGAATGAATTCGGCGCTCCGGTCGGTATGTCGTCAGCGGGCGGATAGGGGCTGCCTGCGAGGTGGGCAAGGGAAAATGTTTTGTAAGATGGGTGGATTAGTAAGGAATTGGGTGGCGGGGCGCTATGTGGGGGAGGAATGGTGACAGGATGTCCCCATGACGGACTGGGACAGGATGTCCCAGCCACGATGTGGTGTCCTGGCCACGATGGGATGTCCCAGGGGAGGCTCAGTGGTTGATTCTGTCCTGGATGGCCTCGAGGAGTTCGATGGCGGCCTCCTCGATGGTGAGCTTTTCGGTGTCGAGGACGAGGTGCGGGTTCTGTGGAGGCTCGAATGATCCATCCTTGCCGGTGAAGTGTTCGATTTCGCCGCGTGCGGCCTTGGCATAGAGGCCTTTGACGTCGCGTTGTTCGCAGGCTTGGTAGGACGCCTTGACGTGGACTTCGAAAAGATTGCGTTCGCCGACAAGGCCGCGCGCGAGGTCGCGTAATTCGCCGCGCGGGGTGATGGCGGAGATGAAGACGATGACGCCGTTTTCGACGAGGAGTTTGGCGGTTTCGGCGAGGCGGCGGATGTTCTCGAGGCGGTCGTCGTCGGAGAAGCCGAGGTTGGAGTTGAGGCCGGTGCGCATGTTGTCTCCATCCAGAATGATGGTGAATCTGCCTTGCTGGTGCAGGACACGTTCGGTGGCGTTGGCGATGGTGGATTTGCCGGATCCCGACAGGCCGCACATCCAGACGGCGAGGCCGCGTTGTTTGAGGAGCGACTCCTTGTCGTGGCGTTTGAGGAAGCGATGGTGTTCTGGATGGATGTTGCTCATGGGTTGAGACATGGATTGAGAGACACAAGACGGGGGTGGGCAAGACGGAAGACGAAAGAGTTGAAGGTCTGAAGGTCTGAAGGTCGAAGGTCGTGGACTTTGGGCTTTGGACCTTGGACTTTTAAGGCCTTTAGACACTGACTAGCCTTTGCCGATGGCGAATGGGGCAAAGCCGAGTTTTTTGAGTTCGGCGTGTGGGAGGATGGAGCGGCCGTCGAAGACGAAGGCGGGTTTGAGCATCAGACCGAGGATGCGCGGGAAATCGAGGGTTTTGAATTCGTCCCACTCGGTGAGGGTGGCGAGTGCGTGGGTGCCGTCGGCGGCGGTGTATGGGTCGGGGCAGATTTCGACATGTGTGTCGATGATGGCGGGATCGACGCCAACGGCGAGGAGGTCGTGGCGGATCGCCTGGCCGGTGACTCGCGGGTCGTAGATGGCGAGGCGGGCGTTTTCGAGCAGGAGGTCGCGGCAGATGTAGATGGCGGCGGACTCGCGGGTGTCGTTGGTGTCTTTTTTGAAGGCGAAGCCGAGGATGGCGATGCGCTTGTCGACGACGGTATTGAAGAGGGTGCGGACGATTTTCGCGACAAACCGGGATTTTTGCCAGTCGTTGAGGCTGATGACCTGACGCCAGTATTCGGCGGCTTCGGGGAGGCCGAATGATTCGCAGAGATAGACGAGGTTGAGAATGTCCTTTTGGAAGCAGGAGCCGCCGAAGCCGACGGAGGCCTTGAGGAATTTGGGTCCGACGCGTGAATCGGTTCCGATGGCGCGGGCGACCTCGTCAACGTCGGCACCGGTGGTCTCGCAGAGGGCGGAGATGGAGTTGATGGAGGAGATGCGCTGGGCGAGGAACGCGTTGGCAACGAGTTTCGAAAGTTCGGAGGACCAGAGGTTGGTGGTGATGATTTTGTCGCGGGGGATCCATTCCGCATAAATGGAGGCGAGTGCTTCGACGGCAGCGAAGCCTTCCGGGGTCGTCTCTCCGCCGATGAGGATGCGGTCGGGGTTGTTGAGGTCGTCGATGGCGGTGCCTTCGGCGAGGAATTCGGGGTTGGAGAGGACCTGGAAGGTGGCTCCGTTGGTCGAGTTGGCGGCCAGGATGGTCTTGATTGCGTAGGCGGTTTTGACGGGTATTGTGGATTTCTCAACGATGACTTTGTGGCCGTGGGCGACCTCGGCGATCAGGCGTGCGGCGGCTTCGATGTAGCGGAGGTCGGCGGCGCGGCCGGCTCCGATGCCGAATGACTTGGTGGGGGTTCCGACGGAGACGAAGATGAGATCGGCGGAGGCGATGGCGTCCCTGGTTTCGGTGGTGAAATGGAGGTTCCGGCCGCGTGCGGAGGCGACAACCTCGTCGAGGCCCGGTTCGTAAACGGGGAGGTTCTCCGAGTTCCAGGCGTCGATGCGCTGTTGGTTCATGTCGCAGACGGTGACCTGGATTTTGGGACACTTGGCGGCGATCATGGCCATGGTTGGACCGCCGACGTAGCCGGCGCCGAGGCAGCAGATGCTTTTGATTTGCATGTGGGTGTGTTTGGAGTGACGAGTTACAAGTTCCAAGTTGCAAGTGATGAGTGTTCAGTGAGCGGTGATCGATGCTCACTGATCAGTGAACGTGCCGGGACACAGGTGTCCGCCGGGAAGCGTGTCGGAGCCGCGAGTTCCAACCGCGGGCGGTGGTGTGTGTAATCAGAGGTGGGAGCGGAATTGTTCGGGAGTGAGGCCCGCGTCCTTTGCAATGGCACCCATGGTGATGGCGTTGATTGGATTATGGCGCGGGATGGTGAGGCGGGTGCTGCCGTTGCTCATGACGACGTGGCCGGATTCGCGAACCACCCGGAAACCGAGCTTGGTGAAAACGCGAACCGCCTCTTTCTGACCGATGCCGGGCAGTTTCGGCATCAGACGGCGAGCTCAAGTGTTTCGGCGCTTTTGATGCCGCTTTCTTCGGCTTCGACTTCGAGCCAGAGTTGGATGGCATCCTTGATGGCATCCAATGCTTCCTCCCGGTTGCTTCCCTGGGAGTGGCAGCCTGGCAGGTCGAGACAGGATACGGACCAGCCTTCGTCTGTTTCGATGAGGCGGATGCGGTATTTCATTGCTTGAGTTTAGTATGCGGAGTGCGGGGTGGCAAGCGGATACCGGGTATGGATCGGTCGTGGCGCGGGAGATGTTCAATGCGGGCGGGACGCCCGCGCTCCCATTTGATCCGCCATGAGGTGGTAGAGGAACAGGGTGTTGTGGGTGAGGTAGCGCTTGAAGAGGCGGCGGGGTTCCATGGCGAGGCGGTAGGCCCATTCGAGGCCGAGCTTCTGGAGGACGGGGGGGGATTGGCGGACTTCGCCGGCGTGGAAGGCGAAGGCGGCCCCGATGCCGAAATAGACGGCGGGCGGGAGGCGGTGTTTGTTTTTGGCGATCCAGTGTTCCTGGCGGGGGCAGCCGAGGCCGACCCAGACGAGGTCGGCGCGGGATCCGGCGATTTTTTGGATGATTTTTTCGTCCTCGTCGGCCGGCCATCCGCCAAACGGCGGGGAGTAGGTATCAGCAATGGTGGCGTGGGTGAAGTCTGAGGCAAACCGGGTTTGAAGTTTTTCGAGAGTGGATTGTTTGCCGCCGAGGAGGAAGTGGCGGTGGGGGGAATCCGGGGTGTCGGTGGCCCGGATGGTTTCGAGCATGAGGGTGGGGCCGTAAACGCGGTCGGGGATTTTTCCGGATTTGGGGAGGCGGCGGTTGACGGCCCAGACGAGGGGCATGCCGTCGGGCACGATGAGGTCGAAGCCGGCCATGGTTTCACCGAATCCGGGGTCGGTGCGGGCGAGGGATGCGACGTGGGTGTTGGCGGCCTCGACGGCGTAGGGTTGGTCGCTGAGTGCGGCTTTCCCGAGGATCCATGCGACGGCTCCGGCGTAGTCGGTGGCGGCGACGGGGAGGCCGATGACGGGGATGGAGCGCATGGGGTGGATTTTGAAATTCTGAAAATTTGAAATTCTGACAGAAGTTGGATGGGTGCGGGGGTGGTGGGTTTCGCCGGGGCTTTTCAGGGAGAGTGGGATTTGTTGGCTTCGGGGGGCCGAATGCATTCGGCGGTCCGTTGATTTCAGAATTTCCGCTTTTCAGAATTTATTTTCATCACTGGCAGTGAGGTTCGACAGGGCGGAGGTCGGGGGTGTTTGCGATGGCGGTGGCGCGGGTTTCCGGAGTGGGGAAGAGGTAGAGGGCGTAGCCGCCGTGGCCGCCGCCGCAGTATTTTCCGGCGATGGAGCCGGGGATGTCGGGGAGGGGGCACATGCCTTCGGCAAGCTGGACTTCGAGGGATTGGTTGATGGCTTGTGCTAGGAGGGGGACGTTTGCAGTGAGGGCGGCTTGCCGGGCGGTGTGGGCGGCGGTGGCGATTTTTTGGTAGTCGCGCGGGTGGTCGGCGACGCCGGGCGTGTCGTGGGGTTTGCCGGTCCAGAGGATGGCCATGAGGCCGTGGAGGAAGTCGCCGTTGTGCTTGAAGTCGAGGATGGGGGTGTGGCCGGAGCGCCAGACGCAGAGGCCGGACTCGCGGATCACGGCGGGATCCTGCCAGCCGACGCCGAGGTCGATTTCGGCATCGACGCCGTCGCGTCCGTTGAGGAGGGCCCACGCGCCGCTGCCGCCGAGGCCGGCTTGTTTTTGGTAGGGCCACTCGCGTAGGGAGACCATGGGTGAGATGGCGCAGTTGACGATGAATTCGCCGGGGATTGCGTGGCGGGGCACGTCGAGCCAGCCGCCGGCGAAATCGACGCGGAGTGGGGCTTCGGTGGGTGCCTGGACCCAGCGGACGATGGACGAGGTGGAGACGGGTTCGAACTTGGGCGGGGTTTTTGGCAGGACGACGTATCGGGCACCGGTTTCGGCGCAGAGTTGTTTTTTGAGAGGGGTGTATTTGTCGTCTTCGGTGACGGCGAGGATGTCGGGGCGGAGGCGGTGGAAGTGTTCGCGGAAGTCGATGCCTTCCTCAAGGCCATGGCCGATGACGACTTCGTCGATCATTCGCAGGTTTCTGAGGAGTTCGAGTTTGTGCTCGTCGGGGATGGAGGGTTTGCGGCGTTTGTGGTGCCAGAGGACTTCGGCGGAGGCGAAGGATACGATGAGTTGATCGCCGAGGGCCTTGGCCTCCTCGAAGAACTGGAGGTGGCCTGCGTGCAGGATGTCGTAACAGCCGGAGACGAAGACGGAGGGCATGGGGTAAATTTTGAAAATCTGAAATGAAGAAGAGGATGCGGTGATTTTGAAATGAGATGGAAGATGAAGAGTCGGAAAGTCGAAGGTCGGAAAGTCGGAAAGTCGGAAACCGACGGGCTGGTGACCGTGATTTGGGTTAGTAGTGGTAGCGGGCTTGGGCGAAGAGGATGCGATCGTCTTTGACTCGATAGACGAGGCGGTGTTCCCGGGTGATGCGGCGTGACCAGATGCCAGGGCCGAGGTGGCGGAGAGGTTCGGGTTTGCCGATGCCGTTGAATGGATCACGTCGGATGGATTCGACGAGATCGAGGATGCGCAAGGCGGTCTTGCGGTCGGTGCCGACCCAATGGGTGAGGTCTTCGATGAAATCCCTGTCGAAGATGAGTTGACGGTCGTCCGGCATCAATCGATTCCGGCTTTTGTGGCAAGCGTCTGTGGAGTGAGGGTTTCTCCATCGCCGGATTCCAGACGATTGAGCGCGGCGAGAAGTCGGCGGGCGTTGGCGGGGGAGCGCAAAAGGTGTGCGGTCTCGACGAGGCCACTCCATTCGCCGATGGGAACGAGCACCATGGATTCGTGGCCTCGGCGCTGCAGGGTGACAGGCTCGCGCGTTGCGACGCTTTCGTCCCAGATGCCTGCGAGTCGGTCGCGAGCTTCAGTGTAGGAGAGAGTTGGCATGTGGGGATGATAATCCGGACAGGTTTTCTGTCCAGATCATTTGAGGGAGGTGTGGGGACAGGATGTCCCCACGACGGACTGGGACTGCAAGTCCCAGCTACCTTGGGACTGGAAGTCCCTGCTACTCGCGGGAGACGGGAATGGTGTGGCCGTGGGATTTGAGGAGGGCGTGCTGGCGGGCGGTGTTGAGGTCGGCGGCGACCATTTCGGCGCACATTTCCTCGACGGTGATTTGGGGTGTCCAGCCGAGTTTTTCGCGGGCTTTGGTGGGGTCGCCGAGGAGGGTTTCGACTTCGGCGGGGCGGAAGTAGCGGGGATCGACGCGGACGATGGTGTCGCCGGGGTTGAGGGCGGGGGCTTTCTCGGGGTCGGTGATGGCGGTGACGGTGGCGGTTTCTTCGGTGCCGGTGCCGGTGAATTCGAGGGTGATTCCGGCCTCGGCGGCGGAGAGGCGGACGAATTCGCGGACGGAGATTTGTTTGCCGGTGGCGATGACGAAGTCCTCGGGGGTTTCCTGCTGGAGCATCATCCATTGCATGCGGACGTAGTCCTTGGCGTGGCCCCAGTCGCGGAGGGCGTCCATGTTGCCGAGGTAGAGGCATTGCTCGAGGCCCTGGGCGATGTTGGCGATGCCGCGGGTGATCTTGCGGGTGACGAAGGTTTCGCCGCGGCGTGGGGACTCGTGGTTGAAGAGGATGCCGTTGCAGGCGTAGATGCCGTAGGATTCGCGGTAGTTCACGGTGATCCAGTAGGCATACATTTTGGCGACGGCGTAGGGGGAGCGGGGATGGAAGGGGGTGGTTTCCTTCTGCGGGATTTCCCGGACGAGGCCGTAGAGTTCGGAGGTGGAGGCCTGGTAGAAGCGGGTTTTCTTTTCGAGGCCGAGGAAGCGGATGGCTTCGAGCAGGCGCAGGGCGCCGATGGCATCGACGTCGGCGGTGTATTCGGGTGCCTCGAAGGAGACGGCGACGTGGGATTGGGCGCCGAGGTTGTAGATTTCGTCGGGGCGGACTTCGCTGAGGATGCGGGTGAGGTTGGAGGAGTCGGTGAGGTCGCCGTAGTGTAGCTTGAAGCTCGCGTGCTGGACGTGGGGATCCTCGTAGATGTGATCGACGCGCTGGGTGTTGAAGAGGGAGGCGCGGCGTTTGATGCCGTGGACTTCATAGCCTTTTTCGAGGAGGAACTCGGCGAGGTAGGATCCGTCTTGGCCGGTGATGCCGGTGATGAGGGCGGTTTTCATGTTTTTTGGTCGAAGTGACAAGTGACAAGTGACAAGTGACAAGTGATTAGTGATTAGTGATTAGTGATTAGTGATTAGTGATTAGTGATTAGTGATTAGTGATTAGTCCTTATCGGGCGTGCCAAGGTCGTGAAGGGCAATGCCATGGACGAAAGCCGAAGGTGTTGATGCGATGGGCGGAATTTCGGACCTTCGACTTTGGACTTTCAGACTGATTCAGAGTCTTGCCCGGCCGGAGGTGAGGGTGGATTTGAAATCCTGGTAGGCGGCGGCCAGGCCATCTTTGAATGGGATTTTGGGGGACCAGCCGGTGGATTGGATTTTGGTGATGTCGAGGAGCTTGCGGGGGGTGCCGTCGGGTTTTGAGGGGTCGGTGAGGATTTCGCCGGTGTAGCCGACGGTTTCGGCGATGGTTCGGGCGAGTTCGAGGATGGTGAGGTCGGTGCCGGTGCCGACGTTGACCCAGTCGGGCGGGTTTTCGAGGGCGAGGAGGTGGAAGCAGGCGGCGGCGAGGTCGTCGGTGTGGAGGAATTCGCGGCGCGGGGTGCCGGTGCCCCAGATGGTGACGGTGGGGGCGTTGGCTTCTTTGGCTTCGTGGAAGCGGCGGATGAGGGCGGGGATGACGTGGGAGTTTTCGGCGTGGTAGTTGTCGCCCGGGCCGTAGAGGTTGGTGGGCATGGCGGAGTGATAGACAAGGCCGTGCTGGGCGCGGTAATGTTGGCACATTTTGAGGCCGGCGATTTTGGCGATGGCGTAGGCTTCGTTGGTGGGTTCGAGCGGGGAGGTGAGGAGGCAGTCCTCGGGCATCGGCTGGGGGGCCATTTTCGGGTAGATGCAGGAGGAGCCGAGGAATAGGACGCGGGGGACGTTGGCGCGGCGGGCGCCTTCGATGAGGTTGGCGGCGATGGCGAGGTTTTCGCAGATGAAGTCGGCGGGGTAGGTGGAGTTGGCGTGGATGCCGCCGACTTTGGCGGCGGCGATGATGACGGTGGCGGGTTTTTGGTCGGCGAGGTAGGTGAAGACGGCTTGTTGGTCGGTGAGGTCGAGTTCGGCGCGGGTGGTGGTGAGTGTGGGGATGCCGTGTTTTTCCGCGTGGCGGAGGAGGGCGGAGCCGACCATGCCGTTGTGGCCTGTGATGTAGGTTTTCATGGGGTGAATTCTGAAATCGGCGGGTTGTTTGCCTTGTTGGCCTTGTTGGGCCGGTGGGATAAGGGAGGATCAAGGGGCGATCGGGCCGAATGAATTCAGCGCTCCGTCAGGGTGGTCTCCGTTATGGGGTGCCGTGGGATTTGAGGAGTTTTCCGGCGGCGGTGAGGGCCATGGCGGTGACCTGGTCCATATTGTAGTATCGGTAGGTGGCGAGACGGCCGATGAAGGTGGTGTGGGGTTCGGCGGCGGCGAGGGCGGCGTATTTTTTGCAGGCGGCGCGTGCGTCGGGTGCGGGGACGGGGTAGTAGGGCTCGTCGTCGGGGGTCCAGTCCTTCGGGTATTCGCGGACGATGGTGGTGGCGTCGATTTGCTGGCCGGTGGCGTGTTTGATTTCGACGATGCGGGTGTGGGGGACGTCGGCGTCGGGGTAGTTGACCTGCATGGCGGGCTGCCAGAAGCCGGGTTTGCCGGAGATTTTCTCGCGGGCGAGGAGTTGCTCTTTAGTGAAGGATTCGGGTTCGAAGCGGAGGGAGCGGTAGGGGAGGGGGCCGAAGCGGCGGTTGTAGTATTCGTCGATGGCTCCGGTGAAGATGAGATGGCGGTGGGGGATGGTGGCTTTGGCTTCGGGGAAGTCGATGCCGAGGCGGAGGGTGAGGTTGGGGGTGGCGGCGAGGAGGTTCTCGAAGAGGGCGGTGTAGCCTTTGGCCGGGAGGGCTTGGAAGGATTCGGTGAGGTAGCGGTCGTCGCGATTGGTTCTGATCGGGATGCGGCCGCAGACGGAGGCGTCGAGTTCGCGGGGGTGGCGACGCCATTGTTTGAGGGTGTAGCCCATGAAGAAGCGTTCGTAGAGTTCGGTGCCGACCTGGGAGAGGATGACCTCCTCGGAGTTTTTCGGGTTGGGGATATCGTGGCGGTTCCGGGCGAGCCAGGTTTCGAATTCCCCGGGGGTGGCGGGTTTGCCGATGAGGGTTTCGAAGGTATTGAGGTTGATTGGGAAGGGCCAGTATTGGCCGCCGGTGTGGGATTTGATGGTGTATTTGACGGGATGCCAGTCGGTGAAGCGGGAGAGGTATTGGCGGACTTTTCCGGAGTTGGTGCGGAAGTAGTGTGGGCCGTAGCGGTGGGTGAGGACGCCGGCGGAGTCGGTGGCGTCGTAGGCATTGCCGGCGATGTGGGTGCGGCGGTCGATGACGGTGCATTTCCACCCGGCGGAGGCGAGGCGCTCGGCAGCCACGAGACCGGCGAAACCCGCACCGACTATGAGGAAATCGGACATTATGGGGTGAATTCCATCATGATGGAACTTTGGGTTACAGACATTTCAGAACCTCTGGATTTCAGAAATTATTTTTGGGCAGGCTGCCGCCATTGGTCGATTTCCCGATTTTTCGGGAAAAACCAATCAGTTTGATTCGGGTGGTGTGGGTTCCGGATCAAGCGATGTGGCCGGATCGTGGACAGCGGTTGGTCAACCGGATTTGGGTGCCGGTTTTCTTGGAAGGAGGAGTGAGAAGAGATCGACCTCGATGACATTGGGACGACCGAAGAACTCGAGCAGGATCTTGACGCGCTCGGTGGCGGGAAGGATCCTGATGACGGTGCCCTGCATGCCCCGGAGCGGGCCGTGGGCGACCTCGATTTCGTCGCCGGCGAGGAGTTCGGGCGTGAGGGTGATGCATTCGCGGTCGCCGTGGCCGCCTGCGGCCTGCCTGTGGGTTTCGCGGCGGATTGCCTCGACGAACGGTGCGGGAATGGGAGGGACTTCTCCGCCGAAGCGGACGAGGCCACGGACGCCTTGGGCGAACGTCACAGCACGCTCCATGGATTCGATGTCAAAGCGGGCGAGAAGGTAACTGGGAAACATGGGTTCGATCCACCAGACCTTGCCGCGACGGGTGGCCTTGCGGTAGCGGATGCGCGGGCAGAAGACCTCGATTTCACCCAGGCTGCGGAGGTGCTTCGCGGCGATGTGCTCGCGCCTGGTTTGGGTGCGGACGCCGTACCAGAGGAAGTCCGCTTGATCGGTTGCGGAATTCATGATCCGAGGAGTTTCTGAAGGGCGGGCAAGATGCGTGAGCTTTTGCGGACCCAGGTTTCGAGTTTGTCGATTCGTTCGCGGGCGAATTCGCGGCGGCCGGGATCGGTGATGGATTCGGCGGAGGCATTGAGGCGGTCGAGCTTGGTTCTGCCGCTTTCGAGGTGGGGCCGGATCTGTTCCTTGATGAAGCCTCCGGCAAGGCGTTTGAGGTCCGTTGCGGGCTGGTAGTAGGTGCGGCGTTGGCCGTGGTTCTGGGCTTCACGGATTGCTCCGAGGGTTTTGAGGGTACGGAGGCCCTGGCTCGCCGAGCCCTTGCTGATGTCGAGGCGGGCGACGAGGTCGTCAAGCGAGAGGGGTGAGGGCGAAATGAATAGGAGGCCGTAGATCTCGCCGATGGAGCGCGGCAGGCCCAGGACGCGGGTGCCATCGACGAAGAAATCAATGACCTGCTGCTCCAGAGGGTCAACGATTTCGGCGGCGGCTGGGTCGAGTGCTTCGCTCACAAGCGTGAGCATGAGGGGAGGGGAGGTTTGTTCAATCTTTTTTGAACAAATCACGGGGCGGGGAGCCACAGCTAGAGCTTGATTGCGAGGCGGTTTTCGGGTGTGAGCGGGTAGGTTTTGAGGTGGCGTTCCTCCAGGGTGGATTCCCGGTGGATGCGGCAGAGGATGCCGACGGCGATGAGGTTGAAGACGAGGCCGGTGCCGCCGTAGCTGACGAAGGGGAGGGGGACGCCGTCGTTGGGCATCAGGGCGGTGGTGACGGCGATGTGCATGAGCGCGGGGAAAACGATGACGATGGTGAGGCCGAGGGCGAGGAGGCGGTGGAAGAGGGGTTTGGCGTGGAGGGCGATGGAGAAGCCGGCGATGAGGACGAGGGCGAAGAGGAGGATGACGCCGAGGGTTCCGGCGAGGCCGAGTTCCTCGCCGATGACGGGGTAGATGAAATCGCTGTATGCGAGGGTAAGGGTGCCGAATTTCTCTACGCTGTTGCCGAGGCCGACGCCGCCGGGGCCGCCGTGGCCGAGGGCGTAGAGGGCGCGGAGGTGCTGGTAGTTGACGCCGAGACTGAGATCGGGGTCGTGGAGATTGAGCCAGCCCTGGACGCGGGCCCAGCGGTTGGCGTCGTGGTAGATGAAGAGGATGGCACCGACGCTGCCGGCGATGCCGGCGAGGGCAAGATAGATGGCGCGGTTGCCGACAACGAACATGATGGCTCCGGCGGCGGCGGCGACGGCGATGCCGGTGCCGGCGTCGGTCTGGAGGAGGATGAGGAGGACGGGGATGCCGGCGATGACGCCGGGGATGACGAAGCCGCGCCAGAAGGTGGGGATCTCGGTTTGCCAGCGGGCGAACCATGCGGCGAGGCAGAGGAAGATGGTGATCTGGGCGAGTTCGGACGGCTGCATCTGGGGCAGGCCGGGGAGCTTGATCCAGCGTTTGGAACCAAAGATTTCGACGCCGATGCCGGGGACATAGCAGAGGGCGAGAAGGATGACGGTGAGTATCCAGATGGCGGGTGCGGCGCGACGCAGGAGGTCGATGGGTGTGAATGCGGCCACGACGCAGAGGAAGATGCCAAGGACGGCCATTTGGGCCTGACGGGTGATGAAGTGGTATGGATTTTCCACGCCTGGCACCCACATGCTCGTGCTGGTGAGCATGGTCAGGCCGAGCGCGGTGAGGGCACCGACGGCGGCGATGAGGATGATGAGGGAGGCGCGTGGCAAGGTAAGGACGAGTGATGAGTTTTGAGTTTTGAGTTTTGAGTTTTGAATTCCGAACTTTGAACTTGTTTCTCAGGGGATTTTGAGTTTCTGGCCGGCCTGGATGCGGCGGGGTTCGGTGATGTTGTTGAGTTCGAGGATGGCATCCTGATCGGCACCGTAATCCCGGGAGATTCGCCAGATGGTCTCGCCGGGCTGGACGATGTGGTGGCGGGTGGCGACGGGTGTGGCGCGCGGGATTTCGGGTTGGCTGGATTCCGCGCCGGGTTCGCGGTGTGCGGGGTCGTTGGCGGGGACCAGACCGTCGGTGGCGGGGTTGGCGGCGGGTGTGGACGGCGCTGGCGGTTCGGCGACGGGGTTGCGGAGGGCGGCGACTTCGGGTGGTTCGGCGGCGGTGATGCGGCGTGGCGGGATCTGGAGCAGCAGGCCGGGGCGGATCTCGGTATTGTCGTTGGCGCGGCGGAGGTCGGCTTCGTCCACATCGTGCGCGGCGGCGATGCGGGCGTAATTATCGCCGCGCTCAACGATGTAAGGCTGGTCGCCAGAGGAGAGGCGCGGTGCGTCTCCGGGGGCGGAGCGGTTCGTGGCGGATCCTGTGGATTCCGCCGCGGGCGAGCCGCCGGAGAGGCCGGGCAGGTTGCGCTTGAGGTGGACCTGGTGGACGAAGATGAGGCCGATGGCGACGACGTGGATGAGGAAGATGATGGTGAGGACGCGGGTAATGCGGGAGCCGGAGTGCTGGTCGTATTCGAAGTCGTCGTGGCCGGCGGTGGCGGCGACGCGTTGTTTTTTCCTGCGCCGGGTGACGGCGCGCAGGCTGCGGGTGACCGGGTGTTGCCTGGTGTTGCGGCGTTTGGTGCTGAGGAATGATTTCATGGCGGATGGTATGCGGGTTAGCGGAGTTGGTGGACGAGTGAGCGGAAGGTGTCTCCACGATGCTCGTAGCTGGTGAATTGATCGAAGGACGAGGTGCCGGGCGAGAAGAGGATGGTGGAACCGCGGGGGGCGAGGGAGCGGGCGGTGGCGACGGCGGCGGGGAGGTCGCTTACGGTGCGGGTGGGGACGGCCTTGGCAAAGGATGTGCCCAGGGCCGGGCCGATCTGGCCGAAGGTGACGGCGGCGACGGCTTTGTCGCGGAGGGTGGGGAGGATTTCGGAGTAGTCGAGCCCCTTGTCCTTGCCGCCGGCGATGAGGACGACGGGGCGGGGTTGGGAGCGGAGGGCGGATTCGAGGGCGTGTAGGTTGGTGGCCTTGGAGTCGTTGAGGTATTCGACGCCGTCGAGGCTGCGGATGAGTTCGCATCGGTGGGGCGGCGGGGCGAATCCTGTGATGGCTTCGAGCATGGTGGGGATGGGGACGCCGATGGCGTTGCAGGCGGCCATGGCCGCCATGGTGTT
>SLAV01000251.1 GCA_007126655.1 Haloferula sp. | reverse complement strand
GATCTGCCGACGCTCTGCCGCCGCGCCCGCCAACTCGGAGCCACCAGCGTGGAACTGATCGGCCCGGATGGCTGGGACACCCTCGCCGAATTCGGCCTCGACTGCGCGATCTCGCCGAACGGCATGCCCGGGGAACCCTACGTCAAGGGACTCAACAACCCCGCGTATCAGGAAGAGGTCATCGAAACCACCCGCCGCACCATCGAGGCCGCCGCCAACGCGCCAGTTTCCGTCCCCGCCGTGATCGCCTTCACCGGCTTCAAGTGGCGCGATGTCGATGACCACGCCGCCGGCGTCATCGATCCCGAGGAAGGCGCGCGCAACACCGTCGAGGGACTCAAGAAACTCGCCGCCATCGCCGAGCCGCACGGCATCGAGATCCATGTCGAACACCTCAACAGCCGCGTCGAAAACGACAACTTCCGCGGCCACCCCGGATACCAGGGCGACCACATCGACTACTGCGCCGACATCATCCGCGAGGTCGGGTCGCCAAACGTCAAGCTCCTCTTCGACATCTATCACGTCCAGATCATGGACGGCGACTTGATCGCCCGCATCCGCGAATACGGCACCGACCTGATCGGCCACATTCACACCGCCGGCGTGCCCGGACGGGCCGAGATCGACCCCGATCAGGAGAACAACTACCCCGCCATCATGCGCGCCCTCCTCGAAATCGGCTACAAGGGATACGTCGGCCACGAATTCATCCCCACACGCGATCCGATGGAAGGCCTGCACCAGGCCGTCGCCGTGTGCGACGTCTGATCGTCATCGGAAAAAACATCAGACCCCGGACCCCGCATTCGCCGCAACGCGGGCCTCCCCACCGCCCGCGACCCGCCGGTCGCGGGCAAATTTCACACCTCATCCGTCAATGGGGCTTGCCAACCCGGAAACGCCGGAATCAAGCTTCCCGCGTTCCGGCCAAAACCTCTCACGACCATGTCCGATTTGCTCGAAGCAGAAGAACTCCAGTCCGCCCTCCGCAAGTGCCCCGAATGGGAGCATGAGAACAAGTATATCACCCGCACCGTCGAATTCGAGGAATTCAACGACGCCATCGATTTCGTCAACGACCTCGCCGAAATCGCCGAGGAAGCCCAGCACCACCCCGAGATCATCATCCGCCACAGCCGGGTGAAACTCAAACTCACCACCCACGACGCGGGCGGCGTCACCGAACTCGACATCCAGCTCGCGCAACGCGTGGACAACCTGGTCGATTGACCCGTGCCCGCCGCGACGGGATCCCCTGCCGCCGCCGGGCGCGAGCCCGCCCCGCCCATGCGCCGCGGGGCGCGGACTTCCACCACCATGGCAGACCCAACCCGTCATCACGAAACGCGCCCCCCAGGGCACGTTCCGCTTCCCGTGCTGCTCACCGGCGGCATGGGCCTCGCCCTCGCGGGCGGCATTCATTTCCTCGGGTTGCTCGAACCGCTCGACGCCGCGCTCCTCTCGCTCGTTTCACCGGAAGACGAGCAACCGCCCGCCGCTGTCTCCCCCGCGTTCCTGTGGATTGCGACCGCCGCCATCACATTCGGCCTCGCCTTCGTGATGCTCGAGGTTCCCGGCACCTGGCGGCGCGCCGTCATCTGGGCCAGCACCATGGTGGTCGTCGCCGCATGGCTTCCGGTCGCCGCCATCGCGCAACAACACGCCCCCGTCACCGCCCCGCTCATCGCCGGCGCGTGGGCCGGCCTCTGCTCCATCATCTACGCCGCGCGCCACCACATGGACGCCGACGGCGACACGGCGGAACACGCCCCCTCCGGCGACCCGCCCGAAGCAACCCGCACGCCCGACGACGATGCCAACGATTGATTTCCCACCGCCCGTGAAATCCCTCGTCGCCGCATTGAAGCGGCTGCCCGGCATCGGCCCGCGTAGCGCCGAACGCATCGCCGTGTGGGTGCTCCAGAACCCCGAGGCCGATCCCGCCCACATCGCCGAAACCCTGAGCGCCGCCGCGGCCGCCGTCCGCCCCTGCCCCGTGTGCGGGTTCTTCGCAACCGACGACGGCTGCGCCGCGTGCGACGACCGCAAGCGCGACGACTCGCTCCTCTGCGTCGTCGAACAGGCCACCGACGTGATCCCCCTCGAACGCTCCGGCTCGTTCCAAGGCCGCTACCACTGCCTCGGCGGGAGGCTCTCGCCCCTCGACGGGGTGGACCCCGAGCACCTCAACATCGATTCCCTGCTGCGCAGGATCGACAATGCCGCCGACCCCGCCTCCATCGAGGTGATCCTCGCGCTCGGGTCCGACGTCGAGGGCGAGGCCACCTCCAACTACCTCGCCGGCCTGCTCCGCGTCCGCGGCTGCCGCATCACCCGCATCGCCCAGGGCCTCCCGGCCGGCGGCGGCCTCGAGCATGCCGACGACCTCACGCTCACCCGCGCCATGCAGGGCCGCCGCGACGTCGCCCCGTAGCCGCCGTCGCCGCCCAGAAAGAACCCGCATCCACATCCGGTATCCGTGCCGATGCACAATTGCGCTCCCCTTCCGGGAAAAATGAAACGCGTCATACTCGCCGTGCTTTTCGCTTCTTCCGCCGCGCTCCAATCCGCCGCGGCCGGCCCCATGGTGCTCAGCCACGACGCCATACGGGAGCACGTCGAGACGTTCAACCGGAACGATCACACCCACTTCGGCCAGGCCGTCTCCAACGAGGAGGCGGCGGACTGGATGGCCGCAAACATCCCGCTCTTCGACTCCCCTGATCCCGACATCAACGAGATCTATCACTTCCGCTGGTGGACGTTCCGCAAGCACATCCGCGACACGGAGGACGGCTACGTCATCACCGAGTTCCTCCCCGAGGTCAGTTGGAGCGGCAAACACAACACCATCTCCTGCCCCGCCGGCCACCACTTCCGCGAGGGCCGCTGGCTGCGCGACACGCGCTACCTCGACGACTACGCCGTTTTCTGGTTCCGCCGGGGCGGCTCGCCGCGCCTATACAGCTTCTGGGCCGCCGATTCCATCCTCGCCCACGCCCGCGTCACCGGGGATTTCACCCGCGCCATCGACCTCCTGCCCGACCTCGTCGCCAACTACCGCGCCTGGAAGGAAGCCCGCCTCGAACCCAGCGGATTGTTCTGGCAGATCGACGACCGCGACGGAATGGAACTCTCCGTCGGCGGCAGGGGCCACGGCGGCAGGGGCATCCGCCCGACGATCAATTCATACATGTATGGCGACGCCCGCGCCATCGCCGCCATCGCGGACTGCGCCGGTGAGGAAGACCTCGCCGCGACCTTCCGCGACAAGGCCGACCGCCTCCGCGCGCTCGTCCAGGACGAGCTATGGGATCCCGAAGCCCGCTTCTTCAAGGTGCTGCCGCGCGGCGCGGACGCGACGTGGGTCGATGTGCGAGAACTCCACGGCTACACCCCGTGGTATTTCAACCTGCCGGAACCCGGCCGCGGCCACGAGACCGCGTGGAAACAACTCACCGACCCGCGCGGATTCCACGCCCCCTACGGTCCCACCACCGCCGAGCGGAGACACCCGGACTTCACGATCTCCTACGAGGGCCACGAATGCCAGTGGAACGGTCCGAGCTGGCCGTTCGCCACCACCGTCACCCTCGTCGCCATGGCCAACCTGCTCAATGACTACGAACAGGACGTCGTGGGCGCCCGCGATTACTTCGACACACTGCGCACCTACACCCGCTCGCACCGCCTGGAGCGGGAGGATGGCACCGTCGTCCCGTGGATCGACGAGAACCTCAACCCGCTCACCGGCGACTGGATCGCCCGCACCCGCCTGAGCACGTGGAAAAACGGCACCTGGGATCCCGGCAAGGGCGGCAGGGAGCGCGGCAAGGATTACAACCACTCCGGCTATTGCGACCTCGTCATCACCGGCCTGATCGGCCTGCGACCGCGGGCCGACGGCACGGTCGTCGTCAACCCGCTCGTTCCCGGGGGAACCTGGGATTACTTCTGCCTCGACGGCGTGCCCTACCACGGGCGCTCGCTCACGATCCTCTACGACAAGAACGGGGAAAGATACGAAAAGGGCCGCGGCCTGCGCGTGTTTGCCGACGGCCGGTTGATCGCCAGCTCCGACAAGATCACCCGGCTGGAAGCGGAACTCCCCCCGACCGAACCGTGAGCCCGGATTGAAACCAGGAGCCGGCAGAGTCGCGCCTCACATCAGAATGCCATCCACCGGCTTCGCCGGCTCCACGCCGGTGAGACGGTATTCGAGGCCCTGGAAGCGTTTGGTGAAGCGCGAGTGATCGATGCCGAACTGCTGCAATAGCGTGGCGTGCAGGTCGCGCACATGGACGGGATCCTTCACCGTCGAGTAACCGAGTTCGTCGGTCTCGCCATGGACCATGCCGGGCCGGATGCCCGCGCCGGCCATCCAGATCGAGAACGCGTTGATGTGGTGGTCGCGCCCGGTGCCCTGGCCCATCGGCGTGCGGCCGAACTCGCCGCCCCAGATCACCAGCGTGTCGTCGAGCATGCCGCGTTGCTTCAGGTCCTTCACCAAAGCGGCCGACGGCTGGTCGGTGAGCTTCGCGGATTCGGTCATCAGCCCCTCGATGTTGGAATGATGGTCCCACCCGCGGTGATAGAGCTGCACGAAGCGCACGCCGCGCTCGAGCATCCGGCGGGCGAGCAGGCAGTTGCTGGCGAAGGAGCCGTCGCCGATCTCCTTCACGCCATACATCTCGCGGATGTGCTCCGGCTCGTCGCTCATGTCGGTGAGATCCGGCACCGAGGTCTGCATGCGGAACGCCATTTCGTATTGCGAGATGCGGGTGTCGATCTCCGGGTCGGCGTGCTCGCCGCGCAGCATGCCGTTGAGCCGCTGCACCTCGTCGATCACCTGGCGCTGCGCCGACTGGCAGACGCCCTCGGGATTGCCGATGTAATGCACCGCGTTTCCGCGCGACTGGAACTGCACGCCCTGGTAGCGCGAGGGCAGGAAACCCGACGACCACTGGCGCGCCGAAATCGGCTGATCGGGATCGCGCCCGCGCGAGACCATCACCACGTAGCCGGGCAGGTTCTGCGTCTCCGCGCCAAGCCCGTAGAGCAGCCACGAACCCATGCTCGGCCGCCCCTTGAGGATCGAGCCGGTGTTCATGAACGCGTGCGCCGGGTCGTGATTGATCTGCTCGGTCACCATCGAGCGGATCACGCAGATTTCATCCGCGATGGTCGCGGTGTGCGGGAACAAATCCGACACCTCCAGGCCGGATTCGCCGTATTTTTTGAACTTGGTGAACGACCCCCGCGCGATCAGCTCGCGCCCCTGCAACTGCGCGAGCTGCTGCCCGGCGGTGTAGGACTCGGGGAACGGTTCGTCGTGCAGCGCGTCGAGCTTCGGCTTCGGATCGAACGACTCGAACTGCGACGGCCCGCCCGCCATGCACAGGTGGATCACCCGTTTCGCCTTGGCCGGGAAATGCACGCCCCCCTGGCTGATCAGGTGCGGCATGCCCGAGGCGCCCGCGCTGGCCATCACATGGCCCAGCGCCATGCCGCCGAGACCGGCGAAACTTCGCTTCAAAAACGTGCGGCGGCTGCAATCGAGCTGGTAGCGCTCGTAGTCGGCGATCTGCTTGTGGAGTTCGTTCATGGCTCAATATCGGGTGATGGTTTCGTGCAGGTTGAGGAGGACGCGGCAAAGCTGGGTCCAGGCGGCGAGTTCCGAGGCCTCGTCGTCGGGAAGCGAATCGAACCTGGAACCGGTGTGTCCGGTCCGCAGCAACGCCCGCGCGTCCCCGGCATTGCCCTGATAGATCCCACGCTGGCTTTCGAGCATTTCGGCGAGCGATTCGACCTCGCCATCGCGCGGCTCGCGCGCGAGCGCCAGGCGGATGCCGTGGCGGATCCGCTCCCCGTCGCCGGCAGCGGGTTTCTCGTCGAGCACGCGGCGGGCGAACGCCCTGGCCGCCTCGACGAATGTCGGGTCGTTCAACAGCACCAGCGCCTGTTGCGGGCTGTTCGCTTGGAAGCGCTCGGCCACGCATTCCTCGCGGCTCGGCGCGTCGAAGGCGGCGAGCATCGGGTGCAGGAACGTTCGCTGCCAGTGCATGTAAAGCCCGCGCCGGTGCTGCTCGTCGCCGAGGCTCTCGTGGTAGTCGCGGATCGGGAAGTTCAGGTTGTCGTAGTAGCCCTCCGGCTGATAGGGCCGGATGCTCGGCCCGCCGATCACGCCGCCCTCCAGCAGGCCGGAAATGGCGAGCGCGTTGTCGCGGATGAACTCCGCGTCCAGCCGCCGGGCCGCCTGCCCGGCCAGCAGCAGGTTCTCGGGATCCGTTTCCAACAGCTCCTCGCGCGTCGCCGCCTCGCGGCGGTAGGTGTGGCTGGTGACGATCAGGCGCACCATGTGCTTCACGTCCCAGCCGGATTCGCGGAACTCGGAGGCCAGCCAGTCGAGCAGTTCCGGGTGCGTCGGCATCTCGCCCTGGCTCCCGAGGTCGTCCACCAAGCCGGACAATCCGCGCCCGAAGAACTGCTGCCACATGCGGTTCATGAAATGGCGCGAGGGCAGCGGGTTGTCGGGGGCCAAAAGCCAGTGCGCGAGGTCCAAGCGGTTCAAACGGCGGTCCACATCCGGGTGCCCGCCGGGCAGGAACTCCGGCAGCGCGGGCTGCACTTCGTCACCCGGATTCATCCACTCGCCGCGCGGCAAATAGTGGACCGGCGGGATTTCGTCCTCGGGCAATGCCTCGGCCACCATCGAGTGCGCGTAACCCGCGCGGCACTCGCGGATCGAGTCGCGCAAGGTGGCGAATGCGGACGGCAGCTCGCTCTCGGGCCGGGTTGCCAGGATGTGGGCCGCCGCGATTTCGCGCCGATCGTCGGCGGAGCGCGCGCCCTCGTTTTTCGCAAGCGCGTCCGCCAGTTCGGAGCGCACCGCCATGGCATGGCCGGGAATCGCGCCGCCGAACGGCGTCACGCTGAAGCGCGCCCGGCCGAGATCCTCGGTTTCCAGTTTCACCACCAACACGCGACCGGCAGCGGCGGGCAGCGGCTGTTTCAAATGATAAACGGCGTGGTGCGGGTAGGTCGCGGCATCGAGCGGGAATTCGAGGCGGTCCGGCCCGGAATGCCACGCCTTCTCCAGCACGGGTGGCAGTTGGCCGTCGGTCGTGAAACGCTGCGCGGACCTGCGGTCGGCCTGCGCCCAGTCGATCTCCAGCTCCGCCTCATCGGTGCCATGAATCGCGAAGGTCGGGGTCACCACGAACCGTCCGTCGTCCGCGCGGCCGATGAGGCCGTCGTTCAGCTCGTCCGGCAGCGCCTCGAAGCGGATCGAGCGCACCGGCGCGTCGGGCAGGGGCAGATGCAGCTCGACGACGCCCTCCTCCTGCGGATCGCCGGTGATCACGACCGACCCGTCTTCGCGGATGAGAAACTCGTTTTCATCCGGCACGGTCACGTTCTCCGGCTCAAGCGCGGCCCAGCCATCGGGATGCTCACCGAGAAAATCCGCAGCGAAAACACTCCACGACCGTAGTTCATCCTCACCCACCTCCTCTTTTCCGACTGGTGCCAGAACGTCCACCACCCGGCCCTGCAGCATGTCGATGCGCGCCAGCAGCGCCGGACTTTTGGTGAGAATCTCAGGTGGAAATGGCGCGTTGTTTCCACGACCGGCGAGTTCCGGGTTCGGCTGGTTCGAGTAATGCGAGTAAACACCCCACTGCCGGATGTCCGCGAAAAACGCGCCCAGCGAATAATAATCCTTCGCCGTGATCGGGTCGAATTTGTGGTCGTGGCACTCCGCACAGCCGATTGTCAGCCCGAGCCATGCGCCGCCCAGCGCGCGGAGCCGGTCACCCATGTATTTCGCAATATATTCATCCGGCTGCGCCCCGCCCTCGCGCGTCATCATGTTCAGTCGGAGAAATCCGGTGGCGATGTGCTGCTCCTCGGTGGCATCCGGCAGCAGGTCGCCCGCAAGTTGCTCGATGGTGAACTGGTCGAACGGCTTGTTCGAATTGAACGCGTCGATCACGTAGTCGCGGTAAGGGAAAATCCGCGTCGTCTGGTCGCCGTGGAACCCGGCGCTGTCGGCATAGCGGGCCACGTCCAGCCAGGACACCGCCATCCGCTCGCCGTAGCGCGGCGAGGCCAGCAGGCGCTCGACCTGCCGCTCATACGCGTCCTCGCGCTCGTCCGCAACGAAGGCGGCCAGTTCGTCGGGCGTCGGCGGCAGACCGGTCAGGTCCAGCGAAAGTCGGCGCAGCAAGGTCGCCCGGTCCGCCAGCGGCGACGGCTCCACGCCCTCGGCCTCCAGCCGCGCCAGCACGAACGCGTCGATCGGATTCGCCACATCGTCATGATACTTCGCCGGTTCCGGCGGATCGTACCGGATCACCGGCTCGAACGACCAATGCTCCTCGTATTCCGCCCCCTGCTCGATCCACCGGCGGATCAGCGCCACCTCGCGGTCATCGAGCGGATCCAAATGGAAAGTCGGCGGCGGCATCTGCTCCTGCGGATCGTCCGAAGTGATCCTCGCATACACCTCGCTGCGTTCGGGATCCCCCGGCACGATGCCCCGGTCCGTGTCCGACCCGCGCAGCAGCGAATATGCCCCTTCCGGCGTGTCCAGCCGGAACCCGGCTTCACGCGTCTCGGGGTCGAAGCCGTGGCACGAAAAACACGAATTCGAGAGGATCGGGCGGATGTGCGCGTTGAAAGTCACGGTTTCCGGCAGTCCGTGATACTCCGCGTCCGCACTCCCCGGACCGGCCTGCGCCGCCCCCTTTCCAACGCTCATTTCCGCCAAACCGATGCTCCCCGCCTGGCGGTCACAGCCGAAAAACAGCGCCGCCATTCCGAGGAATGCCGTGGGGAGTATCAGCCGGTATCTTATCTTCATGGTGTCATTGCGGAGAGCCTGGTGAACAGTCTGCCCGCCGGGTCAACGGGCGGACACGTGGTTGTCTTTCGGGAAAACCCCCGCGTGTCCGAGCGTGATGAATGCTCGCTCAGTAGCGACACCATACTCAAAAAGCCTTGAAAACACAAGGCACCCGGCACGATTTCGCCGGTAAAACCCCACCCGATCCTGCCCACAAAACAAACAGGAAGGTTTCGAGCAAAACACCGCCTCAATCGCAATCGCTCCGAACCTCTCGGTTGCGCCAAGTGCGAATCTTTTCTGGCAAACCGACATTTTCAGCCACTGAAGCACCCGGAAAACCGGTTTACTCGACGAACTCATTCAGCGAGCTCAGCGGTTACCGGTGTTTCAGTGGTTTCTTGCACCGATTTCACCAACTGACCCCCGAATCCACCTGCGGACCCGCTTGCCAGGACCGGAATTCCACTTCCCCGTAACCGGAGCCTCCGGCTGCGGCGAGAAGTAGCAGCCGGAGCCTCCTGTTCTCCCGGAGAAAAAAGTTCGTCCCATCGTTGTCCGCCCATCGGCGGCTGATGCTCCTGTGGAGCATCGACAACAGCCAGTCGCCCGGTCCATCCTCCGGCGTGATTCACGCGCTCTACCCGCTCGCCCGCCGTTGTCTTTTCCGCCTGGACCCGGAAACCGCCCACAACGTGAGCATGGCGGGATTGAAATTCGCCCGGAAGACCGGACTTTTGCGGCCCACATCGCCCGCAGGCAACCCCGTCGAGGTCATGGGGTTGAAATTCCCCAACCGCATCGGCCTCGCCGCGGGCCTCGACAAATGCGGCGACGCCATCGACGCGCTCGGGGCCCTCGGCTTCGGCTTCATCGAGGTGGGCACCATCACGCCGCGTCCGCAACCTGGGAATCCGAAACCGCGGCTGTTCCGCCTCGTCGAGCACGAGGCCGCCATCAACCGCATGGGCTTCAACAACCCCGGCATCGAAGCGGGCGTCGACAACGTCCGGAAGTCCCGGAGTTTTCGGGGCATCGTCGGGTTCAACATCGGCAAAAACAAGGACACCCCGAACGAAAACGCCGCCGACGACTATCTCGCCTGCCTGCGCCAGGCCTACCCGGTGGCCGGCTACATCGCCGTGAACCTCTCCTCGCCCAACACCCCGGGCCTCCGCGAGCTCCAGGGGCCCGAGGCCAGCGCCAGGCTGCTGGAGAAACTCAAAAACGCCCAGGCCGCGCTCGCCCGCGAACACGACCGCCACGTCCCGTTGCTCTTCAAGGTCGCGCCCGATCTCGAGGAAACCCACATCCGCGAGCTGTCCCGCGTTTTCCTCGAGGGAGGGCTCGAAGGCCTCATCGCCACCAACACCACGCTCGACCGTACCTCCGTCTCCGGGCACCGCCACTCCGGCGAGGTCGGCGGGCTTTCCGGCCGCCCGCTCACCAGCCGCAGCACAGAAGTCATCCGGGCCTTCGCTGCGGAACTCGGCGGGCGCGTGACAATCATCGGTGTAGGCGGCATCTCTTCGCCCGAGGAAGCCATGGAGAAAATCCACGCCGGGGCCACCCTCGTCCAGATCTATACATCGTTCATCTACCAAGGGCCTGGCATCGTCCAACGCATCGCCCGCAGCCTTAACAACAACCAGCCCTCCGCTTTTGCCTCTTGATCCGGCATGGAACATCCATAGCCTCAACACATCCAACAACCATACCGGTAATCCTCATGACATCATTGCGCCACTGGATCCTCGTGATTTCCAATCTCATCATCGCCCTTGCGGTTTCATTCTACGTTTTCGCCAGGTCCGAAACGCCGGCTCCCACCCCGGAACCTGTCGCCGCACCGGCACCAACAGTCGAACTCGACCTCGTCCCACTCATCGGGCCAATCCAGTCGCTGGAAGAATCCCTCGTCGGCTACACCGAGACCCTCCAGCGCTTCAACACCAGCCTGGTCCAATACGATTTTCTCCAAAAGGAAATCCAGCGCATGGCCAACCTCGACCAGGTCGTCGGCAACCAGCTTAACCTCGAACTCCAGGCCCAGGCCGAACTCGGAGAGGAAGCCGACGAAGCCATTGAGCAAACCATTGGTCAGATGCGCGAATTCCAGACCCAACTGCAAGCCGAACTCGAACAACGCCGCCAAATGCTCTTTCAACTCATCGCCGGCCTCGAGGAGCAACTCGCAAGATCCGCCGGTGAACTCCCGACTGGCGAAGGTATCGGCGACACGCCCGCGGAGACTCCCCCGATCCCGACCACGTCGGATGCCCACCTCGCACCCATCACCCCACCCGCCGGGGAATAAACACGCGACCCATTGACCCTGAACTAATTCAACCTCGGGATCAAAGCATGCCTGCCGGGATGAACTTGTGGCTTGGAATACCCGGTGGAAGTGCAGAACCTTCCGTCCATGCCGAATAACACGCTCGACGTCCGCCATATCGCCAAGCTTGCCCGCCTCGATCTCGACGACGCGGAGGCCGCCACTTTCCAGCCCCAGCTCCAAGCCATTCTCAACCACGTCGCCGCGCTCTCTGACCTTGACCTCGACGGCATCGACCCCACCGCACACCCCTCCCCCGCCTTCGGCCCCATGCGCGACGACACCGCCGGCGAAAGTCTCCCCCCCGAAGCCGTCATCACCAACGCGCCGGACTCCGCGCAAAACCAGATCCGCGTGCCCAAAGTCGTGGCCGATGCCTGATCACTACCCCGCGCCTGATTTCCGCCGCCCGCCATGACCACCATTTCCGACCTCCGCCGCCGCTACCAATCCGGCGGGACCACCCCCGCCGCCGTCCTCGAATCGCTCGCCGATGCCATCGCCACCCGCGACGCGCGAACCGGCGCATACCTCTCCCACGACCTCGACTCCGCCCTCGCCGAGGCCGCCACCGCCGACATCAGCAAACCCCTCGGCGGCATCCCCGTCGGCATCAAGGACAACATCAACGTCCTCGGCCAGCCCTGCACCTGCGGGTCGAAATTCCTCTCTGAAAACTACCGCTCACCCTACGACGCCACCGTCATCCGCAAGCTCCGCGAAGCCGGGGCCATCCCCTTCGGCCGCCTCAACATGGACGAGTTCGCCATGGGCTCCGCCACGGAAAACTCCGCCTTCAAGCCCGTCCGCAACCCGCACGCCCCCGACCGCATCCCCGGCGGCTCCTCCGGCGGTTCCGCCGCCGCCGTCGCCGACGGCACCGCCGTCGCCACCCTCGGCTCCGACACCGGCGGCTCCATCCGCCAGCCCGCCTCCCACTGCGGCGTCGTCGGCCTCAAACCCAGCTACGGCCGCGTTTCCCGATACGGCCTCGTCGCCTTCGCCTCCTCGCTCGACCAGATCGGCCCGCTCACCGCCACCGTCGAGGACGCCGCCCGCGTCCTCCAGGCCATCGCCGGGCACGACCCGTGCGACTCCACCAGCCTCGACGCGCCGGTCCCCGACTACCTCGCCGGCCTCGAAGACGGCGTCCGCGGCATGCGCCTCGGCGTCGTCCGCGATATGCTCGAAAACGGCATCGATCCCGGCGTCCGCTCGCGCATCCTCGAAGCCATCGATTGCCTCGCCAAACAAGGTGCCGAAATCATCGACGTCAGCCTGCCCAACAACGCCCACGCCGTCGCCACCTACTACGTCATCGCCCCCGCCGAAGCCTCGTCCAACCTCGCCCGCTTCGACGGCATCCGCTACGGCCGCCGCGCCACCAACGCGAAGGACATCATCGACGTCTATCACCAGTCCCGCGAGCAGGGTTTCGGCCCCGAGGTGAAACGCCGCATCATCCTCGGCACCTACGTGCTCTCCAGCGGTTACTACGATGCCTACTACGCCCGCGCCCAGAAGGTGCGCACGCTCATCCGCCGCGATTTCGACACCGCCTTCGCCGCCTGCGACGCCATCCTCTCCCCCACCTCCCCCGTCCCCGCCCGCCGCCTTTCATTCCAAGCGAATTTAAACACCCATGAAACTAACCAGCGTATTGAGGATCCAACAGCATGGTTAACAAATAGTGGCACGGACCCCCTACACGAATACCTCTCCGACATCTTCACCCTCTCCGCCAACCTCGCCGGCATCCCCGGCATCTCCGTGCCCGCCGGATTCGTCAGCGTTGAGCGCGCTCCCGATGCGAAACTCCCCGTCGGCCTCCAGATCCTCGCCCCCCACCTCGCCGAAGCCAGAATGCTCCGCGTCGCCAGAGCCGCCGAGCCACGCGATTGACCGCGCGTCCCACCCACATCAACCAAGCTCCCCGACGTGAACGATGAATCCCCCGCGGAGTTCCTCCACCGGCTCGAACGCCAGGTCCGCACCGAGGCGCGCCACCAATGGGACGCCGCCCATGCCCGCTGGGAAAAAACCCTCACCGAACGCGTCGAATCCGGCCGCGCCATCGGCCCGCTGACCCTCGCCTCCAAATCCACCGCAGGCCACCTCAGGCTCATCCACTTCGACCCCTCCGCCGACGACATTTCCGTCTTCCGCGAGGGCGATCCGCTGCGCCTCAGCCAGAACGCGCCGGAAGGCGAACACCACGCCGACGTCACCTTCCACGGCCTCACCCGCAAGGGTCTCACCGTCAGCGCACCGAAAAAATTCCAACTCCCCTCCTCCGGCGGTTGGACGCTCGACGAAACCGTCATCGACCTCACCGACATCCACCTCCGTGCCCTCCACGAACTCGCCACCACCGCCCACGGACGCGAAAACGTCATGCCCGCCCTGCTCCACTGCCAGGGCGACACCATCGACCTCGAGGAACACGCGGAAGCCATCGACACCATCCCCGCCGAACAACTCGACGAATCCCAAACCGACGCCGTCGCCACCTGCCTCGCCGCCGACCGCTACCACCTCGTCCAGGGACCGCCCGGCACCGGCAAAACCCACGTCCTCGCCCGCCTCGTCGTGCAACTCACGGCGCGCGGCATGCGAGTGCTCGTCTGCGCCTTCACCCACCGCGCCATCCACCACGCCCTGCGGAAAATCCGTCCGCTCGTCGATTGCCCCGTCTTCAAAATCTCCGACCCCTTCCCCCACGACGGCGAAAACATCGACTTCCGCGACGACTTCGCCGCCACCGGCCTGCTCGACGAACCCGGCCCATGGGTCGTCGGCTGCACGCCTTATTCGCTCTTCACCCGCCGCGCCTCCGAAGCCCGTTTCGACGTTGCCGTCATCGACGAAACCAGCCAGCTCCCCGTCGAAACCGCCATCATGCCCATGCTGCGCGCGCAAAAATGGTGCTTCTTCGGCGACATCCGGCAACTCCCCCCCGTGATCCTCCGCCCCGTTGAAGACCCCGCCCACGAATCCGTCTTCACCTCGCTCTCGCGAAAAGGCGGCCACACCATGCTCCGCACCACCTACCGCATGAACCGGCCGCTCTGCCGCTGGCCGTCGGAGAATTTCTATCAGGGAAACCTCGCCCCCGACCGCCGCATCGCCGACCACCGCCTCCGGCTCTCGCCATCGCCCCACCCCACCCCCGCCCTCCGGGCCGATCCCGCGCTCACCCGCATCGCCATCCCCCACACCGGCAACCGCGCCGCCAGCCCCGAAGAAGCAGATGAGACCGCATTCCTGTTAGACCAAATGCTCGTCGGCGGCCTCAAGCCCGCGCAAATCGGCGTCGTCGTCCCGTTCCGCGCCCACGCCGCCCGCATCCGCAAACTCCTCCGCATGGCGCGCTTCGCCTCGCATCCCGACATCGCCGACCTCGTCGTTGACACCGTCGAGCGCTTCCAGGGCCAGGAGCGCGACGTCGTCATCGTATCCTTCGCCGTCTCCGACGAATCGTTCATGGAACGCCTCGGCGATTTCCTCACCTACCCGCAACGGCTGAACGTCGCCGTCACCCGCGCCCGCGTCAAAGTCATCCTCATCCACTCCACGGCCCTCCACCGCTGGCTCGAACGCCAGGCGCCATACGACGAACGCGCCGCCCTCACCCTCTCGCTCCTGCACGCCGCCGGTTGACCCCGCGAAAAAACATGGCGACCCTCATTCCATCCCGCCCCCGCGGACGCCCCGGCAAGGCATACCGGGCCTTCCACCGCATGCTCAAAACCCTGCCCGACGACTTCACCGCCTGGCTCTCCCTCGAGGAACACGGCCACACCGCCCGCCGCCCCCACATCCTCCTCGTCTGGCGCGAACGGCACGCCTTCCTCATCCAGATCGCCGAAACCGGCCAGGATCTCGCCGAAGCCGCGCTCCAGCCCGACTTCTTCCGGACCACCGACCCCATCACCCCCGAATCCTTCGGCCGCATCGAGTCCGACGTCCTGCGCGGATTCCTCCGGCGCGCCACCGAGACGCTCGGCCCCTGGGACGGCCCGCTCCCGCTCCAGCGCCTCGTCGTCTTCCCCAACGTCGAGGAAAACACCGTCGAGGAAATCATGCTCCACCGCCAGGAGGAAACCGAAGTCCGCTACCTCGGCGCGAAACGCATGAACCCGGAACACTTCGCACGCCGCCTCGAGGCGCTCGCCGCCTCCGCACTGCCCGATCCCGTCCTCCGCCACCTGCGCGGCGAATTCACCCCCGAGTCCGTGCTCCCCGCCTCCTTCACCATGCGCGCCGCAACCGCCTCCCCCGACGACCGCGCCCCGCTCCCCGACTCCTTCCTCGACATCGACCAGGAATGGGCCGTCAAAAACGACCTCGACCTCACCCCCGCCCGCCAGACCGGCGAATCCCACGACGGCGGCGGCATCCGCCTCGTCACCGGCGTCGCCGGCAGCGGCAAATCCCTCGTTCTCCTCTACCGCGCGCTCCTCTCCGCCCGCCTCCACCCGCACGCACGCGTCCTCCTCCTCACCCACAACCGCCCCCTCCGCCACGACCTCGAACGCCGCGCAAACCGCCTCGGAAACACCCTCCTCAACCTCGAATGCATGACCTTCTTCCAATGGGCCAGCAAATCACTCGGCCCGTGGAAGGAAAAAATCCTCCTCCCCCGCGAAATCGAATCCACCCTCGATCAAATCAAGCGCGACACCCCCTCCCTCGCCCGCCTTTCCAACGTCTTCCTCATCGACGAAATCGGCTGGATCAAGGACCAGCGCCTGCTCTCCGCCGACGCCTACCTCCATGCCGACCGCACCGGCCGCGGCACGCCCCTGCGCGGTTCCCAACCCGCCGACATGTGGCGTCTCTTCGAGCAATACCAGCAGGCCCTCGCCGCCGCCAACGCCACCGACTGGCACAACATCGCCCTCCGCTTCCACGACGCCGCCGCCATCCGCAAATCCCTCCCCTTCCCAGCATACGACGCCATCCTCGTCGATGAAGCCCAGTTCTTCGCCAAAATCTGGTTCGACGTCGTCCGCGCCGCCCTCCACCCCGGCGGCCATCTCTTCCTCGCCGCCGATCCCACCCAGGGCTTCCTCCGCCGCCGCCAATCCTGGCTCTCCGCCGGCATCGAGGTCCGCGGGCGCACCACCCGCCTCGCCACCCCGTACCGCAACACCCGCGACATCCTCCGCTTCGCCCGCGGCTTCTATCGGAACCGGTCCGGCCCCGCCGAATCCGAAGGCGACCTCAACGTCCCCGACGAAGACCAGATCCAATCCATCCCCGTCGAAGGCGAACCGCCCGCCCTCATTCCCGCCGGATCCGACCAGGCCGAAATCGCCTGCGCCGTCCACGAAGTCGCCGAACTCCGCAAACGCGGCCTCCCCGCCGGCAGCCTGCTCGTCCTCCACGCCCACAGCCCGCTCGAACCCGCCCTGCGCCGCGCCCTTTCCGCGCGCCTCGGCCCGCACGCCGTCCACGACGGCAAACAGGCCG
>SLAV01000060.1 GCA_007126655.1 Haloferula sp. | reverse complement strand
CCACATCGTCAGAATCAGCACCCCGACCTCCAGAAACGTGTCAAACCCGCGGAAATTCAACAACACCGCCGTCACCGGATGCTCCACCCCGGATTGCGCCATCCGCTCAGCCGCCGCCTCCGTCAGCCCCGCCCGCTCCGGCAAATCCAGCACCGCCACCACCAGCACCACCCCGATCCCCGCGGAAAGCACGCCCAGCACCCCGCGCACCAGCCGCGCCGCCGTTGCCATGGCCTCCGCCGCCCGCTCCTCTTGGCCCGGCGTCCCGTCCCGCGAAAACACCCGCAGCGAATCCAGCATCAACGCACCCAGCAGCCCTGTCCCGATCGCCGCCTCCGCCAGCGCCACATCCGGAGCCGCCAGACGCGTCCACGCCAGCGCCATCGTCAGCCCGAAGGCGATGAACAGGATCGTCGTCTGATAGAGCCCTTCCGCGAACAGCACCCGCACCGCCAGCGCCAGCATCAGCAGCGCCACCATCACGTCCAGCGTCATCGGCGGCACGCTCATCGCCCCTCCTTCCGGTTCGCGTCCTCCTGCCTCGAATGCAGCCGCCCGATCGCGAAACAACCGCTCGATCCCGCCAGCAGCGCCAACAGCCAGATCACCACCAGCTTCAGCCCCGCCGCCGGCGACGATGCCTGGAACAGCAGCCCCAGCACGATCAGCCCCAACCCCAGGTTGTCCGCCTTCGTCAGCGCGTGCAGACGGCAGAACAAATCCGGAAACCGCAGCAGCCCCACCGTTCCCGCGAAGAAAAAGAACGCCCCGCAGGCGAGGAAGATCACCGTCAACACGTCCGCCACGCTCATCGCTCCCCCTCCCTTCCCGGTTGCCGCCGCGAATTGCGGACGAACGTCAGCACCACCAGGATCGCCAGCAGCGCGAAAATCAGCGCCACGTCCCGCAGCGCCGGCATCCCGAGCGATTCCGCCAGCAACAGCAGCAGCGCCACCCCCGTCGTCCCGAAGAGCTGCGCCGTCATCAGCCGGTCCGCCGCCGAGGGGCCGCGCACCGTCCGCCACAACGCCCCCGCAAGCGTGAACAGCAGGAAAATTGTCGCGATATGATAGACGGATTCCAACATCGGCCAATGCACCCACCCTATCCCGCCCGCCCCCGCTGCCAAGCGATATTGCCCGACACAAATCAAGATGTCCCCACCTTCATTCTTTTGTGACTTTTGTGCTTTTTGTGGCCATTTTCCGACAAGCCCGCAGCAGGAGATTTCATGGATCGACTGCGAATTCCAGCCAGCCCGGATTTCAGGTGACTTGAACCCGGCGCTTTCCTCCGCGCTCTCCGCGCCTTGGCGTTTCGTTGAAAACGACCCGATGTTTCAGCCCTGATCTTGCCCGGCCGCTCCGCGCCCCCGAAAATTCCCTTCCCGCGCGCCCGCAACCTCCCCCACCATCCGGCATGCACTCCATGACAGGATTCGGCGCGGGCAGCGCCGCCGGCGAAGGCTTCCGCATCACCATCGAAGCCGCATCGGTCAACCGCAAGCAGGCGGAAGTCGTCATCCAATGCCCGCGCGAACTCGCCGGCCTCGAGGAAACCCTGCGCAAACAGATCCTCGCCCGCATCTCCCGCGGCCGCGTGCAGCTCTCCCTCACCCTTGAACGCGGGGAAGGCGCGGCCGCCACCTTCCACGTCGATGCCCCGCTCGCCCGCGCCTTCGCCGACGCCCTGCGCGACCTCTCCACCGCCACCGGCGAAACCTTTTCCCCGGACGCCTCCGACTTCCTCCGCCAGCCCGGCATCGTCACCGCGACCGGAGCCTCCATCGATCCCGACGCCGCCCGCCCCGTCGCCCAAGCCGCCCTCGCCGACGCCCTCGACCACCTCGCCGCCATGCGCGCCCGCGAGGGCGACGACCTCCGCACCGACTTCCTCGCCCGCCTCCAAACCCTCCGCGCCCTCACCGAAAAAATCACCCTCCAGGCCGCCGACCGCCCCGCCCGCCAGCGCGACCTCCTCCTCAAACGCCTCGCCGAGAGCGGACTCGAATTCGACCCCGCCGACGAACGCGTCACCCGCGAGATCGCCCTCTTCGCCGACCGCTGCTGCATCACCGAGGAAACCACCCGCCTCGACTCCCACTTCACCAAGTTCACCGAATACCTCGATGGCGGCGAAGCCTGCGGCCGCGCCCTCGACTTCCTCTGCCAGGAAATCCACCGCGAATTCAACACCATCGGCTCCAAAGCCAACGACGCCGCCGTCGCCCACCTCGTCGTCGAAGCCAAAACCGAACTCGAAAAAATCCGCGAACAGGTGCAGAACGCCGAGTGAAGCACCAACTTTAATCGTTTTTTGAATTGCCACATCCATGAAAGATGTTCACAAGAACTCCATGCGACCCATAGCCATCGACTTGTTCGCCGGTGCCGGAGGAATGTCTCTTGGTTTCGAGCAGGCAGGATTCAACGTCGCCGCATCCGTAGAGATCGACCCGATCCACGCCTGCGTCCACAAGTTCAATTTCCCCGACTGCACCGTCATTGCCGAATCCGTCGAAACGCTCAGCGGAGATGAAATCCGCCGCCGCGCCGGAATCACCGGTAAAGTCTCCGTGGTATGCGGTGGCGCACCTTGCCAGGGATTTTCCATGATCGGCAAACGGGTCCTGGATGACCCGCGAAACGGCCTCGTCCGCCACTTCGTGCGCATCGTTGCCGAGCTGGATGCCGATTTTTTCGTATTCGAGAACGTCAAGGGCCTCACCGTCGGGGCGCACCGTCGGTTTCTGGATGAACTGATTGATGCATTTGAGGCCGTGGGCTATCGCGTCCGCCTGCCTTGGTCGGTATTGAACGCCGCCTCATACGGCGTGCCTCAGGACCGCAGGCGTCTGTTCCTTCTGGGAGCGAAAAACAATCTACAAACCCCACTTTATCCGGCCCCGATCACGACCCGGATGGACCAACAATTGGAACACACTCTCTCACCAACGCCGACTTGCGCGGAAGCCTTGGGCGACCTGCCAGACGCAGACCGCTATGAGCAGCTCGCAGAAGCGGATGAAGTGAAAATCGGTGCGTTGCCACGGAAAATATCAGAATACGCCCGAGAGATGCGCTGCCTGGCCAACGATGCATGGCACTTCGGCATCCCGCGCGAATGGAACTCGAAACTGCTCACCTCCAGTGCAAGAACCATGCATTCGGAAATTTCGCGTCTGAGATTTGCCGAGACCACACCCGGATCGGTTGAACCGATTTCCCGGTTTTTCAAACTCGCACCCGACGGAATCTCCAACACACTTCGGGCGGGTACCGACGCAGCGCGTGGCGCGTTCACCAGCCCGAGACCCATTCACTACGCCCACAACCGCTGCATCACCGTCCGTGAAATGGCCAGGCTGCATGGTTTCCCCGACTGGTTCCGATTCCACCGTACCAAATGGCACGGTGCCCGCCAGATCGGCAACGCCGTCCCGCCTCCGCTCGCCCGCGCCGTCGCTTCCGCCATCATGGAAGCCGCCGAAGTAACACCGCAGAAGGTTGCCGACGCCCTCCCGCTCGGTGCTCGAAAACTCCTAACCATGGAAATGTCGGAAGCATCCGAATATTGGGGCGTGCCGTGCCCAGTCCAGACCCGCGACCGCAAAAGCGGGGCGAAAAAACGGCCTCAGTGGCAGACCGAAATCGAACGACTTTCCCGGGCAACTTCATGAGCGCAAAATCCATCAATCGCTACCAAACGCTCATCGCCCATCTTTTCAAGAAGGGATACCGCAAAGGTCGAAAAGCCATCGCATTCGACCGCACGGAGCTTGAAGACGCGGCCAATTTGCTCGAGGTAAAACTGCCAAAAAACCTTGGGGACGTCATTTACTCTTTCCGTTATCGAAATCCACTTCCGCCCGAAATTCTCAAGACCCAGCCGGAAGGCATGGAGTGGGTCATCGAAGGCACAGGTCGTGCCCGCTATGAATTCCGCCTCGTCCGGGTGAACCGCATCGAACCAAACCCGAATCTCGTCACGACGAAAATCCCGGACGCCACCCCCGAAATCGTCACTGCCCACGCGCTTTCCGACGAACAAGCCCTGCTCGCGATCATCCGTTACAACCGCCTCATCGACGTATTTCTCGGCATCACCGCGTGTTCATTGCAAAACCATCTGCGCACCACCGTAAGCGGGCTTGGTCAAATCGAGATCGATGAAATCTACGTCGGCATGGACCGGCACGGCTGCCAATATGTCATCCCCGTGCAGGCAAAAGGCGGCAGCGACCGTCTCTCAACCGTCCAAACAAAGCAGGACCTTGCCTGCTGCCGGGAGAAGTTTCCCGGCTTGGTATGCCGGTCGGTTTCCACCCAATTCATGCAGGACGGCAGCATTGTCATGTTCGAGCTTTGCCTGGATGAGGATGCGTCGGTTAAAATCACAGAAGAACGCCACTACCGCTTGGTGCCATCGGACAAAATATCCGCCAAAGAACTCGATCAGTATCGGCAGAAATCGTTGCAATAAAACACCATCGGCTCCAAGGCCGACGACGCCGCCGTCGCCCACCTCGTCGTCGAAGCGAAAACCGAACTCGAAAAAATCCGCGAACAGGTGCAGAACGCCGAGTGAGCCCCATGCCCGAATCCCAACCAACCCCGCCCACCTTTCTCGTCGCCCTGCGTTACTGGATCAAACTCGGCTTCATCAGCTTCGGCGGGCCCGCCGGGCAGATCTCGATGATGCACCGTGAGCTGGTCGAAACCCGCCGCTGGATCGACCACAAGCGTTTCATGGACGCGCTCAACTTCTGCATGCTCCTTCCCGGTCCCGAAGCCATGCAGCTCGCCACCTACCTCGGCTGGCGGATGCACGGCGCGAAAGGCGGCATCGCCGCAGGTGTCATGTTCGTGCTGCCATCCATGTTCATCCTCTTCGCCCTCGCCTGGCTGGCCATGGTCGGCGGTGGGTTTGCCTGGCT
>SLAV01000082.1 GCA_007126655.1 Haloferula sp. | reverse complement strand
TTCGGGCGACCGCGCGGCCTCTCCTTGGACTGCCCGCCTCGGGCGTTTCCTTGCCGACAGCCCGCACGCGGTGGCGGCGGAATGGGATGCGAAGCAGACGACCATTGATCTCGCCACCATCGGGCGGGTGAATGAGGAGGATCTTCGCCGCCGCTTGGAAGAGGCGCTTTCGACAGACCCTCCGCGCCTTCACACAGCTGCCGCTGCCGGAGGCCTGCGCGTCGTTGCGCGGGAGGGACGCACGCGCGTGGAGAAGGACCACGGTTGCGCCGAGGTGGAGCAGCTATGGAGCTGGCGCAAGATTCCGTGGCCGACGCCCGCCGAGACCGCCGGCGTGGCGCACTGCCAGGACGATGAACCCGAGGACTGGCGCGTCCTCGCCGCCCTTGCGGGCATTTGCGGCGTTCTCGGAATCAGCGCCTATTTCGTGCAAGTCTTTGGTGCAGGCCCGGCTTGGCTTGTCCCCGCGCTCTATATGGCTGCCATGGTGGCGGGCGGATGGGATGCAGCCCGCGATGCCATTCCCGGGTTCTTCCAGGGGCGGCTCGACATCCACTTTCTCATGCTTGCGGTGGCTGTGGGGGCGAGCTTCATTGGTGCCTATGGGGAGGCCGCGCTGCTTCTCTTCCTCTTTTCCTTTGCCGGTGCTCTTGAGCACTTCGCCCTGCACCGCACGCACCGCGAGATCAATGCGCTCTTCCGCCTCGCTCCGAAAACAGCCAATCGCCTCGACCCCGCCACGGGCACAGAAGAAGCGGTGCCCATTGAGGTCATTGTGCCCGACGATTGCCTCATCCTTCGCCCCGGTGAAACCGTTCCGGTGGATGCGGAGGTCACCGAGGGCAGTTCAGCCGCGGACGAATCCTCCCTCACCGGCGAAGCCCACCCGGTTGAGAAATTGCCCGGAGCTGAGGTCAAGAGCGGCACCATGAATCTCTGGGGCACGCTCACCGTCCGCTGTCGGCGGCCTGCCAGCGAAAGTTCCCTGCAACAGGTTATCCGCCTCATTGAAGACGCCCGCGGCCAGCGTGCCCCCAGTCAGCGCTTCATCGACCGCTTCGGACCGGTCTACACAAAGGGCGTGCTCGTCGCCACCTTGCTCCTCTTTCTCATCTGGTGGCAGCTGGTGGGGCTGCCCGCTTTTGCCAATGTGGAGGGGGGCGGCGAGGTCGTTTTCTCCGCCTTTTACCGCGCCATGACGCTGCTCGTGGTGGCGAGTCCCTGTGCGCTCGTGCTCTCCATTCCCTCGGCCATTCTCGCTGCCATCGCCTGGGGTGCCCGACACGGCATTCTCTTCCGGGGTGGTGCCGCCGTCGAGGAACTGGCCAAAATCCGCACCGTCGCCTTCGACAAAACCGGCACCCTCACTACGGGAGACCTCGCCGTTGAATCGTTGGAAAGCTTTCCGCAAGGCGACACCGACGAGGTCCTTGCCTGGGCTGCCGCCCTCGAAGAGCGGGCCAACCACCCGATTGCACGGGCCATTGTCGCGTATGCCCGCCGCAAAGGCATTGAACGCACGCCGGTGGAGGATTTCGCCTCGCTCACGGGGCTGGGTGTGCGCGGTCGCATCGGGGGCGAGTCCGCTGTTCTCGGGAGCCGCCGTATCTTTTTTCAAACACCCTTGGCCGATTGGGCTAAGGAGCTCGAAGAGGAACCCTCCGGGTGCACCGAGGTTTGGCTGATGCGCGGTAACCGCGTCGGGCGCATCCTTTTGAGCGATGCCGTGCGCCCGGCCGCAAGGACCGTTATCCAAACCCTGCGCGGTCAGGGGGTCCGCAGCGTCATGCTCACAGGGGACCGCCCGCCCGCCGCCGCCAGCGTCGCCGCCGAACTCGGTATCGACGCCTTCCACGCCGCCCTCACCCCGGCCGACAAAGTGGTGGCCCTTGGTCGTTTGCGCGCGGACGGCCAACGCGTGGCCATGGTGGGCGACGGTATCAACGACGCCCCCGTGCTGGCCGCCGCCGATGTCGCTTTCGCCATGGGCGGACGCGGCAGCGATGCCTCTTTGGAGCAGAGCGATGTCGTGCTCATGAACGACCGCCTTGAAAGCCTTCCCCTCGCTCTCGCCCTCAGCCGCTCCGCCCGCCGCATCATTCTTCAGAATATCACCGTCGCCGTGGGCACGATGGCCGTGATGGTCCTCGCCGCCATCTTCGGCCTCATTCCCATCACCATTGGCGTTCTTGCCCACGAGGGTTCCACTGTCGCCGTCTGCCTCAACAGCCTCCGCCTCCTCCGCGGCCCGCCAAAACCCTGAGAGACGGGGATGGCGCTCGTAAACCAAATGCACAAATGCCCAGGCCTTTTACATATGAACGATGAATTCGCAAAACGGGTTGCCAGGGTTCCGCGGATACTGGTTCTTGAATGTGAAATCCGCCCACCCACGTGATCCCGATCCGGATCGGAGCCGTCAAGAGTGAAAACTACCTCGCATCCCTCGTCCGCCGAGATCGACAGCGTCAGCAGGAAATCATGAATTCCACTTGAAATGGAAAGAACCGGCTTATCGGCAATGCCATGATAAGGCGTTCCGGTGTTTACCGCCCCCCGGCGTCGGTTCGTCGAAATAGGCGAATCCATCGCGGCCCTCGGGATGGCGGCCGAATGAAGATACCCCGAGGAATGGACCGGGCCGGCAGCAAATCGCCTGTGATCCCGTCGGTGCGGTCAGAACCACCGGCCCGCCCGCCCTATGAATCGAAAAATTGGTGTGCAATTACCCGTCCGGCCCGCCGCCGCGGGCCTTGCCCGACGCCCAGACGAGGAGAAACCCGTCTGGTGCGATGTTGACGCCCTCGGAAAACACCCACTTGAATGGCAGGGCCTCGTTGTCGCTTAGGATCCAGCCTCCGAGGTCGACCGTCTCCGCTCCGGTTTTGACCAGCTCGATCCAGTCCTCGAAATCCCCGTCCTCGTCGGCAATCGTCGACCCATTGGAGGCCATGATTTCATTGATGCGCACGCCGGCCAGCGCGCCGTGGGTGAGGCATGGGGCGAGAAGCGGAAGAAACAGGAATTTGGCGAGTTTCATGGGAATTTGGGCATCCTTGCAGGTCGAATGACAAAAGCGAAAAAGTTCCTGAGTCCCTCTTCGGAGCATGGCCAACAAGCCGTCATTCACACCCAAGCCAGCATTCCGCTCCTCAAGTTAGAGTCACCCACCCCAATGCGATGACCACCACATAAATCAGCTTGCACACCACATGCAGGGATTGGTCCGCCCACATGCTCAGGCGTTTTTTTCCCGCTCCAGAATCGATCAGCGCATGAAGAATGAACTCCGTCACAGCCAGCACCCTGGATCCCGTAATTAACCAAACCGCCCCGGCATGGATCAGCGAATGCGCGATCAGCGCAACCACCCATTCCACGGTGCCGTCAGCGGATGCCCGAACCTTCTGCCGCGCCAGGTAACTTCCCTGCAATGGAAAATCCGCCAGCGCGTGGACCACCAGAAGTGCGAAAAACAAACCGACGGGATCGTCTGGAAATGCGGGAATCACTTCGAGTGTTGATTCAACAGTTCATGAATGGAGGATTTTTTTTCCGCGATGGCAAGTTTCTCGTTCATCGCACGGATGCGTTGGGAAAGCTGGCCGAGGATCGCCCGCAACACCACGACTCCGACCACCGGATCGGCATCCAGAAACGCATCAAGTTCCTCACGGGACAGGGACCAGACCAATGCGCTGCTGCTGCGAACCACCACGGTCGCGCTTGCCGTTCCCGGGTGAAACAAGCCGATTTCGCCCATCGAATCGCCGGCGCCGAGCGCCGCAAGAAATGTCGGCCTCTTTGTATCCATCGCGGTCACGACGTGCAGCATGCCGGATAGAATCACATAAAGCGTATCCTGGATTTCGCCCTCGATGATGACGGTGTCCCCCTCCGCCGGCCGAAGGTATTTGCCAAAACAGGCGAGAAAAGAACGGTGCTCTTCGGATACCCCGGCAAGCAGGCCGATGGCCGGGAGCAGGTGGGCTGGCGTGTTGGATTCTGTCATGATGGCTTGTGATTTGTGCGGAGAGACTGGATTTCCTTTGCCGGAATTCCAAGCGAAATCGCAATCCCATGAGCGGGGCGCTGTTCAACTCGCGAACAAATCGACCGACTCCGAGCAAAGTTCCATGAAATCCTCCCACTCCAGCTCCAACCACGGATCTGCCAGCCGCAACTCTTCCATGATCCGCATCCGGAGTTCCGCTAACAATTCGGTTTTGACACGGGAAACCTTCGTCTCATGCCAGCCCAACAAACTTCCCAATCGCCTTTGCGATACACCATACGCGACCATCAGCCTTACCAATACGAGTTTTTCAGGGTCCACCCGTGCCCGCGCACGTGTGATCGCATCGCGCAACAATGCAATCAACGCGTCATCCCCAAGCCCGGCTAACGGTCCCTCCCGGCCCGGCAGCTCGTGGCAGCCATCCTCATCGTCATCCAGCGCCACCATCGGGCGACTCGCACGCTTGAGCGAAATCAGCCGGTTGATCGCGATCCGCCGGAAAAATGCCGGCAACGGGCACCCACCATTGTAGCGTCGCAGTAGCCGATGCAGCCCGCCTTTCGTGCGCACTCCTCCGAAGCAATCCCCGATCAAATCGTTCAAAAGATCGTGCGCTTCCGCCGGGGTCGCTCCTCTCGCCAAAATGGCCGCCGCAAGCGCGGGTGAGCGCAGCATTCCCATCACAGTAGCCACCGCATCCTCATCCCCGTCGAGCGCCGCCTCCGCCACCTCAATGTCCGGATGCGGTGTTTTCCTCGTGACAGGCTCGTCCAATGTCATTGGGTTTATCGTGCGTGCCCGCCCCATCCTTGCAAGCCAATTCAGCACCACGGCCTTTTCATTTGAAGGCGTTGTTCGCGATGAGATTGTAGGGCACTCCGGGCCTCATTCCTGAAAGCTCGAATATCGCAGGCCATGAATGGTCCGCCGCGTGG
>SLAV01000049.1 GCA_007126655.1 Haloferula sp. | reverse complement strand
TCGGTGCCGCCGGAGACGATGCGGAATCCATGCTCGCCGAGGCGGGCGGCGATGGTTTGCGCGTTTTTGACGACCTGCTCCTGGTATTCGCGGAAGCCGGGCTGCAGCGCCTCGCCGAAGCAGATCGCCTTGGCGGCGATGACGTGCATGAGCGGCCCGCCCTGGATGCCGGGGAAGACCTGTGAGTCGATTTTTTTGGCGAACTCTTCTTTGCAGAGGATGATGCCGCCGCGCGGGCCGCGCAGGGACTTGTGGGTGGTCGAGGTGACGAAGTCGGCGTGCGGCACCGGGGTGGGATGGACGCCGGCGGCGACGAGGCCGGCGATGTGCGCCATGTCCACGAACAGGTAGGCGCCGATCTCGCGGGCGAGCTTGCCCATGCGCTCGAAGTCGATGACGCGCGAGTAGGCGGAGGCACCCACGGTGATGAGGGCGGGCTTGAGTTCGCGGGCGGTTTTTTCGAGTTCGTCGTAGTTGATGCGCTCGTCCTCCCGGCTGACGCCGTAGTGGGTGACGTCGTAGAATTTCCCGGAGAAATTCGCCTTGTGGCCGTGGGTGAGGTGGCCGCCGTGGGCGAGGTCCATGGTGAGGATTTTGTCGCCGGGCTTGAGGACGGAGAAATAGACGGCGGTATTGGCCTGGGAACCGGAGTGGGGCTGGACGTTGGCATGGGCGGCGCCGAAGAGTTCCCTGGCCCGTTCGATGGCGAGGTTTTCGACGACATCGACATTCTCGCAGCCGCCATACCAGCGTTTGCCGGGGTAGCCTTCGGCGTATTTGTTGGTGAGGATGGAGCCCTGGGCCTCCATCACGGCGGGGGAGGCGAAGTTTTCGGAGGCGATCAGCTCGATGTTGTTGCGCTGGCGTTTTTCCTCGGCGGTGATCGCCTCGAACACGTCGGGGTCGGTGACGGCGATGCGGCTGCCGGAGGCGGAGAGCACGCGTTCGCTGTGGCGGCCGCCGTCGAAGGCGGTCGCCAGGAACGCGTCGCACATTTCAAGCGCGGTGGCCTCGTCCACGACCTTGGCTCCGATGCAGAGGACGTTTGCATCGTTGTGCCCGCGGGTGGTCTTCGTTTCCTCGACGGTGCGCACGTTGGCCGCGCGGACCCCGCGGTGGCGGTTGGCTGCCATCGCCATGCCGACGCCGGAGGTGCAGCCGAGGATGCCGAAGTCGCAGGTGCCGTCGGCGACGTTGAGGGCGACGCGATTGGCGAAGTCCGCGTAATTGACGGCTTCCGTGCATTCGCTGCCGAAATCGGTGATGGTGTGGCCGGCCGCCTTCAGGTGGGCGACGAAGGCATTTTTCAGGGCGTGCGCGCCGTGGTCGGCGCCGATGGCGATGCGGAGTGTGGCTTGGCTCATATTGGGTCGTTCGGTGCGGGATTCAAATGCCGGAATGCCGTGATGGAAACCGGAAACTTCACCCGCGGGAGGATTTCACGTCCTGGACGACCAGTTGCAGCGTGGTGCGCCCGCGGAATGTGTTGCGGTCGATGGTGAATGCCAGGTCCCACGGAGGATCGGGAAGTGCGACCTCGCCGCCGCCGAAATAGACCGCGTCCTGCTCGTGGTATCCCTGGCGCAGCATCAGCCTCAGGTGGTGGTTTTTCATGTGGTATGGCGGGCGGCTGAGACCCACCTCGCGGGCGACGAACACGGGCTGTGGATTCCCGCTGCCGAACGGCTGGAGCAGGTCGTATTGGCTGAGGAAGTCCAGCGACAGCATGCCAAAGTCGAGCTCCGCGTCATAGACGAGCGTGGGCCGCCGCTCTTCGGGTGTGGAATTCTCCAGCACGAATCGTGCGAATTCCCGGCGGAACGAATCGATGCGGTCCTCGTGGATGGACAGCCCGGCCGCCATGGCATGGCCGCCGCCGGCGATGAGATCCTCGTGGCAGTGCCGGATCGCCTCGACAAGAGAGATTCCCGCGATGCTGCGTCCCGACCCCTTGCCAACGCCATTCTCATCGATGGCGATGATGAATGTCGGCTTGTGGTGCTGGCGCATCAGCCTCGACGCGACAATGCCGACCACGCCGTGGTGCCATGCCCTCGATCCGAGCACGATGACCGGCTCTTCGTCGGAATCCGGGTTTTTGGCGAGAAGCCGCTCGGCCTCGCGGCGGATTTTCGCCTCGTGCCGCTGCCTCTCGCGGTTGTGGGCGTCGAGCCTGGATGCCAGCTCGACGGCGAGCCGCCGGCAATCGGCCGTCAGTGTGGCCAGGGCGTCCTCGGGCCGGTCCATCCGGCCCGCCGCGTTGAGCCGCGGGCCGATGCGGAATCCCACGTCCATCGATGTGACCGTTCCGGTCATTCCGGCGATATCCTGGAGGGCCTTCAGTCCGGGATTCATGGTGACCGGCAGTTGCCGCAGTCCATGCCGCACCATCAGCCGGGTTTCACCCACCATCGGCACGATGTCGGAAATGGTCGCCACGGCGACCAGATCGAGCAGGGTTTTCAGATCGAAGCCGTCCACCATCCGCCGCTTCATGAGCGCGTGCCCGAGCTTGAAAACCACGCCCGCCGCACACAGGTAGGCGAAATCCCCACCGCACTTCGGATTGACCAGCGCGTGGCAATCCGGCCTCCGACCGGGAATCGGCTCGTGGTGGTCCACGATCAGCACATCCACCCCGCCGGCCCGCAGCGCCGCGACCTCGTCCACCGAGACCGTTCCGCAGTCCACCGTGATCAGGAGGTCCGGTTTTCCGCACTCCGCCATGCACCGCGCGATCGCCGCCTCGCTCAAACCGTATCCCTCGCTGCCGCGCTTGGGGATGAACAACTTCTGCTCCAGCCCGTATGCGCGGAGGATCCGCCGCATCAGCGTGACGGAGCTGACGCCGTCCACGTCGTAATCGCCGAATACGCAAACCTTCTCGCCGCGGTCCGCCGCCTCCAGGATCCGGTCCACCGCCGCATCCATTTCCGGTATCAGGAATGGATCGGCGAGGTCGCGCAGCCGCGGACGCAGGAAGCTTTCCAGATCCTGTCCCACAGGCAACCCGCGCTGCCTGATCAGATGTTCCAATATCATGGGAAACCCATTGCCGACGCCGTTCGTGCCATGGACAAACGGGTCACCACGTTGTATCCATTCGAAATTCCGGGCACGCATCCTGTTTGGCGAAGCTAAAGCCCGCCTGCGGGCCGATACAAGGGCTGATCTTTCCGAAAGTGACAAATTCGACCATGCGTGACATTTTGGCGCGTTCTTGCTGTGACATGATGTCGCTTTTTGCGGATAGAGTGGTTCTATGGTGTTTTGTTCGTTTTTTTTTAGTCAATTGATTATTAATCAATTAAGAAAATTGAATACACTCTGGCACAGTGGCTGCAAAGAAATGAATGAACACAGTCAATCGACCAATCCCCAATCAGGAAGGAAATACCCCATGTCCAAAATTCTCGGAATCGACTTAGGCACCACCAATTCATGCATGGCCGTGATGGATGGTGGTGAACCCACGGTGCTCGAAAACTCGGAAGGTGCGCGCACGACTCCATCGATCGTGGCATTCACCAAGAGCGGAGAACGCCTTGTCGGCCAGGCTGCGAAGCGCCAGTCCGTCACCAACCCCAAGAACACGGTTTTCTCCGCCAAGCGCCTCATCGGTCGCAAATACGCCGAACTTTCAGAAGCGGACAAGGCGATGCCCTACAAGATCGTTGAGGCTTCGAATGGCGACGCACACATCGAAGTCGAGGTCGGCGGTGAAACCAAAAGATTCTCGCCCCAGGAGATCGCCGCCATGGTGCTCGGCAAGCTCAAGGCCGACGCCGAAGCCAAGCTCGGTGAGAAAATCACCCAGGCGGTCATCACCGTGCCCGCCTACTTCAACGACTCCCAGCGGAACGCCACCAAGGCGGCCGGTGAAATCGCCGGCCTTGAAGTGAAGCGCATCATCAACGAGCCGACCGCCGCCGCGCTCGCTTACGGACTCGACAAGAAATCCGACGAGAAAATCGCCGTCTATGACCTCGGTGGCGGCACGTTCGATATCTCGGTGCTCGAAATCGGCGACGGCGTCTTCGAGGTGCTCGCCACCGATGGCGACACCCAGCTCGGTGGCGACGACTGGGACAACGCACTCATCAAGCACATCGTTGACGAGTTCAAAAAGGACCAGGGAATCGATCTCTCCGGCCAGCCCGACGCGCTCCAGCGGATCAAGGAGGAGGCCGAGAAGGCGAAAATCGCCCTTTCCTCCAGCCAGTCCTATGACATTTCACTGCCATTCATCACCGCCGACGCCAGCGGTCCGAAGCACATCCAGCTTTCGCTGTCCCGCTCGAAGCTCGAGCAGCTCACCGATTCGCTCTTTGAGCGCACCAAGAAGCCGGTCCGCGACTGCATGAAGGAGGCCGGCCTCGGACCGTCGGAAATCAACGAGCTGGTCTTGGTTGGCGGCATGACACGCATGCCCAAGGTCGTCGAGGTGGCCAGGGAACTCGCCGGCCAGACGCCGCACCAGGGTGTGAACCCCGACGAGGTCGTCGCCATCGGCGCATCGATTCAGGGCGGCGTGCTCAAGGGCGACGTCAAGGACGTGCTCCTGCTCGACGTCACCCCGCTCACGCTCTCGATCGAAACGGAGGGCACCCGCGCCACACCAATGATCGACCGCAACACGACGATTCCGGCCAAGAAGTCGCAGGTGTTCTCCACCGCTTCCGACAACCAACCCGCCGTGGACATCCGTATTTGCCAGGGCGAGCGACCGATGTTCTCGGATAACAAGTTGCTCGGCAACTTCCGCCTCGACGGCATCGCCCCCGCCCGCCGCGGCGAGCCGCAGATCGAGGTCACATTCGACATCGATGCCAATGGCATTCTCCACGTCTCCGCCAAGGACAAGCAATCCGGCAAGGAGCAGAAAATCTCCATCCAGGGATCGTCCGGCCTCTCCAACGAGGAAATCGAAAAGGCCAGGCAGGACGCCGAGGCCCACGCCGAGG
>SLAV01000014.1 GCA_007126655.1 Haloferula sp. | reverse complement strand
GTCAGACATCGATTCCTGATTGAGGTCAGTTGTCTGCCTTGACCATTTCCACCATTGCCTTGCCCATCGCCTCGCCGACGTTCATGTAGGTTTCCGGGTTGCCGCCGTAGTGGCCGCTGGAGCCGCCACCCATGGAAAGGGGATGGGTGTAGACGAAAGCCACCTTGCCTTCGAGTTCGGGGTCGTTGCTATTCGCCACGGCCTCCATCGCATCGAGGATCACCCCGTCACCCCCCGTCGAGTCCCTCTGCGTCTGGCCGAGGGAGGCGGTGACGAAGCGCGCATCCGGCGCGTTGAAGTCATTGCGAAGGGCCTTGATGAGCTGGGTCAGGTTCTTCTCATAGCGCTCGTAGTGCGCGGGATTGCGCATGTCCTTGTCGCCCTGCCACCAGAAGAATCCGACGACTTCGTATTCCGTCGCGCCCGGGTAATACTTGTCGAGGTTTTCGAGCACCTGCTTGCAGGCCGCCACATCGCCGTCATACTGGCATCCGGCATACCATCCCTTGGACATGTCGCCACCGGTGTCGCCTTCCGGATCATTCTCGGTTCCGCGGTAGCCGGGCTGCATTTTCCCGCCGTGTTCGTAGGGCTCGCTGCCTGGAGGCAGGAGGTCCCAACCAAGACTGCGGTTGCCGATGCAGCTCTTGAGGATCATCACGGGCGCGTCGGTCACATGGCCGATGTGGTGACCAATGCCGATTTCCGGGCCGATGTTGCCCTGGATGGTCATCCAGTCATTGATGTGGTCGTTGGCAGGGCTGTTGCCGGAACACATCACCCGGACGTTGCGCACATCCTTGCGCACCGTCCACTCGCCGGCGTCATCGATTAGATACGGGTATTTTTCGGCGGCGACTTCCTTCAACCTGTCCGGATTTCCGAATCCGAGCATATTCGATTGCCCCAACAGGATGTAAACTTGGACCGGCTTGCTCATGTTCGCCGGATTGCCATCCGGTGCGGGGAGCGCGGTGTCGGCATGGGAAAGCCCGGCGAGACCGAGGCTGATGGCGGCGAGGACGCCGCTGGTTTTGGTTGCGATGTTGGTTTTCATGTTGATTGTTGTACGAGGTTTTGGTTTTGGTGAGAATAGATGGATTTGTGATCGTGTGATGATTGCGCATCAGCGTCCGGACGCGGGCTTCAAGCAGAACGACTTGATTGCCACCCCTTGTTGAGGCGGATCGTCGCGCCAGAAACGCAAGGTGTTTTCGCCCTGCTCCAAGTTCAGGGTGATGGATTCGGTTTCCTGCCATTTGCCGAGTGTGAAGGGCATGGTGAGGATGGTTGCGGAATCACTTTCGTTGACAGCGACGTTAAGCCGTTGGTCGTAGTTGGCGGTGACGACGGTGGCGGTGAGCGAGTAGCTGTCGGCACGCGGGACGGTGATTTGATACTCGAAGCGCGAACTTTCGCCCTGGCTCGGGCCGGTCGGGTCGGTCTTTGGCCCGAGGGCGTAGTAGTTCCGGTTGTAAACGTCTGAGATGCGCTCATAGACGTTGCCATACATGTCGTAGAGTCCCCAGGGATTCGGCTTCTTCTGCCCGACCGGGTGCGATTTGCCGTCCGAGTTGCCCGCATACCAGGCGTATTCGCCGAGTTTCGAAGCGTCGTCGCCGAAAGACCATGTTGTATCCGTGCCGGCACGGGCGGCGTATTCCCACTCGGCCTCGGTGGGCAGCCGTGCCGCTTGCCCGGTCATCCCGGCGAGTTTCTGGCAGAACTCGCGCGCGTCCTGTTCGCTGATGTTGTCGACCGGGAAATCCGGGCCCTTGCTGGAGCGGCTGGGGTTGTTGCCCATGACCGCTTCGTATTGCGCCTGAGTGACCTCGTATTTGCCAAGATAGTATCCTCTGGTGAGCGTGACCTCGTGTTTCGGCACCTCGACGCAGTCGAAACGGCCGTCTGTGGTGCGCTCGCCACCCATGATGAATTTGCCGGGTTTGATGTAAACCAGCTCCATGGTGACGCCGTCGCCAAGGTCGAGGACCAGCTCGGCCGGGGGGGCGCCCTCGGCGGGTGTCACCGCGGCCCGCAAGCCCCAGTCGTCATAGCGGCCAAAGCCACCGCTCTGAAGGCGCGCACCGGAGGTGCATCGGTCGGCATCATCCTTCCATGTGCCGCCGCGCATGATGGTCTGGCCCTGGCGGGCGAAGCGGGGCAGGTAGATCTGCTGGCCACCGGCGAAGCTGCGCATGACCTGCACTTCGCGGTTGCCACCGGCGGGCTTGCTGAGGGCGGCGCTGGGAATCGTGATGCTGCCATCCGTGCCATGGGTGATGCGCAAATCGTCGGGGCTCACTTCGGTGGCGAGGACTTCCTGCGCGATGGTTAGTGGCGTGTCGGATTCGCCAAGTTCCTCGCCGAGTGCGGCGAGCGTGCGGGCGTCGGATCCCTCGATGATCGCGCGCTGGGTGCGATAGGAGATCGTGTACCAGGGCCCGGATTCGCCGTCGTTTTCGCCGTAGCTGCGTCTTTCGCCCATGACGTCGCCGACCCACTGGGCCCGCTTGACTTTCAGGAAGGCATCCTGGTGAGGACGGGCCTGGGTGGTGGCGACGAAATCGTGATCGTTGCGGTAGCGCGTGCCGGTCCAGCCGCCGCCCCAGTTCGGGCCGAGATTGACGACCCAGCCGTCTGGCGTCCAACGTGCCAGCGCGCCATGGCCGCGACTGGGCTTGGCAATGGTCGGGATGCCGTGGGCGCGCAGGATGAAGCGGCCGATGAACGCGCGGCGCCCGCAGACCCCGCCATTCATGAGGATGTTTTGGTAGCGCTGGAGTTCGGGCCGGTCGTATTTCACATCGCCGGAGCCATAGCGGACATCGCTGGCGACCAGGCCGCTGTAGCGCCAGCCGTGGTTCGGGTTGATGATGTGGTCGGGCCGGAAGTTGCGGAGCATCTCGCGGCCCCAGGCCAGTGTCTCGTCCGGCTCGTTGCCATCGACGACCATGCGCAGGTGCCAGACGTCCAGTTGGTCGAAGGCGGCGTCCAACTCACCGGCGAGGTAGGCTTTCTCGAAATGGAGGTAGCGCCCGACGGGATCGACGGTGGCGGGCGCATCGGTCTGTGCCGGTGGATTTTCCTGCGGCACCGGTGTCGCGTGTTCGAGGGCGATCGCCAATGCCAGACGCTCCAAGACGCCATCCGAGGCGCGCTCGCTGGCCTTGCGGATGGCGGAGTAAATGTCCATGGCCTGGCCATAGTTTCCGTCTGCGGCTCCGTCGGCGACGAGCATCCGGATCATGAGTCCGGGGTCTGCCAGGAGTTCATCGATCAGCGTGGATTGCTTGTCTCCCTGACGGGCAAATTCGGCAAGCCGCTCGGGAGTGGCCTCCTTCAATACGACGTATTTCGCCAGCTTCCCGTCGAGTGCGTTGCGACCGAGAAACCCGTCCACCTGATCATTCTGTGAGGTCTCGGGTATGTTGGAAGCAAGTTCCACCCGCAAGCGCTCCAGCATGGCGGAGTAGGCCGCATCGGGGGTGAGGCTTGGATTGGCAAGGCGCGACTCCGCGCTCCTCTCCGGGCTGGCGGCGGCGGCGCTCGAGATGCCGAGCGCCAATGTGAGCATGATGGTTCGGATTTTTTTCATGATGGTCGTTCGTTGTGTGGCGTGAAATCGCTCACGTATCATGGTCATACCAGGATCCATCGAAGTTCTTGCATGGAATCTTGCTGGACACCTACCCAAATGTGGGTAGGTTTTCGCATGGCTGGATTGACCATCCTTTCCCCATCCGAGCAGGTCGCTGCGTTCCTGCGCGCGGAGATCCTGCGGGGGCGCTGGGTCGGCACGATACCCGGGGGACCGGCTTTGGCCGTCGAGCTTGGGATCGACAAGAAGACCGTGGAGGCGGCGCTCCGGCTCTTGGAGAACGAAGAAATGTTGCGAAGGCAGGGAGCCGGGCGCCCGCGCCTCATCCAAATGCGTGGCGCGTCCGCAGTGCCTTCGTTGCGGGTGGGGTTGCTGTGTTTCGATCCGGCGAGTCGTGGCGAACTGTTCATGACCGATCTGCGATACCAACTGGGTGAGGCGGGGCACGTCCCGTTTTTTGCCCGCAAGAGCTTGCTGGAACTCGGCATGAGTCCGCCAAGCGTGGCTCGCCTGGTGCGCCGGACGGAGGCGGATGCATGGGTGGTGGCTTCTGCGTCGCGGGAGGTTCTCGAATGGTTCGAGGCACAAGCAACCCCGGCGTTCGCGCTCGCGGGCAGACATGGAGGATTGTCGCTGGCCGCCACACGGCCGGACAAATCCTCCTCCATGGGGGCAGCGGTGCACCGGCTTGTGGCCCTCGGCCACCGCAGGATTTCCCTGTTGTGCCGCAGGCACCTCCGCCTTCCCGAGCCTGCCAAAGGCGTGCGGGCATACCTGGCCGCGCTCGATGCCTCGGGGATTGCGACGGGTGCCTACCATCTGCCGGATTGGGAGGAAACGCGCGAGGGATTCCAGCGCATCCTCACATCACTTTTCAACGCGACGCCGCCCACCGCGCTGATCCTCGACGAGGCACATCTGTATCATGCGGCCTGTCATTTCCTGGCGCGCTCGGGCCGGCGGATTCCGGAGGAGGTTTCATTGCTCTGCACCGATGGGGACTACTCGTTCGCCTGGTGTGAGCCATCCGTCGCGCACATTGCGTGGGACCATCGGCCGATCGTGAAACGCATCGTGCGATGGGCGAACAACACCGCCCGCGGCCGCGCCGACCGCGCCCAGGATTCGACCAAGGTTGCCTTCGTCGAAGGCGGGTCGCTGGGAAAGGCACCCGCATGCAAGCAATTGCATTGACTTCAGGAGCGGAGGTGGTCGATGGCGGTGCGGAGGTCTTCGGCGGTGAGGGTGCGGATGACTTTGGCGTCGCCGGCGCGGGGGAGGACGACGAAGCGGATGGCTCCGGCGGTGAATTTTTTGTCGCGGGAGAGTTTTTCCATGACGGCGTCGCTGCTAGGAATTTGCTTTCTGCGGGAGGCCACTG
>SLAV01000356.1 GCA_007126655.1 Haloferula sp. | reverse complement strand
GAATGGAATCTGGCGGAACGGCGGCTGTGGACTCGGTGTCGGGCAATCCGCTGGACGGTGTCACCCGTTGATCAGCCCCGCGGCGACGCGCTCTTTTTCTTTTTCAAGGAGGAGGATGCGGTGGTCGGTTTCGACGACGGGTTTGCCGAGGTCGCCGATTTTCGAGAGCGTGAGTCCTTCGAAAGCGGGCACTTCGGCGGCGACGGACTTGAAGACGTCCTCGATGAGGAACAGATCCGGCTTTTCTCCGGTCACGGCGGCGGCGAGGTCGCGCAGAATCTCCCAGTCGTCGCGGGCCTCATGAGGCGCTTCGACGCAGCGGTTGAGGCGCTGGATGCGGCCCGTGAGATTGACCATGGAGCCGCGCTTTTCGGCGAACGCGGCGGCCGGAAGGACGATATCGGCCGCGCTGGCGGTGGGATTTGCGAGCAGGGCGGTGTGCAGCAGGAAATCAAGATTGGCGAGGGATTCGGAGGTGAACCCGGCGTCGGTGACGATGTCTTCGCCGAGAACGACGAGCGATTTGATTTTCCCGGATTCGACGCCCTTGCGGATTGCGGCGAGTTCCTTGTATGGGTCGTCCGTGCCGAGGACGAGTTTCGCGCCGGTGGTGTTGGGGTTGCGGTCGGCGGCGATGAGCAGGTCGTCCGGCTCGCCTTCGCGGGGCACCAGCGCGAGCTTTGGTCCGCCGAGCGCGGCGGCGAGTTTTTTGACGAGGTGGAGTTCCTCGTTGGTCATGCGGGCGGAGGCGATGATGGCGGTTTGCGAGGCAGATGCCTCCTTGAGCCGGGCCGCGGCGGTCTTGAGGGCGTCGCTCCAGGCGGCGGGCGAGTGGGTGGCGGCGGTCTTGAGAAGCGGCTGGGTGAGGCGGGTGTCGCCGTCGATATAATGGAAATTGAGGCGGTGGGAATCGGGCATCCAGGTCGAGTTCACCTCGTCGTTGCGGCGCGGGGTGATGCGGTGGATGCGGTTGCCGCGCGTCCACACGGTGATGTTCACGCCGGTGCCGCAATTCACATCGATGGTCGAAGTCTCCTTCAGGAACCAGACGCGCATCTGGAAGCGGAAGTCGTTCGAGGTAAGCGCGCCGACCGGGCAGATGTCCGCCGTGTTGAGCGAGTAGTTCGAGTCGAGCAGCCGGCCCGGATGCACGGTGAGCGTGGTGTGGGTACCGCGCTGGGTGAAGCCGAGCACCGAGTCTTCCGCCACCTCGTCCATGAAGCGGATGCAGCGGCTGCACATGATGCAGCGCTCGTCGTCGAGGCGGATGCGCGGGCCGATATCGACGTTTTTCGGTTTCTTCACCTTCATGTCCACGAAGCGTGAAATGCCCCGACCGTGGCCGACGGATTGCTCCTGCAGGCGGCACTCGCCGGCTTGGTCGCAGATCGGACAGTCGAGCGGGTGGTTGACGAGGAGAAACTCCATGACGCCTTCGCGGCATTTCTCGACCATTTCGCTGTCCGTCCGGATGCCCATGTTCTCCGACACCGCGTTCGCACAGGCGATCACCGGGCGGGGCATCCAGCCGATGGGCTGGTAGCCGCCGTCGTCGTATTCCGGGTCCACTCCGGGCGTGGGGCGCGGCGGCATGCCCATCTGGACGAGGCACATCCGGCAGTTGCCCGGCGAGGTGAGCTTCGGGTGGTAGCAGTAGTGCGGCACGATCACGCCCGCCTCGCGGCAGGCCTCGATCATCCGCGTGCCTTTGGGAAACCGATGCCATTTCCCGTTGATTTGCACGTTCACCATGCCCTTCGCGGCGGCGATGTCCTTGGGGAGTTTCTCTGGCGCTGCGGCGGTGGTTGCTTCGCTCATGGGCATAAACAGGGATCGCGGGCGGGTGGCGGCTCATACCGCCCCGGACCGGATGCGGCGGAATATGTCGGCCATGCCCGACCCTCGCAAGCGCGCTTTGTGAAAAATTTCACAAGCGCCCCGCAGCCCGGTCAACGGCTCCGCCACGACCCCGCCATGCCGCGCGCCTCGGCATCCGCCGCGAGGATGGCGGGGAGGCCGGGGGAGGGCACGGCGTCGTGCGCCTCCATCACGCCCTCCACCACGCGCCAGATGTCCGGAAACGTGATCTCGCCGGCGCGGAAGCGATCAACCGCGACCTCGTTCGCCGCATTGAATACGGCGGGCATGGTGCCGCCGGTATTCCCCGCCTGGCGGGCGAGGCCCAGCGCGGGAAACACGTCGTCCCGCGGTGCCTCGAAGGTGAGCGCGCCAAGCGCGGCGAAATCAAGCGGCTCCATCCCGCCGCGAACCCGGCGCGGCCAGGTGAGCGCATATTGGATCGGAAACGCCATGTCGGTGCGGCTCATCTGTGCGATCACGGATCCATCGACGAACTCGACCATCGAGTGGATCAGGCTCTGCGGGTGGACGACGACGTCGATCCGGTCCATTCCGATCCCGAACAACCAGCGGGCCTCGATCATCTCCAGGCCCTTGTTGAAAAGCGTGGCGGAATCGATGGTGATCTTGGGCCCCATGTCCCACGTCGGGTGCCGCAGGGCGCGGGCGGGCGTCACTTGATCCAGCTCCGCCGCCGGGGTCTCGCGGAACGGCCCGCCGGATGCCGTGAGGATCAGCCTGGCCACCTCCCCCGCCCCACCGTCGCGACCGGCCAGACATTGGTGGATGGCATTGTGTTCGCTGTCCACCGGCAGCAGCCGCACCCCGTGCCGGACGGTCTCGGTGGTGACGATTTCCCCGGCCATGACGAGGATCTCCTTGGAGGCCACCGCGATGTCGCGCCCGGCGCGGATCGCCGCGAGCACGGGTGCCAGCCCGGCGGTGCCGACGATGGCGACGAGCACGATGTCGGCCCCGGTTTCGGCGGCCAGCTCGACCAACCCCTCGGGGCCGGCGAACACCTCGACTCCGGGCGGAAGCGCGGCCCGCAACGCATCCGCCTTGGAAGCGTCATAAATGGCGACCCGCTTCGCGCCGGTCTCGCGCGCCTGGGCGGCCAGTTGGCCGTGGTTGGTCGCGGCGGCGAGCCCGGTGATTTCGATGTCGCCGGGAAGATCGCGGGCGACGCGCAGGGCGGACCTGCCGATCGATCCGGTCGATCCGAGGACGACGACTTTTCTGCGCTTGCGGTCGGTCATGTGGCGGCGGGGATGAGCACCCATGCAAGGTAGAAGAACAATGCGGGAGCGGTGAAACAGATGCTGTCCACGAGATCAAGCGCACCACCGATTCCGGGCAGGATCTGCCCGGAATCCTTGGCTCCCACCGCGCGCTTGACCACGCTTTCCGCGAGATCGCCGATCACCGCGAGGACGCAGAGCAGAAGGCCGAGAAACACGACGTGGCCCCAGCCGCCGAGAATCGATAGCGCCTCCGGCAAAAAGAAGTAGAGTCCGCATGCGGCGAGTTGCGAGAAAACCACCGCTCCAGCGAAACCCTCCCAGGTTTTGCCTGGGCTGATGTGGGGAATCATTTTCCTGCGACCACACAAGGATCCGGTGATGTAGGCGCCCATGTCGGTGAACTTCGTGACGGCGAGCAGCCACAGCAGCAGGATCGCACCCGGCACCTCGCCCTCGCCCGGCACGAGGAATATGATGCGGGCGCAGAAGTTGAAAAGAATCGCGACATACACGAACCCGAGCAGGTTCACGGCCACCGACGCAAGCGACTCCACACCGCGCACCGGATGCCGGAGCTGCAGGGTGAACGCCACGGTGGCGGCGAGGAAAACGGCGAGCGCGTCGATCCCCCCAGGGTGCAGCCCGTCGCCGGACATCAGCATCCAGTAGAGCGCGGCGGAGTACCCCGCCGCCAGCAACATCCCGAAACACGGATGACAGGCGACCCCGCCCGCGCGCATCATCCGGAAATACTCGCGCGTCGCCAGCATCGCCAGCACGCCGATCAGGCCGAGGTATGCCCACGCCTTCATGCTCACCAGGGTCGCCGCCACGACCGCCCAGAGAAACAAGGTGCTTGCCGTGCGCTTGAGGAAGACCGCGCGCCGGCTTTCCGCCCGCGGGGCCGTGGATGAAGTGTCGCTCATGGGCGGGGACATCCAACCCGCCCGGAACCGCGCTGGCAATCCCATAGCTCAATCACCCAGCCGCGTGTCGAAGCGGAAATCCATGGGCGGCGGAACCGCGAGCCGACCCGCCCGCGGATGGCGGGGGTTCACGAGCAGGGCGTGTTCCTCCGGGATGATCACGCTCGGCAGACGCAGCGCCAGCCCGCGCCCGGCCTCAAGCCAGCCGCCGCCATACGTCCGTGCCGACTCGGACGCCGGTTGCGCGCGCCAGCCGTCGGGAGGGCGGCCGGGGGGATCGATCCATTCGTCCGGCACCTCCACGCGGATCATCCGCCATTCGGCCAGCAGCATGCGGCGCGGCGCGTGGACCATGATTTCCAGCGCGGCCAGCGCGCGCGACTCGGCCAGATACACCGCCGCGACGCCGGGCGGATTCCAGCGGCCGCCGTGCAGCCGCGCCCCCTCGCCGCTCATCGCGTCGTGGGCCCACTGGCTTTGCACGATCCGGAAAAAAGCGGCCATCTCAGGAGAAGACCCCGTGTTCGATGCGCCCGAGCAGGGCCTCCACCTCGCGGGCACCCGCCTCGGTATCCGCGTAATCCAGCGGCGGCTCGCCGCCGAATGCGAACGCGGGTTCCGAAAGCCAGCCCCGCGCCGCATCCTCGCTGCCGAGCACCGCCGCCGCCCGCCTGAACAACCGCCCGAAGCGCACCAGCCGGTCCGACTCGGCGCGGTCGAGGGCACCGGCTTTCTTGCGGCGGTGGAGCGTCGCACGCGACATCAGGAGCAAACCGGCGAGGCGTTCCTCGCTCAGCCCGAGCAGTTCGCGCAGATACTGGAACTCCCCCATGGCCAGCCCGTCCCGGACGCGGTGGACGATGTATTCCGCCGCAGGCTCCCTCAAAACCGAATCGGAATCCCTGTCCGGGGATTCCCCGCCTTTCGGATAAAATGTGGGCTTTCGTTCCATATGAATCAAAATAACAT
>SLAV01000175.1 GCA_007126655.1 Haloferula sp. | reverse complement strand
TCATTGGTTCGCGGAATCGTGTGGCTGAAAGAGAAAATGCATGCGGGTCGTTGAGAAGATCATGGCGACCGCAAGCGACGATGCAACCATCATCCTGGTGACCCCCGTATGGAACGATTCGAAGAGACTGGCATCCTATGGGGAGGAACTCGCGCAAGAACTCGCCAAACGCGACAGCCGGGTCCAATGGGTCATCGCCGACGACGGTTCGGAGCAGCCCGGCGAGATCCCGCGCCTCAAGCAGCAGTTGGAGAAATACCGCGGCGTTTACCCGCACGTCTCCCTCCACGTCGCCTCCCACCACAACGGCAAGGGCTCCGTCATCCGCGAGGCGTGGGCGCTCTCGCCCGAAGCCGGGTGGCTCGCGTTCGCCGATGCCGACGGCAGCGTCAACGCCCCCGACATGCTCGACCTCATCGACGATGCCGTGGCTTCCGGCGAATCGACCATCGGCGTCCGCAAGAAAACCGAGACCACCCGCGTGGAGGAGGGCATCCTGCGCGGAATCCGCCACCGCGGCTTCCTCATCGCGGTGCATTTGCTGCTGGGCTTCCGCACCGAGGACACCCAGTGCGGCGCGAAGGTCATGCGCGCCTCCGATTACCGCGCCGTCGCCCCGCGCCTGATCGAAATCGGCTGGGCGTTCGACGCCGAGATGCTCGCCGAACTGAACGACGCCGGCTTCACCTGGCGCGAGCGCCCCGTCAACTGGGTTGAAAAAGGCCAGAGCCGCATCCGCCCATGGATGGATTCGGTCACCATGTTGATCTCCCTGCTGCGGATCCGCAGGCGCCTGCGACAATAAACAGGAGCTTGTAGAAGAGGGCCACGAAGGGCAGCGCGAGCGTGCTCGCGACAATCATCCCGCCGACGACGACAGTCCCGATCTCCCGGCGGCTGGCCGCGCCCGCGCCGGTGGCGAAGAGCAATGCAAGCTGCCGATGATGAAGGTGAGCGCCGTCATCATGATGGGACGGAAGCGCTGCCGCCCGGAGGTTACTGCAGCATCGTGGGCGCTCATGCCCGCCTTGCGGTTCTGCGCCGCGAATTCCATGATGAGAATCGCGTTCTTCGCTGCAAGTCCGATGAGGATCGGGGCATCATGTTCCGTAAAGGCCGTGCTTATTGGGGAATCACACGCGCCCACGCCTGCTCCTTCGCTCACGATCGCGCGCAGTTCGGCACACGGGTCGGGAGGCGTCCGCACTCAATCCGCCAGGTTCACCCGCACCTCCTTGCGCTCGAATTCGGCGGCGGCCATGAGCGGGCGGGGTTTCATCCGGCCGAGGCGGGCCACGAACTTGTCCGGGATGACTTCCAGCCGGGTGTTGTAGTGGGTCGCGATTTCGTTGAAGTAGCCGCGCGCGAGGGCAATGCGGTTTTCCGTATCGAGCAGGTTCTTTTCGAGCTGCATGAAGGCGTCGTTGGCGACCAGTTCGGGGTGTTTCTCCTCCAGGGCGATCAGGGTTGCGCCGACGCCGTGGTGGTCCTCGCCCGGCTCCCCGGGTCCGGTGGCACGCATCTGGCCGCGCATTTCGGCGAGCGCGCGCTGGGTGTCCTGTTCGTGGCCGCGGAGGCCCTCCACCACGCTGGCGAGGCGGGGAATCAGGTCGTGGCGGCGCTTGAGCTGGACGTCCACCTGCGCCCACGCCTGTCGCACCCGGTTGCGCAGGTCCACCAGGCTGTTGTAAGCCATCCAGATCCAGCCGATCACCGCGGCGGCGAGGTAAACGGCACCGGCCGCGACGGGTGGGGTCGGATTGCCGGTCGAATCCGTGGCGTGCTGCCAGCCGAACACCCCGCCGACGACCAGTGCCAGGCCGATGAACTTGAAGCCCCATTGCCACAATGCGAAGCCGCGGCTCACCTGGTCCCGCGACCGGGTGGAAATGACGAACATCGGCGCGCGCGAGTCCGCGGCGATCTCGGGGGCCACGACGTCCTCCCGCTCCCGCGCCTGGCCGATCACGTAAAGCGGCGCGTGCAATGGGACACCCCACTCGCGGAATCGCCGCCGGTGGTCGGAATTGGCCACGGCCAGGGCGGGGCCCTTGCCGTAATACAGCGGGTCCGACCGTCCGCAGGTGTGCTGGAACAGGCCATCGTGCTGGATGTCCGCGCCCTCGGGCCGCACGAGGATGACGCCGAGGTCGTCCTTGAGGTAGAAAGGAATCATCGATCCACCTTGCGCCACGTTGCGCCATCCGCTCTCGCGCCGCGTGCGTGTCCTCCGCTTTCCTTTGCTGTCGGTGTACGTCTCGGTGACAGTGCGCGACCAACGCTCCTCAACGCTCCAGCCGTAATGCACGCATTGCCTGCCCGCCAGATGACTGACGAGCGGCCGCTCGGCCTCCGCAGTGCCCTGGACTTCGACCAGCCCGATGAATACCCCGGTTGTTTTCGACGTGGGGATGTGATCGACGAGCCTGCGCTTGAACCCCTTGCGCCCGCCGGCCCAGAGGCACAGCAGGCCCAGCAAGCCGCCGAGGACGGGCAGCCCGTGAATCATCCATGTCGTGTCGTCCATGATTTAAAAAACATCCACGACCGCGCAGGCGCGCCAGTCGCGTTCCGGGCAGGCATTTGCGACCGCGGAAGTTACTTCGTCTCCGCACGGATCATGAAGTAATGCAGGCCTGAGTAAAAGCGGCAATGGCATGTTGTCATTCAAGCTTTTTTCACGATCATTGCGTTGTCAGGCCAGAGCGGTTGTGCGACCCTTGCTTATGCGGAGTGATTCACGGCCAGAGAGCGCCAACGGACGCGGAATACGGCATGCCATACTCTTCTGCATGGCCCTCGCCGGACTAGGCGCCAACCTGCTGCTGCTGGTCCGGGGGCTTTCCGAGGAAGGCTCCACGCTTGTCGGCTGCGGACCCGGCAGCGGCTGCGACGAGGTGCTTGGATCCCGCTGGTCGCAGGTGCTCGGCATGCCGGTGACGGTTCCCGGGGTGTTGATCTACGGGCTGCTGCTGCTCGCCCTCACCCGCCCCGGACGCCAACTGCTGGCCCCGGTGCTCGGCTTGATCTTCGCAGCCGCCGTCTGGTTCATTTTCGTGCAGGCCGCGTGGATCGGAGCGTTCTGCCCGTGGTGCATGGCCGCACAAGGCATCGGCATCGCGCTTGCCGCGCTGGGCCTGCCCCACGCGGCCGGGGCGTGCGGATCATGGAAACGCGCGCTTGCGGGCTTTGCCATCACCGGCCCGGCCGGAGCGCTCGCACTCGTCCTCCTTCAAATCTTCGGCCCGCAGCCCGAAACACACCGCGTTGACGAGATCTCCCCCGCTCCAGCCGATGACACCAAGGTCATGGACATCGACGCGCACTCCGCGGGCGAGGGCCGCCTGGCGGTTTTCTTCGACGGCCGCAAGGGATACCGCGTGGAGGAACTCCCGCACCTCGGCCCGGCCGACGCGCCGCACGTGGTCATCGAATACTTCGACTACGCATGCCCCGCCTGCCGCACCATGGGAGGATACCTCGAAAGCCTCGTCGAAGCCTTCCCGGGCGAAATCTGCGTCGTGCTGCTTCCGGTGCCACTGGATCGCGATTGCAACGACTCCATGCCTCCGCTTGAACCCGGCCACCCCGGCGCGTGCGAAATGGCGCGCGCCGCTCTCGCCATCTGGCGCGCATCCCCGGAGAATTTCCACGCCTTTCATCAAGCCATTCTGGCCGATCCCGACGCCGCGAACGCCACCGCACTCGCATCCGCCCTTTTGCCAGACCCAGCCGAAGCAATGCGGGATCCGTGGATCGGCTCCATCATCCAGGCCAACATCGACGACTGGCGGGTGATCTCCGCGGACAACCCCCGCCTGCCAAAGCTCTTGCTCGCGAACCGCCGCATTCTCCACGGCTTTCCACCAACCGAGGCAGGCTTCATCGAGTTAATCGCCTACGAACTCCAACTGGATGGCGGATAGCAGGATACAGTTAGGTTTGACGCCCCGTCCCGATCCGTTAATCTCCCGCGCAACATGCCCGCAATGATTCGGATCCTCTTCGCCATGATGTGCCTGACGAGCGCGGCCAGCGCGCAGATCTCGGCATCATTGCAGCTCAACAAGAGACAATACGTCGCGGGTGAGCCGTTGGTGGCCACGATCACCATCACCAACCATGCCGGGCGCGAACTGGTGTTCCACGGCGACGGACGCCGCGACTGGCTCGACTTCCACGTCCGCGACAACCGCGGCAAACCGGTCAACCAACGCCGCGCGGAGTCCTTCGGCGCGATGCGCATCGCCGCCGGTCAATCGCTGCAGCGGCAGGTGGATCTCTCCCAACGCTACATGCTTCACGAGCAGGGAAATTTTTCGGTAGGCGCGGCCATCCGCACGCTTGGCGGCGACAACACGGTCAACGTCACCACCAACCGCGTCATCTTCACCCTCAATCCAGGGCGCGTCTATTGGTCGCAGAAAGTCGGCATACCCGGTCGCCGCGACCAGACGCGCGAATTCCGCGTGCTTCAGTTCAGCGGAAACCAGCGCGCACAACTCTACGCCCAAATCGTTGATGACCGCACCGGGATGCCCATGCGCACCTTCAACCTCGGCGACGTCCTCTCCATCCGCAAGCCGTCGGTCACCGTTGATAAAAACCAGAACATGCACGTGATGTTCATCTCCACCCCCACCATGTGGGTCCACTACATCATCGACCTGGACGGAGAGGTCGTGAACCGCGACATCCACCGGCGCGGGCCCCAGGGCGACCCCAGGCTCATGACCTTGTCCGATGGCTCGGTCCGGGTTTCCAACAGCATTCCATACGACCCCGAGGCCGCCGCCGCCGCCCGCGCCGAACTGAGGAATATTTCCGACCGGCCGGATATTGTCTTTGAATGATGAATCACCCTGAAATTTTTAAAAATTTGAATTGACTTACCGACCCACAATTTAACAAAACTTAATTATTACGTTATCTCAACGATCATGAATTCATCCATTTTTCGCATGCTGTTGCTGGTTTTCTTTGCCGGCATGGTTTCCGCCACGGCCCAGAACTTCCGCACGGTTGTGATCGACCCCGGCCACGGTGGCCACGACAGGGGCGGCCAGTGGGGCAAGGTTTATGAGAAACACCTCGCGCTCGACACCTCGGTCCGCCTCGAACGGCAGCTGCGCTCGATGGGATACCGAACGGCGATGACGCGTCGCAGCGACACCTTCGTGACGCTTCCGCAGCGCGTGCGCATCGCCAACAGCCACCGCAATTCCATTTTCGTCAGCGTGCACTACAACTACACGTGGAACCGGAATGCGAAGGGCATTGAAACATTCTACCACGGCGCGGAAAGCCGCCGACTCGCCCAATTTGTCCAGCAAGGCATGCTGCGGCGCACCCGCGCCACCGACCGCGGCGCGAAATTCGCCCGCTATTATGTAATCCGCAATACCAACAACCCGGCGATACTCGTCGAGGGCGGATTCGTCAGCAACCGCGAGGAGCGCGAGCAGGTGAAGCTGGGCTGGTACCGCGAGGCGATCGCCCGTGGCATTGCAGACGGGATCGAACGCTACCGCCGCAGCCGCTGATGCCCCCCCTCATGGCTGATAAAGGATGCGTCCGCAGTCCTCGCAACGGGTGATCTCCTTTCCCGCCTGCACGGCGACCACCGTGGAGGGGATCACCTTCATGTGGCAACCCTGGCACTTCCCCTCCTCAAGCGGAGCCAGCGCCATGCCATTCTTGCTTTTCATGAGCCTTTCGTAGAGCGGCAGGTGCTCATCGGGTGCGGCGGCGGCGGCCCGCCCGCGTTCCTCGACCGCTTCGGCGCGTTCGGCGCGCATGCGTTCGCCCCGCTCGGCGACCTGCGCGAGATCCTCGTCCACCAGCTTGCGGGTCCGCGCCAGCGCGGACTCGGCCTCCGCCAGCACTCCGCGAAGCCGGTCCACCTCCTCCATGGCCTCAAGCTCGCGGGTTTCGAATTCATCCAGCTCCTTCTCATAGCGGGTGATCTCGTGGGCGAGGGCCTGGAACTCCTCGTTCTTGCGGGTTTCGAATTGCTGCTGCTTGAGCCGCGTGATGGTCGTGCGCCGCGTCTGCGCGTCCATCTCGTGCTTCTTCACCGCGATTTCGGCGGCCTGGACCGCTTCCCGGGCTTTCTCCACGGCGGCCTCGTCCCCGGCGAGTTTCGCGCGGGCGCGCTCCTCGTCGCGCGGCAGCTTTTTCAAATCCTCGTCGAGCGCCATGAGGCGGCGGTCCCGGTCCTGCAACACCAACAAGGCGCGTATCTCATCAAGCATGCCCTTGCCTTATCCCCCGCCCCGCCCGCTGGCAAGCCGCGACCTGCGGTTGTCAGGAGAAATAACGGACCCCGGCCGCGAACAGCGGCTGATGCTTCTCTCCGGGGATGTTTTTCGCGACATGACGCCCGGCCCGCTCGGTGTGCCCCATCTTTCCGAAAACCCGCCCGCACGGCGACGTGATGCCCTCGATCGCCGCGACCGAACCGTTCGGATTGTCGGCGATATCCATCGACAGGTTGCCGTCCCCGTCGCTGTAGCGCGTGGCGACGCGCCCGTCGGCGGCCAGCTCCGCAATCACCCCGGCGGAAGCGAAGAAGCGACCCTCGCCGTGGGAGAACGGAATGGTATGGACGTCGCCGGGTTCGCACAGCGACAGCCACGGCGAGAGCGTGCTCGTCACCCGGGTGTGCGCGTAGCGCGAAATGTGGCGTCCGATGGTGTTGTGCACCAGCGTCGGCGCGGCGGGGTCCGGCTCGCGGATCTCGCCGTAGGGCACCAGGCCCGTCTTGATCAGCGCCTGAAAGCCGTTGCAAATGCCAAGGATGAGTCCGTCGCGATGGTGCAGCAGATCCATCACCGCGTCCGACACGCGCGGGCTTCGCAGGATCGTGGCGATGAATTTGGCGGAGCCGTCCGGCTCGTCGCCGGCGCTGAAACCGCCCGGAAGCATCAGAACCTGCGACCGGCGGATTTCCCCGGCCAGTGCCGCCAGCGATTCCTCGATGTGGCGCGCCGTGAGATTGCGGAAAACGAGAATCCCGGCCTCCGCCCCGGCCTCGCGGAAGGCTTTGGCGGAGTCGTATTCCGAGTTGGTACCGGGAAAGGCGGGAATGACCACCCTCGGTTTCGCGGACGACGGCGAACCGGCGGCCCGCGGCTTCCGCGCGGCGGTGAAAGGCTGAATCTCCACATCCACGGAGACGGACTCCTCCGCCTCCGGCCGGGTGGGATAGACCGGCTCAAGCGTGGACTCCCATGCCGAACGCAGCGCATCCAAGCCGTGGGACTCCCCCGCGAGCACCAGGGTGGCCGCTTCGGTGGTCCGGCCGATCCGCCGCAGGCCGGGCAATGCCAGGCCGATCACATCCGCATCCGCCGGATCACTTTCCATCAGGAAGACAAAATGCGATTCGCCATAAAGCGCGTCTTGCGGAATGCCCGCCTGCTCCTGGCGGAAGCCGATATCGTTCCCGAAACAACATTTCGCAAGCGCCGCGGCGAGGCCGGCCCCGCCGACGTGGTGGAGCGAACGCAACACCCCCTCGCGGTTCAACCCGTGCAGCGAGTCCGCCGTCCGCCGCAGCGCCGCGAAATCCGGCAGGTCGTCGGCGTCGCGCGGAACGCGCACCAGCGAGACGTCCGAACCGGCCCGCTTGAACTCGGGACTCAGCGCCAGCGGCGCGAGTCCAGGCGCGACGGCAAAGGAAACCAGCGTCGGCGGCACGTCGAGATCGTTGAACGAACCGGACATCGAATCCTTCCCGCCGATCGCGGCCAGCCGCAGGCCGAGCTGCGCGTGCAAGGCCCCGAGCAGCGACGCCAGTGGCAGCCCCCAGCGCTCCGGATCCGCGCCCGGCTTGGGGAAATACTCCTGGAACGTCAGTCTCACGTCGCCAAGCCGGCCGCCTGCCGCCACCACCCTGCACACCGACTCGGCCACCGCGTAAACCGCCCCGTGAAACGGCGACCGCTCGCTCAAATGCGGGTCGAATCCCCAGGCCATGAACGTGCACGCGTCGGTATCCCCTTCGAGCAGCGGCAGCTTGGCGACCATCGCGTCCGGCGGTGTGATCTGCCGCTTCCCGCCGAACGGCCACAACACCGTGCCCGCCCCCACCGATCCGTCGAACATCTCACCGAGACCGCGCTGCGAGGCGATCCGCAGCGACCGCAGGTGATCCGGCAACGACACCGGCGTGGATTGCGGATTCTCCTCAATGCCGCCTCGGGCCACCCTCACCGTGGCAGTCTGCCGCACGCCGTTGGTGTCGAGAAACGCGCGGCTCAGGTCCACGATCGTCCCGCCCCTCCATTTCATCACAAGCCGGCCGCTGTCGGTCACGTCGGCGACCTTCACGCATTCGAGATTCTCCCTGTCGGCCTCGGCGATGAAATACGCTGTCTCGGAAGGATCCACACACACGGCCATCCGCTCCTGCGACTCGGAAATGGCCAGCTCCGTGCCGTCGAGGCCGTCGTATTTGCGCGGCACCGCGTCCAGGTCGATCTCGAGCGATGGCGCGATCTCGCCGATCGCCACCGAGACGCCGCCCGCCCCGAAGTCGTTGCAGACCTTGATTTTCCGCGCCAGCTCGGGATTGCGGAACAACCGCTGGATCTTGCGCTCGGTCGGCGCGTCGCCCTTCTGCACCTCGGCCGAGTTTTCCAGCGCGCGGTCGTCGTGCTCTTTCGAGGAACCGGTCGCCCCGCCGACACCGTCGCGGCCGGTGCGCCCGCCGATCAGCAGGATCACATCGCCCGCGGCAGGCGTGCCGCGGAACACGTTGGCGCGCGGTGCCGCCGCCACCACCGCACCGATCTCCATGCGCTTGGCGACGTAGCCGGGATGGTAAACCTCCGCCACCTGGCCCGTGGCCAGGCCGATCTGGTTGCCATACGACGAATAGCCCCTGGCCGCCACCCGGCAGATTTTCTTCTGCGGCAGCTTGCCCGGAATCGTCTCCGGAAACGGCGTGTTGGGATCGCCAGCGCCGGTCACCCGCATCGCCTGATAGACGTAGGACCTTCCGGAAAGCGGGTCGCGGATGCACCCGCCAAGGCACGTCGCCGCGCCGCCGAACGGTTCGATCTCGGTCGGGTGGTTGTGCGTCTCGTTCTTGAACATCACCAGCCATTCCTCCTCCGGCCCGCCATCCACCGACACCGGCACCACGATCGACGCCGCGTTGACCTCCTCGGATTCCTCGACGTTGTCCAGCTCGCCGCCTGCCTTCAACTCCCGCATGCCGGTCAGGGCGATGTCCATCAGCGTCACCGGCCCGCCGGCGCGGCCGGGTTTTTCCCGCGCCTCCAGATACGCCTGCCACGCGCGGACCGCGGGTCCCTTGGGATCCTCGAACTCAACGTCCTCGATGGCGGCGTGGAAGGTGGTGTGCCGGCAATGGTCGGACCAATACGTGTCGAGCAGTTTCAACTCGGTGAGCGTCGGGTCGCGCGCCTCCTCGTCGCGGAAATAACCCTGGCAGAAGGCGACGTCCGCGGCGGACATCGCCAGCCCGTGCTCAGCCCGGATCGCCACCGGTTCCGCCTCCGCGAATCCGGCCAGCACCGTGATGTCGCCCGGCACATGCGCCTCCGCGCGGCCCGCCACAGGTTCCACCGGGATCTCGTGGGAATCCACCGGATTGATCACGAAGCGCTTCACCGCCCCAAACTCCTCGTCGCGGATTTCCCCTTCCAGCAGGATCACCTGCGAGGCACGGACCTCCGGTTTTTTCCCACCGCTCAGAATACCGATGCACTGCGCTGCGGAATCGGCCCGCTGGTCGAACTGACCCGGCAGATACTCGACACCGAACGCCCGCGCCCCATCCGGAATCTCCAGCTCCATCGACCAGTCGTCCAGCGCCGGCTCGCTGAGGATCGTCGCCACGGCCCTGTCGAACGTTTCGTCGTCAATCCCCTCCACGTCATACCTCTGCACGATCCGCACCCCGCGCAACCCGCCCGTCCCGAGCGACTCGCGAAGGTCGTGATGCAGACGCCGGGCGTCGTGGCGGTGCTCGGGCTTCTTCTCGACGAATACGTGATGCATGGTGAACGGGAAAGCCGGGCATCCTAGCCGCCGCGCATCCGAGGGCAAGTCCGGGCTTGCCGGAATTCCGCGCCGCCGCGCCGGTCGCATGGCCGAATTTTCGCCATGCAATGCGCCCCGCCATGGTGTTCAGTCCCGCCCATGCCCGATGCCGATCCCACCGAGATCGACCTGCCCTGCCGCAATCTCACGGAGGGCGGGGCACCCCGGCGCGTCGGCGTCGAGGTCGAGTTCGGCGGCATGAAGCTCGACGAGATCGTCGAAAAAATCCGCGAATCCCTCGGCGGCGAAATCGACCGGGAAAGCGACTACGCCGCCACCCTGCGCGAAACCCGCCTCGGTGACGTCCGGGTCGAGTTCGACGCCAGCCTATTCACCGACCTCAAGCTGCGCGGCATGCTCAACGACTGGCCGCGCGAAGCCTCCGCGATCCGCCACGGCCGCATCGCCGGCAACCTCGAAAAACTCATGGCCGGAGCCGCCGCGCGCCTGGTCCCCTTCGAGGTCGTCTTCCCGCCCCTGGAAATCGAACGCCTGCCGGAACTCGAGCAGGTGCGCGAAACCCTGCGCGAACACGCCGAGGGCACCGGCGCCTCGCTCGTCAACGCGTTCGGCCTCCACTTCAACCCCGAGCTGCCCGACACCCGGGTGGCAACCATCCTCGCCTTCCTCCGCGCGTTCCTCTGCCTCTACGACGAGCTGGTGGACGCGCACCACGTCGATCCCGCGCGCCGCATCAGCCCGTTCATCGATCCCTTCCCCCAGTCCTACGTCCTGCGCGTGCTCGATCCCGGATACTCGCCCGACATCGCCGAATTCACCGACGACTACCTCGCCGCCAACCCCACCCGCAACCGCCCGCTCGACCTGCTCCCGCTGCTCGCGTGGCTCGATGAAACACGCGTCCGCGCCCGCCTGCCGGAGGAGAAAATCAGCACCCGCCCCACCCTCCACTACCGGCTGCCCGACTGCCGCATGGACCAGTCCGACTGGTCGATCACCGCCGAGTGGAACCGCTGGGCGCGCGTCGAAACGCTCGCCGCAAGCCCCACCCTCAAGGCCGCCTGCGAGCGCCAGCGCCGCCGCATGCGCGGCGAGGCCGAGCACCCCATGCGCCGCCCCCGCGTTGGCGTCACCGGCCCCGACAAGGGCGGCTTCCCCGCCTGGTTCTTCACCCGCCTCGGCCTGCTGCGCGCCGGTGCCAAAGCCGTGCGGCTGCGGCCGAACGACTTCGCGGAAAACGACAAACCTCTCCCCCCCATCGACGCCCTCATCATCGGCGGCGGCGCCGATGTGGACCCCGTTCGCTACCTCGACGGCCTCGACGCCCTGCGCGACGAAATCGGGGCCGCCCGCGACCGCCGCCGCAACCTCCGCTGGTGGCTCAACTTCCTGCTCGCCCCCGTCATCTACCTCATCCGCGGGCTGTTCTCGCTCAGCGCCAGCGGCGTCGATCCCGCGCGCGACGAATTCGAGGAGCGCTGCCTCGACCACGCCCTCGCCCGCGACCTGCCCGTGCTCGGCATCTGCCGCGGCGCGCAGTTCATCAACATCCATTTGAAAGGCACCCTCCACCGCGGCCTCGGCGATTTCTACGGCGAACGTGGCAACATCGGCACCGTCCTCCCCCGCAAACGCGTGCGCATCGACCACGGCACCCGCGTCCACCGCGTCTTCGATACCGACGAACTCCTCGTCAACAGCCTCCACAACCAGGCCGTGGACCGCCTCGGCGAGGGCCTCCGCGTCTCCGCGCGCGACAGCGCCGGCGTCATCCAGGCCATCGAGAAAACCTCCCACCCGTTCCTCGTCGGTGTGCAATGGCACCCCGAATACCTCCCGCTCGTCCGCTCCCAGCGCAGGCTTTTCCGCGAACTCGTCCGCTGCGCGAAATCCGGCGTCCCCGCCCGCGTGGTTCCGGACTTGTCACACGCCGCCCGCGGGCTTGAATCGACCCGGCCATGACGTTTCCCTTCGACCACTGGTTCTGGTGGGCACCCGTTTTCCTGCTCGGGGCCTGCGTCGGGTCGTTCCTCAACGTCGTCATCCACCGCGTGCCCATCGGCCTCTCCGTCAACCGGCCGAAGCGCTCGTTCTGCCCGCTCTGCGACGCGCCGATTCCGCTGCGCCGCAACCTGCCGCTGGTCAGTTGGCTCTGGCTGCGCGGCAAATGCGCCGACTGCCGCGGCCCCATCTCCATCCGCTATTTCCTCGTCGAGCTGCTCACCGCCGCCCTGTTTCTCGCCACCTGGCTGCTCTTCCCGCCCCAGGCCGCCGGGTTCCTCTGCGTCATGATGGCGCTGCTCGTCGCCATCACCTTCATCGACGCCGAGCACCTCGTCATCCCCGTCTCCCTCACCTGGACCGGCTCCGCCCTCGGCGTCGCCGCCTGCCTCACATGGCCCCCGCTCGCCAACCTCGGCGGCACCATCAGCGACCACTGGCCCGCCGGCCTCCGCGCCTCCGCCATCGGCTGGGGAGCCGGGTTCTTCGGCCTCTGGGCCGTCGTCGAACTCGGCAAAATGGCCTTCGGAAAAAAACAACTCACCTTCGACAAACCCGTGCCCTGGGCGCTCCGCGAACCCGAGGGCGACCAGGACCCGATGTGCTTCGTCATCGACGGCGAACCCATCCCGTGGTGGGACATCTTCTCGCGCAAAACCGACCGCCTCCTCATCGATTGCGAGTCCATCCGCGTCGATGGCCGCCCCGTCGCCCCCGGCCGCATCGAGATCCGCGAGCGCGCCATCACCCTGCCCGACGGCACCGCGCACTCCATCGAGGACCTCGTCTCGCTCGATGGCACCGCCACCGCCACCGTCATCCCCCGCGAGGCCATGGGCATGGGCGACATCCACCTCCTCGGCATGATCGGCGCGTTCTTCGGCTGGCCCGGCGTCTTCTTTTCGCTCTTCGCCGCCTCGATCTACGCCATCTGCGCCGCCATCATCGGCCGCGTCGGATTCGGCCGCCAACTGCCGTTCGGCCCGTTCCTCGCCCTCGGCTGCGTCACCTGGGCCTTCGGCGGATGGAAATGGTGGGCCTGGTACCTCGACATCCTCACCCCCCTAACCCACCCGTAGCAAATGCCTCCCGCTACTGCCCTCATAACGACACCTCAAAGTCCCACCATAAAAGTTCCCATATCACGATAACATCCAAAAAATCTCACCTCGTAGAACCCACCACAACCAAATTCCAAACACCCATGCCCGTCAACCGCCTGCCCGCCCTTCTGATCGCCACCGCCGCCATCGCCGCCGCCGAGCCAGCTGCCACCAAGCCCAATATCATCCTCATCTACGCTGACGATCTTGGCTGGGGCGACGTCTCCTCATACGGAGCCACCGCCATCCACACCCCGCAGATAGACCGTCTTGCCGAGGAGGGCATGCGCTTCACCGCGGGCTACGCCGGGGCCTCCACCTGCACGCCATCCCGGTATGCCATGCTCACCGGCGAATACGCGTGGCGCGACCGCGGCCGCGGCATCGCCCGGGCGGACTCGCCCCTCATCATCCCGCCCGGCTCCACCACCCTTCAATCGATTCTCCACGACGCCGGCTACCACACCGCCATCGTCGGCAAATGGCACCTCGGCCTTGGTGATGGCGGGTCCCCGCTCGATTGGAACGGTAAAATCGCGCCCGGCCCGCTCGAAACCGGATTCGATGAGGCATTCATCATCCCCGCCACCGTGGACCGCGTCCCATGCGTCTATGTCGAAAACCACCACGTCGTCGGCCTCGATCCCGATGACCCCATCGAGGTCAGCTATGGCGAGCGCATCGACCCGCGCCCGTCCGGTGCCGAAGCCCGCGACACCCTGAAAATGGATTGGTCCCACGGCCACAACCAGACCATCGTCAACGGCATCTCACGCATCGGCTGGATGACCGGCGGCACCACCGCCCTCTGGCGCGACGAGGACATCGCCGACACCCTCGCCCGCAGGGCCGTCCGCGTCATCGAGGAGCAAAAGGACCGGCCATTCTTCCTCTTCTTCTCCCTCCACGATCCGCACGTCCCCCGCGTCGCCCACGAGCGCTTCGAGGGAACCACCACCATGGGGCCGCGCGGCGACGTCATCCTCCAGATCGACTGGTGCGTCGGCGAGATCAACCGCACGCTCGACCGCCTCGGCCTCGCCGATAACACCCTCGTCATCCTCACCAGCGACAACGGCCCCGTCCTCGACGACGGATACAAGGACCAGGCCGCCGAACTCATCGGCGACCACTCGCCCGCCGGCCCGTTCCGCGGCTGGAAATACGGGCGCTGGGAGGGCAGCAACCGCGTCCCGTTCATCTTCCGCTGGCCCGCCCGCATCCCCGCCGACACCGTCAACCACGGCATCATCGGCCAGGTCGATTTCCCCGCCACCTTCGCCGCCCTCGTCGGCCGCGATCTCGCGGAAAACGAAGCCCCCGACAGCTTCGACATCCTCCCCACCCTGCTAGCCCCGTCCGCCCCCGCCCGCCCGTCCATCGTCATGGAAGGCATCCGCGACATCCTCGGATACCGCTCCGGCGACTGGAAATACCACCACCCCACCGACGCCCGGCGCATCGCCTGGGACACCGGCATCGACATCGGCGCGCGCCCCTACCCCATGCTCTTCAAACTCGCCGACGACCCCGGCGAAGAAAACAACCTCGCAGAAGATCATCCCGAAATCGTCGAAAAACTCCACGCTGAACTTCAACAGATCAAATCCACCCCGTAGCTGCAACTCAGCCGCCGCGAAAAAACAACATCCATTCCCACCTTGTTTCCCCAGAGCAGCCGCCGTCCACTTTTTAAAATCCAAAACTCCCTTCGGAAAAATCTCTCGCGCGTCACCTTGGCACGCTTCACGCTGCCGCCCGCACCGCAACAACGGATCAGCACAAACCATGCCCAAATCATTTCTGCCCGCACCATTCTCCCACAATTACGAAATCAACCCGGAGTTCGCCAAGAGCGCCGTCTATTTCTCCAGCGAGTTCGCCATCGATCAGATATTCAAGATCTACTCCGGTGGCCTCGGTTTCCTGGCCGGCTCGCACATGCGCTCCGCCGCCGACCTCCGCCAGAATCTCTGCGGCATCGGCATCCTCTGGACCTATGGATACTACAACCAGGCCCGCGGCGAGGACCGGGAGCTTGCCATCCAGTTCCGCAAAAAGGAATACGCCTTCCTTGAAGACACCGGCATCCGCTTCACCGTCCCTGTCCACGGCCACCCCGTCTGGGTCAAGGCCATGTTCCTCCCTGGCGACGTTTTCGGCACCGTCCCCATGTTCTTCCTCACCACCGACATTGAGGAAAACGACACGCTCTCACGCGCCATCACCCACCGCCTCTACGACCAGGACCACCTCCGCCGCATCGCCCAATACATCATCCTCGGTGCCGGCGGCGCGCGCCTGCTCGACGAACTCGGCGTCGATCCCGACGTCTGGCACCTCAACGAGGCCCACGGACTCTCCGCCGCATTCCACATCTACGAAAAACACCACAGCCTCGACGAAGTGAAAAAACGCCTCGTCTTCACCACCCACACGCCCGAGGAGGCCGGAAACGAGCGACATGACTTCGGCATCCTGCGCGACTTCACCTTCTTCGGATCCGTCGGTGAGGACGAGGTCCGCCAGATCACCGGCATCGACGGCCCGGAGTTCAACCACACCCTGGCCGCCCTGCGCCTCGCCCGCATCGCCAACGGCGTGTCGAAACTCCACGGCGAGGTGGCGCGCGGCATGTGGCGGGATCACCCCGGCGTCTGCAGGATCACCCACGTCACCAACGCCCAGAACAAGAAATACTGGGCCGACCACGGCCTCGAACACGCCCGCAAAAACGGAGACATCGAGGAACTCAGCAACCGCAAGCGCGAACTCAAGGAGCGCCTGTTCCGCGTCGTCGCCGACCAGACCGGCAAGCTCTTCGACCCCGGGGCGCTCACCATCGTCTGGGCGCGGCGCTTCGCCGGATACAAGCGGCCCGACCTCATCACACGCGACATCCGCCTCTTCCGCGAACTCATCAACAACAACGAACACCCCGTCCAGGTCATCTGGGCAGGCAAGCCGTTCCCGTTCGATTACGAGGCCATCGACACCTTCAACCACCTCATTTCCCTCACCCGCGACTTCCCGAACGCCACCGTCCTCATCGACTACGAACTCGAACTCTCGCGCTTCCTCAAGAACGGCTCCGACATCTGGCTCAACAACCCCGTCGTCACCCGCGAGGCGTCCGGCACCTCCGGCATGACGGCCGCGATGAATGCCTCCGTCAACCTCTCCACCTTCGACGGCTGGATCTGTGAGTTCGCCCGGGACGGCGAAAACGCATTCATCATCCCCGAGGCCGACCGCTCGCTCTCCCCGGAGGACCGCGACCGCCACGACATGCTCGGATTCTATCAGGTGATGAGGGAGAAGGTCCTCCCGCTCTACTACGGCAACCCGGAAGACTGGGGCAAACTCGTCCTCCAGTCGATGAACGACGTCGCCCCGTTCTTCGACGCCGACCGCATGGCCGCCGAATACTACGATAAGATCTACAGTTGATCACGTGAGACGAGCCAGGAGACCTTGGTGATGCGGGCGGACACGGTTTGCGCATCCTGGAAAAGGTCATGCCAGAACGAGGTCGCAAGCGGATCCCGCATAGTCACTATCGCGCATTGAGGTAGGGACGCCGGTTTCACCCGGAGCCCCCGTCGCAGATCCCGGCGTGCGGAATTACCGCGCCGGGCTCCTCAGGAACGCGCGCACGTGAGGCCGAGTCCGACACAGGGTATCGTGACCGGCTTCCATTGCAAGCAGT
>SLAV01000290.1 GCA_007126655.1 Haloferula sp. | reverse complement strand
GCCCGGCCAGCGCGCCGTCGTGATGCACCTGCACCGGCACCGGTGTCGTCGTGGTGGTGCCGTCGCCGAGTTCGCCCTCGCCGTTGTATCCCCACGCCGCCACCGTGCCATCCGAGCACAACGCGAAACTTTGATAAGCCCCCGCGGCCACCGCCACCACCCGGCGGCCTTCGAGCGCGCCGTGCGGTGGCACCACCACCGGCACGCGCCGGGTTTCCGTGCTGCCATCGCCAAGCTGGCCGAAGTTGTTCATGCCCCACGCCAGCACCGTGCCGTCGTCGCACAACGCGAGGTTGTGATAGGGGCCGGCGGACACCGCCACCACCATCGCGCCGTCGGGCACCGCCCCGAGATCGACCGCCACCGGTTCGTGGCTGTGCGCCTCCTCGCCATTGCCGAGCTGGCCGTGGGCGTTGTAGCCCCAGGCGGCGAGCATGCCGTCGGCGGTCAGCGCGAGGCTGTGAAGGTATCCGGCTCCGACCGCCTTGACGGTGCGGTTTTCGAGCAGTGTGCCAGCCGGAATTTCCGCGGCCGCCGGACGGTTGCGCGGGCCGCCATTGGACGGATCCTGTCCCAACTGCCCGAAACTGTTGTCGCCCCAACCCGCCAGCGCGGTGTCGGCCCACAGCAGCACCAGATCGTTGCCGTCGCCACCGAAGTAATCGACGGTGAATTCATAAAGCCGCCCGTCATGTTCCAGCGTGATCCGCCGGCCCTGTGGCATGTCGGTAAATCTTCCGACAACCGGCAGCAGGGAGGTGTTTTCCAACAGCATCAGTTCGGCGCCCGGATCCGGGTGGAACCCGAGTTGAATCGGCGGCATCGTGCCGACGGCGCGGAATCCATCCGCCACCACCGGAACCCCGCCGCCGCCATCCAGCATGAACTCCTGCGGAAGGCGCGTCGCAACAATGGTGTAGGTGAGCGTGGTAATGCCGTCCTCCGCAGTGACCACAATGGTGATCGTGTTGTTGCCGACCTGCAACGGAATGGGATCAATAAAGCCGGTGACCGGCTCGCCCTGCACGGTGACTGTTGCGCCAGGATGCTCGGGGCGGGGGCGGACCTCGACCGAATCGCGGTCGAAGCCGAGCGTGCCGAAGTAATCGAGCGTGTCCGGATCGAAGGGCAGCCCGAGATGAATCCGACTGGTGATCCTCTCCAACCGCGCGTTGTCGCTCAGCGTCGTGAACGTCATGCCCTCGCTCCAGTGCGTGCCCTCGGCGTTGGTCGCCCCAATCCGATAGTGGTGGAGCGTGCCCGGCGGCAAGCCGGTGATTTCCGCGGACACCGGCCCCTCGTCCTCGCCGGACATCGCGGCGGGATCCGCGGCCACGGTGGTTCCAAATTCCGGGGTGAGGCCGTATTCGAAGACGAGCGCGATGTCGTTGTCATTCGCAACCGCGTTTCCGTTCAAGGTGGCGCTCACGCCTGTGATATCGGTGGCGGCGAAGAGTTCGACATCCGGCGGCAGGGCGAAGACGGGAATGCGGAATTCAGGCTGCGTCGGGTCGTCGCTGGCCAGCACCAGCACCGCTTCGCGCAGGCCTTTGTCCGAGGGGGTGTGGGTGATTTCCACCACCACCTCGGCACCGGGAACAAGCATGGCAGGCTGGCTTTCGCCGAGCGCGAAATCCGCCGCGTGTTCTCCCTCGATCGACCACACCATTTCACCAAGGTCGTCGAGTCCGCTGTTGGCAAGTGTGAGCGTCGTGACGCCGGACGAGCCGACGGGTGGCGCGCCGACGCGCACGGGTTCGCCGTCGTTTTCAACCGGTTCTCCTTCCGGCCCGCTGATGGCCACGCGCCCGTGCGGAGTGGCGTAAAACGCCCGCAGCACCCCGTCATCCCCGGCGGCCAACAGATAGCCGTTCGAATAGCTGAGGCGGCCGCCCGCATCGAGCGTTTGCATCAGTTCGGCGGTCCCGATGTCGAAGATCCAGGTCGTCGATTCATTGGAAACCGCCAGGCGGTCGTTGAAGAGGATCGGTTGGTCGATCAGGCGCGCGGCGGTCGTGGTGCCCGCGTCAGTCTGATAGACAAGGCCGGGCGTCCCGTCGTGCAGCGCATGGGAGCGCACGGCGTTTCCGAAGATGGCAAAGACGTGATCGCCACCAATCGCGGGTTGTCCGAAATTGCCATCATCCACCCTCCACCGGACCGAGCGGGTCGGCAGGTCGATGCATGTGAGTCCGCTGCTGTTGATCACGGCGGCATCGTCCCGCGCCGCAACGATGCCAGTGCCCTGCAAGCCGGTCAGCTCCCAGATCGTGTTGCCATCGCCTGGAAGATGCTCGATGAACGATCCATTGGTCCAACTGAACAGGCGGTCCTGCAGGATGGTGGGCGTCCAGCCCGAAACCTGGGCCAGGTTCGCGAAAAAACGCTCGTTGCCATCGAAATCGAATCCATACATACCGCCGAATGAACCGCCGTTGATGAATATCCCCATCCCGCTGATCGCAGGGGCCTCGTAAGACTCCCACTGTGCTCTGAAAGGCGCTTCCCATACTTCCGCACCTGTGGCCGCATCGAGACTGATCAGCTGGGAATCGTTGGCATGGTTGCCGCGCTGGAAATAAACCCGACCGTCATGAATGGATGGTGGATTGCTCGAAAAGGCGGACGGAAAGGGATAGTTCCAAAGTTCGACGCCGGATTCCAGATCAACGGCTTTGACCGCCAGGCCGGAGGCAAATCTCCCTTGCGGCACGACGATCGCGCGACCCTCGGCGATCACCGCACGGTTCAACACCCGGTCCTGCTGGAGTTCCCGCGACCATGCAGGCTGGAACCAGGTCGCATCGAGCGCCGCCGGGTGGCGGCCGGTGTGGGCGGGCGAGCCGCCAAACGTCGGCCAGTCGCCGGCGAAGCGATCCGCAGCGCGCACCGTGACATCGACGGGATCGGATTCGATTGGTCCCACGAAATTGGAAACCCGGACGTGATAGCGCCCGGCATCGGAAAACCCGACTTCATTGACAAGGTAATGGTCTTCGTTGGCACCCTCGATCGCTTCGCCATCGCGAAACCACTGCCATTGAAACGGCCCGATGCCACTCACATCCGCGCGCAACAGAAGTTGCTGGCCCACGCCGAGGTCCGCCGCGGATGGCGAAGCATCAAGGGTTGGAAAATCCGTGGGCTCGAGGACCATGAGATTGAACGCGTAATGTGCCGTGCCGCCCGTCGCATTCGACGCGCGCAATTGGATGACGCTGGATGGCCCCGCGCCTGGCGGAGGCGTGCCGTGAAGCCTGGCATTGCCATCGCCCTGGTCCTCGATTTGCAACCAAGACGGGCCTTGCAGGCGGCTGATCGCAAATGCGCCATTGCCGGCTGGATTCTCAACCTGGACGGGGATGGAGAATTCGCGCCCGGTGATCACCTGGGTCTGCATCACCGGGGCGAACTGCGGGGCGCGTTGGTCGCCGGCCGCAATACGGAACAACCAACCCGCCTGATTTCCGCGGCTGCCGACGACCAGCCAGTGGTCGCGCACCGCCATGGCAATTCCGAAACTCGTCCTTGTGGCCAACGGACTGATCAGCGGCCCCGGCATCCAGGCTCCCGGAGTTCGCCGGAAACTGAAGACAGCCCCTCCCGGAACACCCCTGTCGATCGCCCCGGTGTCGCCCACGAACAACTGGTCGCCGGCCAGCGCGATCGACGAACCGAATGATGAGGTCGCTCCCGGCACATCCTGGCGGCGGATCGTCGCGGTGTGATTCCACATGCCCGTTCTCACGCGCCGGTAAATCAGGACGTCGCCGTCGGAGGTGGCGGTCGCCATCAGGTTGCCGGAGAGGGCCAGCGAGCGGATCGCATTGTTGGAGGTGCTCACATCCGGGATGCTGATTTTTTGCGATTGACTCCACACGCCGGTCGCCGTCGAGCGGTTGAAGGCATACAACACCGGCTGAGGATTGAACCAAGTGCCGCGCCCGGGCGCGGCGATCACCGCATGGTTGCCCTCCATCGCGATGATCCGGCCGAATCCATCGCCCGCCTCCGCGTCGTCCGCCTGCAGCACCTGGGTTTCGATCAGGTCGGGTTCGGCGAGGTATGCGACGACCCGGCCCGTCTCGGAGGTGCCTGTGGCATCGGTGCCGACGAGCATCAGGTTGCCGTCCGCCGCGATGTGACTGCCGAATCTTTCGTTCGCCACCGGATCCGGCGGGGTGTTCCGGCCGCCATGCTCCCAAAAGCCCAGGCCTCCGGGACGATAGACGGAAACAAATCCTCCCGTCTGCGCGCCGCCCGTCGAAGGTGCTCCGATCACCGCGCGCCCGCCATCCATCGCCACAGCGAAGCCGAAGAGGTCCGAAGTGGCGAGTGACGGCTCCCTGAACGTCTCGACCGGCGTGACGGTTCCCGCCGTCGAGTCAAAATCAAACAACTGCGCCTCTCCACGCCCGCCGACGAGCAAATGTCGATGCGTGAGCGAGACGGCTCGTTGATTCGACGAGGAACTTCCCACCGCGGGCAGTGCCGCCGTCATCGGAAAGGCAATGCCGAATTCGTGGACCGCACCCGTCACGACGCCCTCATCGGTGACCGCATCGACGCACCAGAAATGATTGCGTCCGGAATCCAGCGGATCGGAAATTTCGAGGAAAGCCGCGCCGACAACCGCCGTCGGCGCGGTCATCGCCTCCAATGAAGCCGCACTTTCCGCGATGAACACGCGGTAGGATGTGGCGCCGGCGACCGGCGACCATGACAGGCTGTCGGGACTTTCATCGAGCAATTGGCCCGGGCGCGGGCGCGGCCCGGGAAGATCCGCCAGTTCGGCAAGCGGCGTGCTGTGCAGCGTCCGCGTCGCGGCATTGAAGCGGACGAGATGGGCGTCCTCGGCGGAAACCGCGGCGACGGTGCTGGAAAACGGAAGATCGGCGACAAGGACACCGCTGTCGGTCCACCAGATGGCGGCCTCTCCCACGGCGATGTCTCCGTTGCCATTGGTGGCGTGGATCTCACCGGGCATCAGGCCCCGCACGTTCAGCTCCTCATCCAGCACCCGTCCCT
>SLAV01000091.1 GCA_007126655.1 Haloferula sp. | reverse complement strand
TACAGTGCGGCGCCAATGGCATCGGCCAGCTCCCGGTCGAACCGCGCAATGCCGAACTGCTCGGCATGTCGGCGGATGCGCGCCGGGTCCCAGGGATGGGCGGCCGCCCGTTGCACGGCATCGGCCAGGGCGGCTTCGGTTTGCGCCGGGAAAAACAGGCCGGTTTCCTGTTCCACCACGGTTTCGCGCGCGCCCCCGCGATCGAACGCCACCACGGGTCGGCCGCAGGCCTGGGCTTCGAGCGGCACGATGCCGAAGTCCTCCTCGCCCGGAAAGATCAGCAGCCGGCAGCCCCGGTACAGGTCGCTCAGGGCTTCGTCGTCGCGCCACCCCAGAAAACTGACGTTGTCCGTAGCCTGGGCTTTCAGCGCCTCGAACTCGGTTCCCGTGCCGACGATGCGCAGCGGGAAACCGGTGCGGGCATAGGCGCGCACCGCAAGATCCACCCGCTTGTAGGGCACCAGGGCGGACACGAGCAAGTCATAGCGTCCCGCATCGGCGGGGGGCGCGTCCGGCGTGCAGCGCTGCGTGTCGACCGGTGGGTAGACCACATCGCTGTCGCGCCCGTAGCAGCGGTGGATGCGCGCCTGGATATGCCGGCTGATGGCGATATAGCGGTCGACCCGGTTGCGCGTGCGGTAGTCCCAGCGCCGCAGGGCGTGCAGCAGCCACTGCGCCGCCAGGCGTTTGGGGCCGGCGCGTCCGAGGTATTCGTCGTGGAACATCCAGGCATACCGCATGGGGGTAAAGCAATAACAGACATGGCGCGCGCCGGGCGGCGCCTGAAAGGCCTTGGCGACGCAATGGCTCGTACTGATCACCAGATCCGCGGGGGGGAGCCGCAAGCGTGAAACGGCAGCCGGGAACAGGGGCAGCGCATAGCGGTAAGTGCGTCGGATTCCCGGCAGGCGTTGCAGGCACGAGGTGTGGATCGGGCGATCGCGTATGACCGGTGTGACCCGTGCGGGATCGGCAATCAGCGTCACCAGCGGGGCTTCCGGAAAGGCAAGGCACAAGCGCTCCAGCACCCGTTCACCGCCGCGCATGCCGGTGAGCCAATCGTGCGCCAGCACAACGCGGCGGTTTCCAATCCGTTCGACAAACGGGTTCATGCCGGCTTGCTCCGGTACAGTTCCAGCGTGGCCTGGGCGGTCCGCTCCCAGGTGAAGCGTGCCGCCTGTTCAAGTCCGGCGCGTCGCAGGCGTTCGGCCAGGGGGGGATCGCCCAAGACCCGCTCGAGCGCCTGCAAAAAGGCATCGGCGTCATCGGGCGGCGTCAGCAGCGCCGCCTCGCCAACGACTTCCGGCATGGCCCCGGCCGTGGTGCAGACCACCGGCAGCCCGCAGCGCATGGCCTCGAGCAATTGCAATCCGAACCCTTCATAGCGCGAGGGGTGCGCCAGCACGGTTGCATCGCGATAGGCCTGCACGAGCCCGGCGGCATCCAGGAAGCCTTCGAACGAAACCGCCGCCTCCAGCCCCAGCTCGCGCACGGCTTCACGCGCCTGGGGGTAGCGTGCATCCGGCGGGCCGACAATTCGCAAGCGCAACGGAAACGCAAAGCGGGGTTGCAGCCGCGCAAACACGCGGACCAGCAGTGCGACATTCTTGTAGGGGTCGAGGCGTCCCACGTACAGCAGCGTCCGGGGCGCGGCGGCATCGCGGCAGGGGGCCGCCGTCGCCTCCTCGCCCGGGGTCGGGGAAAACCCCGCATCGACGCCATTGTAGATGCGCTGGATCCGGGCGGCACGGGGGGGCGGCAACCGCAGCACCCGGATCAAATCGCGTCGCGAGGCGTCGCTGACCGTGATGACGGCATCGGCGCGGGCGACGCTCTGGCGCATGCACCAGACAAACAGCGGCCAGAGTCGTGTTTTGCGCGACCGGGGGGCATGGTCGGGCACGACGAACGGAATGACATCATGGATCGTCGTCACGGCACGGGTGCGGCCCGGGCGGTCGACGGGAAAGGCGGCATAGGGCAACAGGTAGTTGGGGGAATGATAGACGCTGGCACCCAGGCGGCGCAGCTCGACGGGCAGGCGCCATTGACTGCGCGGCGCGAAGATGCCGGCGTCAAACAGGCGGCCGCGCACATTGGGCAGGGCATCGATGTCGGTTTCCGCCAGGGTTCGTCGGCATACGTCCGCCTGATTGAACAGCACCACAAAGTCCAGCTCCGGCGCGAGACGGGGCAGTCGACGCAGCAGTTCGCGCGCATAAATTCCGATACCGGAAGGCTCGGGATGGATCCAGCGGGCATCGAACACGATTGTTTTCATGCGCAAACACTCCGATACACCCGCAGCGTTTCGCGGGCCGTCTCCGTCCAGCGGAAACGCGCGGCCCGGACCGGGCCGGCCTCGGCAAGTCGTTGCAGACGCGTGGGATCGCCGAGCAACGCGCGAAGCATCGGCGCCCAGGCGTCCACTGAGCCATCCTCGATCAGCACGGCGGCCTCGCCCAGCACCTCGGGCAGGGAGCCCCCGGTGGAGGCCACCACCGGCACGCCACAGGCCATGGCCTCGAGCGGGGTGAAGCCAAACCCCTCGTAGCGGGAGGGGAGCGCAAAAAGGGCTGCCCCGGCGTACAGGGCCGGCAGGTCGGCATCCGCGACATAGCGCAGGTAGCGGATGCGCTCGGCGCGCCGGGCCTGGCGCATGGCCTCGAAAATGGGTTCGCACTTCCACCCCGGCATGCCGGCGATGACCAGATCGCCGTCGAACTCGGGCAAGGCATCAAAGGTGTCGATCAGCAACGGCAGGTTTTTGCGGGGTTCGATGGTGCCGACCGTCAGCAGATAGGGCCGATCGAGCTGCAACCGCGTGCGCAGGGCGTTCACGATCCCGGCGTCGGGCCGTTGAAAGCGGTCGGGCTCGATTCCCAGGGGGATGGCATGCACCTTGTTTTCGGCCGCCGGGTAGTCCGCGATGATCTCCGCGGCGCTAAACCGTGAAATGGCGATGATCGCATCCGCGCGCCGGATCGTATCGGGAAGGCGGGCGCGCAAATAGGCGAGATTGCGCGGTTCGGCGCAGTCGGGCAAGCGCGCGAAACTCATGTCATGAATGGTCACCACCGTGCGTCCGCGCCGCAGGGGCGGGATGATGAAATTGGGAAAATGGTAGCAGTCCGCGGCGGGCGCCAACCGGTCATAAGGCGGCCAGCCCAGTCGTTTCCAGGACTGCTGCAACCAGGCGCCGGGCAAGCGCCGCCAGGCGACCGCCGTGGCGCCCGGCACGTCCGGTGTGCACGCCGCACGGCGAAAATCGAGGTAGAACAGGCGAAGCGCATCCTCCGCCGCCAGCAAGGGCGGCAGACCTCGGGCCAGGGCACGGGTGTATCGGCCGATCCCCGCGCCCTGCGAGACCGCGGGCTGATAATCCAGGCAAACGTTCATGGGCGCAAAGCATACCGCGTTTTCGCCCAACTTGCCAGTCAGGAATGCGTATCAGTGCCGCCAATGCGCGGAAAGCACCGACAAGGCGAAAAGCGCGGCGGTTTCCGCGCGCAGGATGCGCGGGCCGAAACTGACGGGGCGGGCGCCCGCGCGGCAGGCGGCCGCCAATTCCGCCGGCGCGAAGTCGCCTTCCGGGCCGATCAGCACACCGATGTGCCGCGGGGGGCGCGGGGGCAGCGCTTCGGGCAAGGGCGTTGTTTCCGGCATCAGACTCCCCACCAGCAACGGCGCCTCCATTGGCGTCCATTCGTTCAGCACCGTATCCAACGTAGCGGGCGCGTCGATTTCCGGCAGCCAGGCGGTGCCGCACTGCCGCGCCGCCTCCATGGCGATTTTCGCCCATCGCGCACGTTTGTGCGCTCCGTTGCCGGCCGCATCCACACGCGAAACGGTGCGCGTGGTCAATACCGGCGCGAGTCTGGACGCGCCCAGTTCCACGCATTTCTCGACCAGCCAGTCCATGCGGGGTCCCTTGATCAACGACTGGAAAAGCGTGATGCGGCAAGGGGGGGGGGGGTCATCGACTGGCCGCCCGCGCGCCTCGAGCAGCACACGGCGCTTGTCCGCGGTGCTTATGCTGACCGGCAACGTTCGTCCGCGGCCATTGAACAGGCACAGCGCTGCCCCCGGGCCGAGCCGCAACACCCGCAGCAGGCGGTGCGCTTCCGCGCCTTCAAGCCAATACGAGGGGTCCGAAAGCGCGTCGTCCAGATACACGGGGAGATCCCGGGGCGCCCGGACGACGCGGTGTGAACGTTCTGTTATCGTGATCCTCGCTTGGGTCCGTTTGGGGGTGTGGGGGTGTCAACTTGCAGGACGCCGCGTTCATGCCCGTAACCTACTTTTTCAGCGCCTCGCGCCGTTCAAAAAATGCTTCCGCCAACTCGCGCTGGCGGGTGATGTCCGGGTAACAGTCCGGGCCGATGGCCTCGCCGACCTGCTTCAGCAGGCGTTTCTGGCTACCCGAAAGGCGACCAGGCGCCTCGACCACCACGCGCACATGCAAATCGCCGCGCCCATAGCCGTCATGGGAGGGAATCCCCTTGTTGCGCAACCGGAAGACCTTGCCGTTCGGGGTTGCGACCGACAACTTAAGGCGCGCAAAGCCATCGATCGTCGGCACATCGATCGTACCGCCCAAGGCGGCGATATTGAACGGCACGGGGACCACGCAGTGCAAATCCTCGCCCTGGCGTTCAAACAGGGGGTGGGGCTTGACGTGCAGCACCACATACAAATCGCCCGGGGGACCGCCACGGACGCCGCTTTCGCCCTTGCCGCTGAGGCGCAGCCGTGTGCCGGTATCGACGCCGGGAGGGATTTTCAAGGCGATATGCCGTCGGGCGCGAACCCGTCCGCTGCCGTTGCAATCCTTGCAGGGGTTGCGGATCATCGTGCCCTCGCCATTGCAAATCGGACAGGTCTGGCGCACTTGGAAAAAACCCCCACCCGAAATCACGACCCCTTGCCCGCCGCATTGACGGCAGGTCTCGCGGCTGCTGCCCTTCGCCACGCCGCTGCCGCCGCAGGTGTCGCACCCTTCATGGACCGGGAGCGTCACATCGCGTTGCGAAC
>SLAV01000018.1 GCA_007126655.1 Haloferula sp. | reverse complement strand
ATACATACACAAGAACCCTTTAAATACAAGGGTTCTTATTTGTTATATGGGCAATTTACCTGCAATGTTTACTGCAATGGGGTTCAAATCAGGGTAGCCTTGGCCATATTGGTTACACTTTGCCCTCGGCCAATTTCAATGTTGTACTCATTGTCGTCTACGCAATCCCCTGCCATCTCTCAGGGCTAGGTTAAGTTCGTGAAGAGACCTCCCCCCAGTTAATCCCATGGCTCACCTTCGGCTGAAAGGAGCCTGATTAGGGCAATCTTACGCAAACCCCTGTCTAGACTGAGAGAAGTTCCCAGCAGGCATACTTCTACCCAAGAGAACATATATTAAAAATAATTAGGAATATTCATTATTTTACTACTTTTGAGTGTTGCCCAGTATATACAAGTATAGTATACTTTGATTTAATAAACCTTATTTTACAACGAAAAGAGGGAATTTAGATGCAAACTGTAGAGCCTCACAAATCTTCTCTGGGGATGGATGCTAATATTGCCATCCTAATTGCCTACCTTGGCGGTGTAGCGGTTGCTTGGATACCCGGACTGAATTACCTTGCTTGGCTGGTACCCGTAGTGGTCTTTGTGCTGGAAAAAGAGAGCCGTTTTGTTCGCTTCCATGCTATGCAGAGTTTTGCCCTTAGCCTGGTAGGGCTGGTATTTGGAATTGTACTGGCCATTTTAACAGGCATATTTGCGGCAACCTTCGTTTACTCGCCAGGGGCGGGTCTGGGTTTGTTGGGTCTGATAGCTACCCTTGGAACCATTATTTCTATCATTATCTTGATACTTGCAATTATCGCTATTATTCAAGGTTTTCAATACAAGGAATATAAAATTCCTTTCATCGGTAATCTGGCTGTTAAATTGAGGGATTCTCTAGAGGGAATTGTACATAAAAGTTAGAAACAAATGTGGATAGCATTTGTCAACTTCAAACAGATTGCTCTCTTTAGGGAAGCCATTGGGTAGGGATTGCTAAACGATTTATTTATTAGTTCCTGTGATGATAAAACATAGCGCTATTCAAAACAAGGGTTTTAGTCCGAAGTTAACTCCATTTCTGAAAGAGTCAATATGCGGTTTTATACCATGACTTAAGGGAGTGACAACAATGGAAGGAAAAAACCCTGACTTAGACGGTGAAATAACGACTGGGGAACCGACTAATAGTAAAAGCCCTATAAAGAAGAATCCGCTTATCTTTGTTTTGGTTGGTGTTATTGTTGTTTTAGCACTAGCTTTAATAATAACAGCCACACCTCTTAGAGACGTGTTCCTGACAGCCAAAACCATTCCCGAGATTACCTTGGAGTTGGTTGTAGACCCAGAACTGGAAGAAAGCGGCCAGTATCGATTCGATGTACAGGCGGAGGTGTCAGGAAATCCGGTTCCGGAAGTCACCTTTAGCCGGGATGACAACTTGGGTGAAGCGGGAGAGAACCGGGTGGTCATTTTCCTCAGCGCCGGGGAGAGTTTTGTCTTAACAGCAGTAGCCAAGAACTCTCAGGGAAGCAGGGAAGCATCCCTTGAATTAATAGCTGCTATTGAGACAGTTGAGAACGGTGAAGAAGACGATGGTGAGGAAAATGAAGGCATAATTGAGTCAGAGAATTTGGGAACAATAGAGGGTTATATTGTTTATCCTTCAGATCATATCCCTGACATGACAATTGTGGCGGAAGAAGTGGATACAAATGAGGAATATACAACTGATATAATTATACAGGACAGCAAGTATGCCACCGGATTTGGTTTTTTAATTCAGGTACCCCCGGGGAATTACCATGTTTACGCTATCAAACCGGGGGACGACTTCAAAGCTTACTACGATGAGTATATGCAGAGCAATTATGAGCTGGATTCCCATGAAAAAGTTCTTATAGGTATTAGTGATGGGCAACATGTAGATGATGTTGTTGTAGGAAATTGGTGGAAAGTGCCACCCAACCAGGACCCAGTTATCACCGCGATTAACTTGCCTTCCGGTCCTTTTTTTCGCGGAGAAACATACACTATAAGTGCTCAGGCAAGTGACCCTGATGGGGATTTTATTACATTTGATTGGGAAGTATCAGGTGAAGGTTTCACCCCCATTCATACGACCGGCAATCCCATGACCCTGACAACCAGTGAAGAGATGCAGTTAATTGAAATCAAAGTAAGGGTACGAGATACCCGTGGTGGCGAGGCAGTAAAGAGCCAAGAGGTTTTTGTACACCCTGTCCTTACCTTGGTGCCGATGCCCGTGGAATCAGGCTATATTGTTAAGGATGCGGTCGTTTATACATATATAGATGGTGTGGAAGGGGTGTACGTGGGTGATACCTCAGACAATAAAATGGTTCGTGGCTTTATCAGTTTCAATACCGAATTTGGCATCGGCGGTCCTTTTACGGTCCATCGAGCTGTACTTCGCCTTGCCAACCCACATCAGCAAGGAGACCCTACTAGTTTTCACGGTAATTTAGGCCTTTGGGTAGGGATGGTAGACTGGGGGCCAAGGACTCTAGAGTTATCCGATTACAACTTGCCCGGTACGGGAATAAAAAGCTTTACCAACCATGACATCACTCTCGTAAGCATTAGAGGAGAAGACACCGAGAAGTTGGCTAAAGAGATTGAGAACCGACTATATCTAGGGGCAGACCGCTTACAATTCAGGCTTCACTTTGCTAAAGATAATAGTAATAACAACAATGACTTTGATGGAGTATCATATCGGTATGAAAACATCGTTCTCAAGGTTTTCATGACCCTGGATGGCTGAGACAATATATTACTAGGATAATATCCAAGGAGCTTTAGCCTGGCTGAGTGCCAGGCCTTTGCTGACTATGGAAATAGGATAAATGATGCACTTGAAGGGGGTGACCACTATGGAAGGGAAAGACCCTAACCTGGACGTGGAAACAGTGGCTGATGAACCGACTGATAGTAAAAGTCCTATAAAGAAGAATCCGCTTATCTTTGTTTTGGTTGGCATTATTGTTGTTTTAGCACTAGCTTTAATATTAACAGCAACCCCTCTAAGAGACGTGTTCCTGACAGCCAAAACCGTTCCCGAGGTTACGCTGGAGTTGGTTGCAGGCCCAGAACTGGAGGAAAGCGGCCAGTATCGCTTCGATGTACAGGCGGAGGTGTCAGGAAATCCGGTTCCGGAAGTCACCTTTAGCCGAGATGACAGCCTGGGTGAAGCGGGAGAGAACCGGGCGGTTATTTTCCTCAACCCCGGGGAGACTTTTGTCTTAACAGCAGTAGCCAAGAACTCTCAAGGAAGCAGGGAAGCATCCTTTGAATTATTAGCTGTTATTGAGACAGCTGAGAACGGTGAAGAAGATGAAGGCGAGGGGAATGAAGTACCCAAAAACCAGGAAGAGACCACTGATGAAACCGAGGAAGAAGAAGAGGCCAATAGGCCCCCGGAGATAACCAACATTACCATGATGGGCACATACTATACCGGATTGGCATACGGGATGTCCGTAAGTGCAACAGACCCTGATGGTGACTCCCTCTCCTACAGTTGGACCGTTGATGACGGCAGCATAGATGACCCTGCCAGCAGCGCAATTACATGGACCATGCCAAATACTGCAGGGTTTTACAATATTACCGTGACGGTAGAAGATGGGAAGGGCGGCAGGGCGGAAAAAACAGAAACCGTTGAAGTGCTGGCACTCCCTACGATAAGCCTGGAAAGGACGATACCTGGGGAAGGATTGGGAGGATTTATTATTGAAGGTGATTATGCAACTCCCACCACTTTCGCAATGGTTGGAGATAGTGAATCTAACCGGCCCATCAGAGGTTTTTTAAGTTTTGACATATCCCCTTTGGCCGGTAAAGAGGTGGTTGCTGCTGAAATGAAGTTCAACAAGCATTTGGTTCAAAACGACCCTATCAATCCCAATTTAATACAGGCTATATGGTTGGAATGGGTCTACTGGGGTTCTCGCAACATTAAGTTGGATGATTATGGTATTTATGGGGAGTTGTTGGGGGAATATGAAAGTTTGCCTACCTTTATATGTTCCGGTGATAAGCTAGTAGAAATACTGAATCGGGAAATAAGGGACGGACATGACCGGTTTCAGATAAGGTTGAGACACAAGGGATTTCAATCAAATAATAATGATTTGCAAGATGCGATACGGTATGGATCGCCAGATTTTACCGTTACTTATTTGCCATGATAAAACAAATATTATCTCAACCCTTTGCCTTTGTGTTCTGGCAGGGATTAATAGAAGTGAATAATCAGCAGGATTTTGTTTAAGAGCGTAGAAAGCATTGTGAGAGGAGTTATTGTCCTTGGGCTTAGTAGTTGTAAGGGCAAGAATAACACTAAAACTCTACAATGCCGGATTGGTAATGACCCAAACCCCCTCTTATTATAAGGATTTAAGGGCAAACAAATTTACTGCAATTACTACTGCAACGGGGTCCAGAAAGGACAATTTTAGATAGTAGCAGGCAGTAAAATCACCCTCTTAAGAGCTTCTATTGCACATAAATATCAGGTATGCTACAAAACTTTTACAAGCTAAAAACCCAAAAACCCCATAACCACGGGCATATATTCGCTATAGGTTGACTCCAGCTTGAAAATGCGTTATACTAATTCTTATCTCGGGGCGTAGCGCAGTTTGGTAGCGCACTTGGTTTGGGACCAAGGGGTCGCAGGTTCAAATCCTGTCGCCCCGACCATTGTTTTTAAAGGGTTTTTTGGAAGTCGAGTTTTAGTAAGCCCCGTCAAACACCCTCCAAAATGGCTGTTTTACACACTTTTTACATTCTTTGAAGACAAAAAAAATCCCGGAGGTGCAAGCTCCGGGAGGGTATCCTTCAGGGCTATTCATTGAGGCAGGAGGCAAGCAGGTCACCGATTTTATCTGTAGCCTCCTTTCTCATTTTGGAGGTAACACTACTGTAAACATCGAGAGTAAAAGCTGCCGCATGGTGGCCCAAATTCTCTTGAGTGGTCTTAATGTCAACCCCTTCTTGAAGGCTCATCGTTGCAAAGGTATGCCTTAGGGAGT